>NZ_JBFBFP010000003.1:33507-339306 GCF_040684275.1 Streptomyces sp. NPDC091371
AGCCGGAGCCGGAGCCCAGGCCGAAGCCGGAGCCGGAGCCCAGGCCGAAGCCGGAGCCGGAGCCCAGGCCGAAGCCGGAGCCGGAGCCCAGGCCGGAGCCGGAGCCGGGGCCCAGGCCGGAGCCGGAGCCGGGGCCGAAGCCGGAGCCCAGGCCGAGGCTGAAGCCGGGGCCGATGCCCGGGCCGACGCCCGGGCCGACGCCGGGGCCGACGCCCGGGCCGACGCCCGGGCCGAAGCCGGGGCCGGGGCCCGGGCCGGGGCCGACGCCCGGGCCGACGCCGGGGCCGACGCCCGGGCCGAAGCCGGGGCCGACGCCCGGGCCGAAGCCGGGGCCGACGCCCGGGCCCGGGCCGAGGCCGGGGCCGGGGGTGGGGGCGCGTTGGAGTTGTCGGCCGAGTTGACCAATACCGCTCCCCCGGCCGAGACGCCCCGGCGGACCCTCGTGCGGCGGGTCAAGGTGTGGACGCCCATCGTGCTGCTCCTCGGCGGCGTGTTCGTCGGCGCGCAGTTGCTGCGGCCGCTGCCCGGCCCGCAGCTCGTCGCGGACCAGCCCGTGCACGTCCTCGACGGGCAGCTCTCCATCCCCTGGCCCGCCAAGGGCCAGGGGGCCGTCCGCGTCCCCGGCTCCGGTGACATCGCTACCTTCGGCGAGCAGAAGCCCGTCCCGACGGCGAGCGTCGCCAAGGTGATGACGGCGTACGTGATCCTCAAGGGGCACCCGCTGCGCAACAAGGCCGACGCGGGCCCCGACATCGCGGTCGACGCGAAGGCCGTGGCCGACGGCAACTCCGAGCACGAGTCCCGCATCGAGGGGCTCACCGCCGGTACGAAGTTCAGCCAGCAGGACATGCTCAAGATGCTCATGATCCCCTCGGGCAACAACGTGGCCCGCCTGCTCGCCCGTTGGGACACCGGCAGCGGTGACGAGACCGCGTTCGTCGCGAAGATGAACGCCGCCGCCAAGGAACTCGGGATGAAGGACACCACGTACACGGACCCCAGCGGTCTGGACGCGGGCACCGTCAGCACCGCCGTCGACCAGCTGAAGCTCGCCGAGGCCGTCATGAAGGACGAGGCGTTCCGCTCGGTCGTCGCCATGCCCAACGCCACCATCAAGGGCCTGCCCAAGCCGATCTACAACAACAACGACAGCCTGCTCACCGCGACGGGTCTGAGCATCCGGGGCATCAAGACCGGTTCGAGCACGCCGGCCGGCGGGACGCTGATGTGGGCCGCGTACAAGTCCGTCGGCGACGAGACGCCGATGGTGCTCGGCACGATGATGGACCAGCACGCGGACGGCCCGGACCCCGACGGCCGGGACAGCCTGGTCCTGGTGAAGGAGAACAGCCGGAAGGTCATCGAGGCCGTCCGGGCGGCACTGGCCGCGTCCCCGGCCGTCCGCAAGGGGCAGACGGTCGGGTACGTGGACGACGGGCTCGGCGGCCGTACCCCGCTGGTGGCCGCGAAGGACCTCAACGTGATCGGCGTACCGGGACAGCGGATGCGGCTCTCGCTCGGCGTCGCGGCCGAGGCCGGCACCGTCCCGCACGCGGCCGAGGACGGCGCCGAGGTCGGCGTCCTCACGGTGGGCGACGGGGACGGGGCCAAGCGCGTGCCGGTGGCGGTGCGCGGGAAGCCGGCCGAGCCCTCGTTCTGGGCCAGGCTCACCCGGCTGCGCTAGGCAGGGTGGGCGCGCGGCCCTCAGTCCTTGCGGGCCGCGCCCCGCCAGATCGTCACGTCGAGGGTGACGTATCTGCTCGGGTCGTTCTTCGTCGAGCTGGACTTGTAGACGACCAGGGCGATGGTCCCTTCCTCGCTCTTCACGCACATCGCGCCGCCCTTGGAGAGTGCCTCGACCGGGATCTTGCTGGTGAAGCGGGTCTCCTGGCGGCAGGCCTGGAGCGAGCCCTCGGTGCCGCTGTCCAGACGCGCCAGTTTGGCTTGGGAGACGCCGAACTCGCAGTCCTGGAAGGCGCAGTAGTAGTAGAAGTCGTCCTTGGTGCCGTCGTGTGGCTCCAGCGCGTCGTCGGCGAACTTGAGGTGGTAGCCGCTGGGGAGCTTGAAGTCCTTGGAGACGACGGGCTGGGGGTCGGGGCGCGGCTGCCCCTTGGCCGTGGCCGTCGGCGTGGCTCGGTCGGCGCCGTCAGCGTAGGAGCCGCGGGTGCTCTTGCCGATGGCGTTGAGCATGGCGCCGCAACCGGCCAGGAGCAGGAGCAGACCGCCGAAGACGGAGACCAGGATGATCGCGGTCCGGTTGCGCCGCTTCGGGGGGTGCGGCGTGCCCACCTGGATGAGCGGCATCTGGACGGGTACGGGCGCCGTCGGGCGCGGCGCGTACGTGGCCTGCGGCGGCCCGAAGGACCCGGACGGGCCGTAGCCCTGCGGGCGGGGCGGAGTGACCGGCTGGGCGGGATGCGGAGCGGGGTGGGCGGCGCCCGAGGGGTACGGGGTGGGCGGCTGCGGTGCCGGGGTGGGCGGCTGCGGTGCCGCGGTGGGCGGCTGCGGTGCCGGGGTGGGCGGCTGCGGTGCCGGGGTGGGGGTGAACGCGGGCTGGGCCACGGGCGGTGCGGCCGGGGGTGCGGGTGGCGCTGCCGGCGCGGTCGGGACCGCGGGCGTCGGGACCGGGGCCAGGGACTTCCTGGCGGTTCGAGATGCCCGCGGCGATCCCTCCCGGCAGCCAGTCCTCCGGGCGGCGCAGCTGGGTCTGGTCGGCGGCGGTGCGGCACAGGTCGAGGATCTCGGTCAGCGAGGCCCGCCCGGCCGGGTCCTTGACGAGGCAGCGCGTGATCAGCGGCCGCAGTTCGGCGGGGATCCCGGAGAGGTCCGGCTCCTCGTGCACGATCCGGTACAGCACGCCGTGCGAGGGCCCTTCACCGTATGCGGGCGCGCCCAGCGCGGCGTACGCGGCGACCTGGCCGAGGGCGAAGATGTCGGTGGCGCCGCTGATCTCGCGGCCGGCGGCCTGCTCGGGGGCCATGAAGGCGGGGGTGCCGACGGCGACTCCGCTGGCGGTGAGCGACGTGGCGTCGGCGGCCCGGGCGATGCCGAAGTCGATGACCCGGGGGCCGTCGACCGCGAGCAGTACGTTGGAGGGCTTGAGGTCGCGGTGGACGATGCCCGCCCCGTGGATGACCTGGAGGGCCTCGGCGATCCCGGCGACGAGCATCAGGATGGTCCTGGCCGGGAGCGGGCCGTGTTCGGCGACCGCCGCGGAGAGGGTGGGGCCCGGTACGTAGGCGGTGGCGAGCCAGGGGTTGGGGCCGTCGGTGTCGCTGTCCATGACGGGTGCGGTGTACAGGCCCTGGACCCGCTGGGCGGACTGGACTTCCTGGCGGAACCGGCGCCGGAACTCGGGGTCTTCGGCGAATTCGGGCCGGATCACCTTGATGGCGACCGGCCGGCCTCCCGGTGTGTGCGACAGGTACACCTTGCCCATGCCGCCGGAGCCGAGCCTGGCGGCGATCCGGTAGCCCGCCACCATCGGCGGATCGTCGCCCTCCAATGGCTGGAAGACTCCGCCCGCCACGTCCCCGTTCATCAATTCCCCTTGCTTTCCGTGATGTTGAGCCAACCCTAGACGTGCGGGTGCGGGCGGGGCCGTACGGGAGTGCCGTACGGCCCCGCCCGCTGCCGGGTCAGCCCTGCGGCGGGACCCTGGACGGGCGGCCCGAGCCGCGTGTGAGGGAGTACCCGAAGAGGCCCGCGAGGGCCGCGAGGGCTCCGCCGGCCGCGGTCCAGATCCAGCGGTCCGACCACCAGCCGCCGGACCAGCCGCCCTCCGGCTCGCGCAGGGTGCCGGTCACGGTGGCGGGGACCAGCGGAGCGGAGAGGGCGCCGTCCACCGCGTAGGCGCCGCCGGCCTCCTTCACCTCGGCTTCGACTGCCGCGCGTACCGGCAGGCCCTTGTCCTCGTCCGGCAGCTCGGCGACGGTCAGGCGTACGTAGTAGCTGCCCGGCAGCGGGTCGTTGGACCACGGCTCGGCCGAGGCGCGGACCGTGCGCAGGGTGCAGGACAGTTCGACCGTCGCCGCCTCCTTGGCGGCGGCGCGGGTCTCGGCGCCGTACATGCACGCCTGGCGGCGGCGCAGCCCGTCGTACACGTCGATCTGCCAGCTCGCGGCGCCGTGCCGGGTCGCGGACTGGGGCAGCGTGACCGTGGCCTTCACCGTGGCGCGCTGTTGGGCGTCGAGGGGGAGCACCCAGTAGAGGTAGTCGCCGGTGGAGGCGTCGGCCGTGGCCCGCTGGCCCGGGCGGAAGGCGGTGGCGGTGCGGAAGCCGGTGCCCGCCTCGGTCGGCGCCGATTCGGTCTTGCCCGCGTTGCCGGCGGGGGTCGCCGTGGCCGGCGCGGTGGGCGACGCGGAGGCCGAGGGGCTGTCCGCCTCGGCCGTGCAGCCCGCCACCGCGAGGGCGGCGGCGCCGGCCAGCAGGGCGGCGGTCAGGGTGCGTACGGTACGCATCAGTTGGTCCTCCAGACGGAGATGCGCCAGCGCGAGATCCAGCCCCACACCAGACCCGCCAGCAGTCCGGCGAGCGCCAGGGCGGCGAGCAGCCACCAGCCGCGGCCGAGGCCGAAGGAGGCGACGTCGGAGGCCGTGTCGGGGCCGTCCACCAGCTCGACGGTCAGCTCGACGGGCATGCCCGGGGTGGTCTTGACGGAGGCGGGCGCGGAGAAGGAGTTGCTGACCTGGACGCAGACGGTCTCGGCGGCCGGCTTCGTGTCGGCGTCGGCCCCGTCGGCCTCGGCCTTCGGGTAGCGCAGGCCGGTGGAGATGACGTCGGTGCGTCCGTCGCCGGCCTCCGAGCCGCGGACGATCTCGCGGCCGTGGAGGGTGGTGGCGCGCAGCAGGACGCCGTAGTCCCGGTTGACGGCGCGGTCGGCGGCGATGCTCACGGAGGCGCGCAGTTCCTGGCCGGGGAGGACCTCGACGCGGTACCAGCGGTGTTCGCCGAAGGTCTCGCGGTCGCTGTACAGGCCGGGCTTCAGCAGCGGGGCGTTCGCGCACTGCTTGCCGCCCTCGGTGGCCACCGGGTTGACGACGGGCTCGGCGGCCCGGTCGATCAATTGTCTGACTCTGCTGGAGAGTTCGTCCTTGTGCTGCACGGCGGTGTAGGTACCGCCGGTCGCCTCGGCGATGCAGGTGAGCTGGGCGCGGATCTTGGCGTCGGGGACCAGGCCGAGGGTGTCGATGGTCAGGTGGATGCCCTTGGCGGCGATGTCGCGCGCAACTTCACAGGGGTCGAGCGGGGCGCAGGTGTCCTCGCCGTCGGTGATGAGGACGATCCGCTTGGTGGCTTCACCGCCCTCGAGGTCCTGGGCCGCGGCCAGCAGGGCCGGACCGATGGGCGTCCATCCGGTGGGGGCGAGGGTGGCCACGGCGGTCTTCGCCTCGGTGCGGTTGAGCGGGCCGACCGGGTACAGCTGCTTGGTGTCCTTGCAGCCGAGCGCCTTGTCCTCGCCGGGGTAGGTGGCGCCCAGGGTCCGTATGCCGAGCCGCACTTCGTCGGGGACGGCGTCGATGACCTCGTTGAAGGCCTGCTTCGCGGCGCTCATCCGGGACTGTCCGTCGATGTCGTTGGCCCGCATGGAGCCGCTGACGTCGAGGACGAGGTCGACCTTGGGGGGTTCCTTCGCCGTCTTGCCGTCGGCGGCGCTGGCGCCCGCCGGGAAGAGCCCGACGGCGAGGGCGGCGAGCAGGCCGCACGCCCGGGCCGCAAGCCGTTTTCTTGTGATCATCGCCGGATCGTATTGAGGATCGTCCGTCAATCCAAAACGTGATCCCGGCGCCGGTTTTCAGGGGGCCGCGACCGCTATCCGGACGGAAATCCGGGTGCGCGGGGCCGGCGTCCGGCTTAGCCTGCCGGGATGAGCTCCCGTACCTTCCGCATCACCGTCCGCGGCTCCTTCGACGGCCTCACCGACGACCAGCGGGCGGAGCTGCTCGCGGCGGCGCCCGAGCACGACGTGCTGCGCGCGGCGTTCACCGCCGAGGGGCATCTGACGTACGACATCGCGGCCCGCCCCTTCTTCACGTTCCGGTTCCTGGACTCGGGCGAGGCCGAGGAGGACATCCTCGACGCGACCGCCCGCGCCGAGTTGAGCGCGGAGAGCCGGCTGACCGAGCGGGGGTACGGCTTCAAGCAGCTCACGTCTCAGGCCGAGGACCTCTCCCAGGCCCCGCTGGGCAAGCGGCAGCGCCGGGAGGCCGCGAAGGCGGAGGGCCGTTCGTGACGGGGGACGGTGGTCCGCCGGACGATTTCGTCCCGAGCGCCGAGGAGTACGAGGCGGTGCGCGCAGCCGTCGGCGTCGTCACAGGCGGGCAGGCCGACGGGCGAGCGCCCACGCTCAACTCCCTGCTCGCCGAGTGGAACGACGTCGTTGCGGAGCTGGAAACGGACGGCTGCTCGGACTGCAGGCCCGAGTACGACTTCGACGTCTGGTGCCGACACCTTCTCGCGCGCGTCTGGCCTCTGCTGCCGCCGCGCATCCGGGCGCTCAGGCAACCGGAGCTCGACCGCATCGACGAGCGGTTCCGGCCTTTTCCCAAGCCGGTTGCCGTCGTGGTCAGCACCTGGGACTGACCACCCCTACGAGGGTGCGGCGAAGGTGGTCGCCAGGTGCGTGCGCAGGGCCGCCGCGTCGGGCGGGTCGAGGCGGGCGGCGAGGTAGCCGTCCGGGCGGATCACGAAGGCCGTCGGGCCGTCCGGGGCGTAGAGGCGGGCGAACAGGCCCGCGGTGTCGTGGTAGACGGGCAGCCCGTCGGGGGGAGGGGCTAGGGAGGAGGCCGGGAGGACGACGATGGTCTCCGTACGGCCGCCGGAGGCCTCCCGGGCCGTGCGGGCGAGTCCGCCCGGGTCCTGGACGTCTCCGTAGAGCAGCAGGACGTGGTCGCGGTCGCGCAGCAGGTCGAACAGGCGCAGCGGGTAGGCGGCGATCTCACCCGTGAGGCCGGCGCAGTCCGGTGCCCGGTCGCCGGGGCGCGGGTCCGGGCCCTCGTCCGACGGGCCGGTGATCGGGCCGTCCCGGTAGCCGACGAGGAGTTGGGCCTCGCGCAGCATCAGGGTCCGCGGGTCCTCCGGGTCGGCCTGGACGCCCTCCTGCGCGTGCCGGACGGTGCGGCCCACGACTTCCTCGCCGACGGGCCGGCGCTCGGCGTCGTAGCTGGCGAGGAGCGCGGCGTCGGCACGGCCCTCGACCGCGAGGGCGAGTTTCCAGGCCAGGTTCCAGGCGTCCTGGACGCCGGTGTTCATGCCCTGGGCGCCGGTCGGCGGGTGGATGTGCGCGGCGTCGCCGGCGACGAAGACCCGGCCGTCGCCGTAGCGGTTCACGATCCGGTGGCTGATGCGGAAGACGGAGGACCAGCGGATGTCCGAGGCGGTGGTCGGCTGCGGTGAGAGCCGGTCCAGGACGGTCTGGATGTCGGCCAGTTCGGGGCCGCGGCCGGTCTGCAGTCCGTGGGTGATGGCGTCGGGGTCCTTCCCCACCCGCTGCGCCGTGGACAGTTCGGGCGGGACCTTCATCGACATCCGGTAGCGGCCGGGGCCGGGCAGCGGGATGCAGACGAGTACGTCGTCCACGGCGCCGGAGGCGTCGCGGTGCATGGAGCGGACGCCGTAGCCGTGCGGCAGGTCCCAGTCGACCACCACGTCGGCCAGCATGAACTCCTCGGGGAACGCGCCGCCCTCGAAGGTGAGTCCGAGCCCCTTGCGGACGATGCTGTGCGCGCCGTCGCAGCCCACGAGGAACCGGGTCCGTACCTCCTCCTCCGCTCCGGAGGGGGTACGGACCCGGTTGGTCACTCCGTTGGCGTCCTGGGCGAACGACACCAGCTCGGTGCCGCGTTCGACCTCGGTGCCGAAGCGCGCCAGGAACTCGGTGAGCAGGCGCTCGGTCTCGTACTGGGGCAGCGCCGCGAACCCGTACGGGACTTCGGGCGGCATGAGCATCTCGAAGCGGGGCTGTTCGACGCCGTTGACGTACGCCAGCTGGCCGCGCAACGGGACGGCCGCGTCGAGGGCGGCGCGCACCAGGCCCATGCGGTCCCAGAGTTCGAGGGTGCGGGGCTGGACGCCGACGGCCTTCGCGAACGGCAGCGGGGCGGGCAGCCGGTCGACGATCCGGCAGGAGACGCCGCGTCTGCGGAGCTCCACGGCCGCCGTCAGCCCGACCGGGCCGGCGCCGACGACGAGTACGTCCGTTGCGTAGGTGTGCGCCATGGGCGCCTCCCGGCGTGCGGCCCCCGTACGGGTCGGTGCCCCTCCATGGTGGCCGCCCGCCGGATGTCCGGCATCTTCACTCGATGACGAGGTCCACGTCGATGTTGCCGCGCGTGGCGCGGGAGTAGGGGCAGACCTCGTGCGCCTGCTTGACCAGCAGGGTGCCGGTCTCGCCCGCCAGGGACTCGGGGAGCTCGACGCGCAGTACGACGCCGAGACCGAAGCCCGCGCCGTCCTTGCCGATGGAGACCTCCGCGGTGACCGAGACCTCGCTGGTGTCGGCCTTGGCCTGGCGGCCGACGAGGCCCAGCGCGCTGGCGAAGCAGGCGGCGTAGCCGGCCGCGAAGAGCTGCTCGGGGTTCGTGCCCTGTCCGTTGCCGCCGAGCGCCGGGGGCATGGCGAGCGCGAGGTCGAGCTGACCGTCGGAGCTGACGGTGCGGCCCTCGCGGCCGTTGGCGGTGGCGACAGCGGTGTACAGCGCGTCCATCGGAGTTCCTCTCGCAGAAATCAACCGTTGCGGTGGCCGGTGGTCGGCCCGCTCCATGAGTAGAGCACACAATTCAGTTGTGCACAATTAAATGCCTCGCAAGTCCACCCGGGTACACTGGCCGCATGACCGAGCAGCCGACCGCCACCCACCCCGACCAGGACTTCCTCCGCCTGGACGGCCAGATCTGCTTCGCGCTCAACGCCGCGAGCCGCGCGTTCGGGGGGCTCTACCGCGTCGTCCTCAAGGACCTCGGGCTCACCTACCCGCAGTACCTGGTGATGCTGGTGCTGTGGGAGCACGGCGAGATGCCGGTCAAGCAGCTCGGGCAGCACCTCAGGCTGGACTCGGGGACGCTGTCCCCGCTGCTCAAGCGGCTCGAGGCGGCCGGCCTGGTCCGCCGGGAGCGCAGCACGCAGGACGAGCGCTCCGTGCACGCGCACCTCACCGAGGAGGGCGCCGCCCTGCGCGCCCGGGCCGTGGAGGTCCCGCGCCGGATCGCGACCGCCACCGGCTTCGAGCTCGGCGAGATCCTCGACCTCCAGACGCGCCTGAACCGCCTCACGGCCGCCCTCGACGCCGCCGTGCCGCAGGAGTCGCGGGAGGAGTAGGCGCCGCGGGAGGCGCGGGCGCTTCCTCCGCCGGACACTGGGTCGGGGGTCAGGAGGTACGCGATGGACCCGGTTGCCGCGCTGGACCGGATCGCCTTCCTGCTGGAGCGCGCGCAGGCCCCCGCCTACCGGGTACGGGCCTTCCGGACGGCTGCGGCCGCCCTGGGCCGGATGGGCGGGCAGGAGCTGGCCGAGCGCGCCGCGGCCGGCTCCCTGGAGCAGGTCAAGGGCATCGGCCCGAAGACGGCCCAGGTCGTACGCGAGGCACTCGCCGGGGAGGTCCCGGCCTATCTGCGGACCCTGGAGGACGAGGCCGCCGCGCTCCCCGAGGCGCCGCCGGCCACCCCCGCCGCCACCGCCCTGCGGGCGGCGCTGCGCGGGGACTGCCACATGCACTCGGACTGGTCCGACGGCGGAAGCCCGATCGAGGCGATGGGGCGGGCGGCGGCAGCGCTGGGCCACGAGTGGGCCGTCCTCACCGACCACTCGCCGCGCCTGACGATCGCCCGCGGGCTCTCCCCGGAGCGGCTGCGCGAACAGCTCGAGGCCGTGGCCGCGCTCAACGAGACCTGGGCGCCGTTCCGGATGCTCACCGGCATCGAGTGCGACATCCTCGACGACGGCTCGCTGGACCAGGAGCCTGAACTGCTGGAGCGGCTGGACCTCGTGGTCGGCTCGGTGCACTCGAAGCTGCGGATGGACGCGCCCGCGATGACCCGCCGGCTGCTGGCGGCGGTGCGCGATCCGCTGATGGACGTACTGGGCCACTGCACGGGGCGGCTGGTCACGGGGCGGACCCGGCCGGAGTCGCGGTTCGACGCCGAGGCCGTCTTCGGCGCCTGCGCGGAGTCCGGTACCGCCGTGGAGATCAACAGCCGCCCCGACCGGCTGGACCCGCCCCGCCGGCTGCTGCGGCTCGCCGTGGCGGCCGGTACCTTCTTCGCGATCGACACCGACGCACACGCCCCGGGCCAGCTGGACTGGCAGATCCTGGGCTGCGAACGCGCCGTGGAGTGCGGGGTTCCGCCCGAGCGCGTGATCACCACCTGGTCCGCGGACCAGGTGGTGACGTGGACCCGCACCCGGCGCGGGCCCTGAAGCCCGCCGCACGTGAAGCGACACCCCGCGCTCGGAGCGCCGGGTGCCGCTTCGTACCGGGTCGGCCCGGGTCAGGCCGAGTTCTCCTGCGCGTTCCTCAGGGCCAGGCCCGCGAGGACGGCGCCGGCCGCCGCGCACAGCATCGCGGTGACGCCCGCCCAGGCCAGGGAGCCGCCCACCGCTCCGTCGAGCGGGTCGAACCCGGCCACGCCCCCCGCCACGTGCAGGGCGACGACGCCGAGGCCGGTGACGGCTCCGGCCCGCCACACCGCGGCGGTGTCCCGGAGCGCCAGCAGCGCGCCGAGCACCAGGCAGACCACGGTGACCAGCAGCGGCAGGAACCGGCCGGGGGCCGCCGACGGCAGGGCGGCCAGGTCCGCGGGCAGGTGGAGGGCACCGCTGACCAGCAGGGCGATCGCCACGGGCCAGCGCAGCACGTGCCGCAGCACCTGGGAGCCGCCGGCCGTCCCGGCGACCGGGGTGGGGGCGGGGGCCGGGGCCGGGGCCGGAGCGGGGACGGGGACGGGGACGGGGACGGTGCGCACCGGGCGCTGCCGGTACGGGGCGTCGTAGAGCTCCGAGTAGCCGGGATCGTACGGCTCTTCGTACAGCTCGTCGTGGATCACGGCCGGGGCCTCCGGCTCGGCCGCCACCGGGTCGGCCGGCCGTTCCGGTGCGCGGCTCTCCTCGTGGCCGAGGATGCTCGCCAGCAGGGCGACGTCCTCGATCGGGCGCCCGACGGCGGCCGCGCGCAGCGTGATGTCCGCCTCGACCGTGTCGTGCGGGGGCTCGCCGAGGAGGGCGACCATCCGCTGCACATCCTCCACGGACCGGGTCACGGCGGCCGTGCGCAGCGCCTCGTGTCCGGCGTCGGGAAGACTGCCGTCTTCCTTGAGGAGGCTCACCAGCGCGGTGACCTCTTCGAGCGGGCGGCAGGTGGCCGCCGTCTCCAGCAGCGTGCGTATGGGCCGGATGTCCGGCGCTGCGGGCGCTGCGGGCGCTGCGGGCTCTGCGGGGCCTTCCGGCGCTGCGGGCTCTTGCGGTGCTTCGGGCTCGTCCGGCGCGGCGGCGGTGTCGGGGGGCCCTTGGCGGTCTTCGTGGTCCGTCGCCGCGAGGGTGATGGGGTCATTCATGGAAAGCTCCGTTCGCCGACACGCGGGTCTACACGTCGCGCGGCGGTCATCGTGCGTCATGGGAAGCGCACGCTTTGTTACATTTACTGTCGATTCCGCTCGCTGCGCCATTCGGGGCGGGCAAACGGGGGCCCGACCGACCCCCACGGGGAAAGGGCGTCAGCCGTGCCCGACATGCGTGCCGTCCGCCGGCGGTGGTCCGCGCCGCTCCTGGCCCTCGTACTGCCCGCCGTACTGCTCCTCACGGGCGCGGCGCCGGCCCCGACGACCGCTCCCGCTCCCGGACCGCTGGTCGTGGACACCGACCGGGGGGTCGTGCGCGGGCGGGCGCACGGCGCGTACCGGACCTTCGAGGGCATCCCCTACGCCGCTCCCCCGACGGGCGCCCTGCGCTGGGCGCCGCCGCGGCCGGCGCGCCGGTGGGCGGGCGTCCGGGACGCCGGGGCCGCCGGGGCCCGGTGCGTGCAGTTGCCGCCGATGGGGACGGGCGGGCCCAGCGGCTCGGAGGACTGCCTGTTCCTCAACGTCACCGCACCGGCGGCGCATCCCCTCCCGGGCCGGCCGCCCGCACCCGTCATGGTGTGGTTCCACGGGGGCGGCTTCGTCAACGGCGCGGGCGACCTCTACCGGCCCGAGCGGCCGGCCGTCCAGGGCGGCGTGGTGGTCGTGACGGTCAATTACCGGCTCGGCGTCTTCGGACTGTTCGGCCATCCGGAGCTCGGCGGGGCCCCCGCGCTCGCCCTCGCGGACCAGCAGGCGGCGCTGCGCTGGGTGCGGGCGAACGCGGCCCGGTTCGGGGCGGATCCGGGCAACGTCACGGTGTTCGGCGAATCGGCGGGCGGCCTCAGCGTGTGCGCGCACCTCGCCTCCCCGGCCTCGGCGGGCCTGTTCCACAAGGCGATCGTGCAGAGCGGCTCCTGCTCGACCACGATGCCCGCGCGCTCGCTGCTGCCGGACCTCGGCGCGTACGAGCCCTTCGTGCCCGAGCGGCGGACCGTCGCGGACGGGGCCGCGGCAGCGGGCCGGCTCGGCTGCGACGGGCCGGCGGGCAGGGTGCTGGACTGCCTGCGCCGACTGGACGCCCGTAGGCTCGCGACCCCCGAGCTGATGCAGCGGTTCTCGCGCGTGCCGTACGGCAACGACCTGCTGCCGCTGGAGCCGTGGCGGGCCCTGGAGGCAGGCGAGTTCCACCGGGTGCCTGTGGTGCAGGGCACCACCCTCGACGAGATGCGGATCTTCGTCGCGCAGACGCTCGCCGCCTATCCGGTCGCCGACGCCGCCGCCTACCGGGCCCGGCTCGAGCGGTCCTTCGGCGCCGCGACCGCCCGTGTCGTCGAGGCGGCCTATCCGGTGTCCGGCCACCCGACGCCGGCGGCGGCCTGGGCCACCCTGCTGTCCGACGCCTCGTTCACCTGCCCGACGCTGCGCGACAGCGGTGCGCTGGCCCGGCACGTGCCGACGTACGCCTACCGGTTCAGCGACCGCGACGCGCCGAACTTCACGGGGCTGCCGGAGCCGGCCGGGCTGCCGTACGGGGCCTCGCACGGCTTCGAGCTGCCCTACCTGTTCACGATGGCTCCCCTGGCGGCGCCGCAGCGGGAGCTGGCGGACCGGATCACCGGCTACTGGTCGACGTTCGCCCGCACCGGCAGCCCCGGCGGCGCGGGCGGCACGTGGTGGCCGCGGTACGGGGTTCCGGAGTCGGTGCTGTCGCTGGCGCCGGGCGCGGCGGGGATCCACACGGTGGACGCACGGGCCGAACACCACTGCGCGCTGTGGGACGAGTGGTGGCCGGCCCGGATCACCAGGTCTCGGTGACGACGACTCCGTCGCCGGTACGGACGACCAGCGTGCCGTGGTCCCCGTAGACGTCGTGCCGCCACGCGGCGAACAGCTCGGCGATCCGCCGTGCCACGTCCCCGCGGCCCTTGCCCACCTCTCGGGTGCTGAAGAGGATGCTCGCCTCGCCGACGGTGCGGACCTTGCGGACGCGGGTCTCCTTGAGGAGGAACTCGTCGTATTCGCCGCGGTGCTTGGCGGTGTAGCCGGTGAAGTCCCGGGTCATGTCGAACCAGTCCGCCGGGCCGCAGGGGCCGCCGCCGTTGCCGATGTCGCCGTCGGTGGGCGGGCCCGCGGGGGAGCCGGTGTCCTGGTCGGTGGGCGGACCCGCGTAGCCCCCGGTCTCCTGGTCGGTCGGGGGCCCCGCGTAGCCGCCGGTCTCCTGGTCCGTGGGCGGACCGGCGTGGCCACCCGTCTCCTGGTCGGTCGGCGGGCCCGCGTGGCCACCCGTCTCCTGGTCGGTCGGCGGGCCCGCGTAACCGCCCGTCTCCTGGTCCGTCGGCGGACCGGCGGGGCCGCCGGTCTGCTCCTCGGTCGGGATGTCGAGCGCGCACTTCTCCGGCGTCAGGCTGGGCACGGGCGCGGGTCCCGCGGCCTGTCCCGCCCCCTTGGTCCCGCAGGCCGCCAGGACGGCGCACAGGAGCCCCGCCACCAGCACCCGGCCCGTCGTCTTCCTCTTCGTCATGGTCTCCCCCTTCGCTCCGACAGAGGGGAAAACACCGGCCCCGGTTCCCGGACGTAGGGTGCGGCCATGACCGATTCCGCGGCCCGTCCGCTCCTCTACCTCGATGTCGACGGACCGCTCATCCCGTTCGGGGCCGGCCCTTACCCGCAGGGGGACGCGGCCAATCCCCTGCTCGCCAGGGTCGATCCCGCGCTCGGGCCCCTGCTCGCGGCGCTGCCGTGCGAGTTGGTGTGGGCGACGACCTGGATGGACGAGGCCAACGAGTGCCTCGCGCCCCGGCTCGGGCTGCCCGAACTGCCCCTGGTGGAGTGGCCGGAGCCGTCTCCCGAGGACGAACGGGGCGGGCCGGGCAGGCCCCACTGGAAGACCTCCGTACTCGTCGGGCACGCGGCCGGGCGTCCCTTCGTCTGGGTCGACGACGAGATCACCGACGCCGACCGGGCCTGGGTGGCCGCCCACCACCCCGGCCGGGCCCTGTTGTTCCGCGTCGATCCGGGCCGGGGCCTCTCCGCGGCGGACGTCGGCGCGCTGCGCGCGTGGCTGCTCACCGGGTAGCGGCCCAGGAGGCGGCGACGAGCAGGCGCTCCGCCGCCGCGAGGTGGGTGGCCGCGGCCAGCCAGGCCCGGGCGTAGCCGTCGGCCGAGGGGTCGGCGAGGCGGCCGAAGGCGTTGCGGGGGCGTCGGTCGGCCTCGGCGGCGAGGGCGGCGGCCAGGTCCGCGGCCGCGGTGAGACCGGCCCGGCGCAAGGGGCCGTAGGCGGTCGGCGGCCCGTCCGCGCGGGCCGTTTCGGCGACGGCCCGGCGGCCGCCCGCGACCCCGGTCTCCAGGAGGCGGCGCGTCCGCCACAGCGGGGAGTCGGCCAGGGCGTCGGGGACTTCGGCCGCGGGGGCCGGTTCGGGGGCGGCGGCGCGCGGCGGGAAGTGCCCTCCCTGGAGGCGGTCGTAGCCGAGGTCGGCGCGGCCCAGCCACTCCTCGGGCAGCCGGAGGGTGTACTCCGCCCCGGGCACCGGGCCGACGGCCAGCGGGCGCAGGGTGGCGGCGCGGTCCAGGTCGGGGCGGCCCAGGACGCGGAGCACGAGCCCGGGGTACCCGGCGAGGCGGCGCAGGTTCTCCGCGTGGGGCAACTCGGGGTGGGGGTGCGCGGGCAGCAGGCGCAGCAGCGGCGCGTGTTCGCGGACCTCGCGGACCAGGAGGTGCTCCCCCGCCGCGCCGACGACCGTGACGTCGCAGCCGAGCAGTGCGGGCTCGGCCGCCTCCGCCGCCCCCTCCGCGAGCAGCTCCGCGACGGCCTCGGCCGCCGGCCGGGCGAAGAGTGCGGCGGCGGGCCGCTCCGTCCAGGGGATACCTGGCAGCGGCGTCGCCCTGACCTCGCGTCCGGCGCCGAGCCGGCCTTCCGGGGAGACCGTCGCGCCGACGATGCGCAGGCCGCCGCGGGCGAGTCCGGCGTGGTCGAGGACCGCGCCGCCGAGGGCCACGGAGGCGGTTCCCGCTCCGCGGGCGCGGGCCAGGCCGCCGGGGCGTACGTCGGAGACCGAGTAGCGGGCGCCGTCCGGGGCCAGCAGGTGGGTGACCACTCCCCCGTACCCGGTGGCGGACAGTACGGGTTCCCGGCACAGCCCGTGCACCTGGAGGCTGCCGCCGGCGGCGTACGCGCGGCGTACGGTGCCGGGGCCGGCGGAGCCGGCGGTCAGCAGTGCGGCGGTGGTGAGCAGGGCGCGGAAGGCTCCGGTGAGGTCGGCGAGGCGTTGGCCGGCGTTCCGGTCGCGGGCGGCGCGCAGGCCGCGTACGACCCGGAGGGCGGCTGCCTCGGCGGCCGGCAGCCCGGCGAGGCGTGCGGTGTGCGCGGCGCGCAGCAACTCGGCCTGGACCACGGCTCCCCCGGCCGTCACTCCGGCGGCGAGGGCCTCGGCGGCGGCCTGCCAGAGCGCGGCGGCGGCGCCGGTCTGGGCGGCGGTGAGGGGCGTCGAGGGCCCAGCGCTCACGCCCGGCCCGCCGCCCCGGACATGCCCGGCGCCCCCGGCAGGACCGGCGCCCCCGACCAGGCCGGCCGACCCAGCGGGCCCGGCGCTCCCGGCTCGCCCTGCGCCCCCGGCGCTCCTGACCCTCCCGGCAGGCCCGGCGCTCCCGGCCGGCTCAGCGTCCCCGGCAGGGCCGGCGGGCCCGACGTTCCCGGCCGGCTCGCCGCCCCCGGCAGGGCCGGCAGGGTCGGCGGCCCGCTGTGCCGTCGGGGGCTCACCCGACGTCGGGTCCGCGAGCGGCGCCGCGGCCAGGACCGCGGTCCGGTGCAGGCAGCGGGGGGCCAACAGGCAGCTGCACACGGCTTGTTCGGCCAGGGTGACCGTACCCTCCGGCCCCGGCTTCAGGGTCACCACGGCGTCCTCCCCGAAGCGGACGGCGACACTGCCGTCCGCCCCACCCGTGGCGTCCGCGGCGCAGCTCGCGGCGGCGGCATCGAGCTTCTTGCGCAGCCGCGCGGTGAGGTTCTCGACGGCCTCGGCGAGCACCTCAGGGGCGACGGCGGGCAGTTCGGTGCTCAACTGGCTTCTCCACGGAGGCGGTCGCCCACCCAGCGGGCGAGGGCGAGGGGACTGAGGGCGGCCACCGGCATGCCGGCCGCGACGAGTTGCCGGGCCACGGGAACGCTGTAGCGGGGCGTGCCCGCGTCGTCGAGCGCGGCGCAGCCCAGCAGGTGGGCGCCGGAGGCGGCCAACGCCCGGACCTCGCCCAGGAGTCCGCCGATCGGGGCGCCCTCCTCGAAGTCGCTGACCACGACGACGAGGGTGCGGCTGGGGACGGTGATGAGGGAGCGGGCGTGGGCGAGCCCGGCGGCGATGTGCGTGCCGCCGCCGACCCGGACCTCCAGGAGCAGGGAGAGCGGGTCGTCCACCCGGTCGGTGAGGTCCACCACCTGGGTGGAGAAGGCGAGGAAGTGGGTGGACAGGGTCGGCACTCCGCCCAGGACGGCCGCGGTGAGGGCCGACCAGACGACCGAGGCCTCCATGGAGCCGGAGACGTCGACGACGAGGATCAGCCGCCAGTCGGCCTGGCGGCTCGCCCGGGTGCTGAACACGGGCCGTTCCGGGACGACGACCACGCTGCCGTCGTCCAGGCGGCGGGTGTGCGCGAGGTTGGCGCGCAGGGTGCGGGCCAGGTCGAGGGTGCCGCCGGGGCGGCGGGTGGGGCGCGGGGTCGCGAGGCCGGAGAGGGCCGGGCGCAGCCGGGTGGCCAGTTCCCTGGCGAGTTCGTCGACCAGGCGCCGCACCAGGGGGCGCAGGCGGGCGAGTTGGGCTTCGGGCATGCCGCCGGCCAGGGAGAGGACGGAGCTCAGGAGTTCCACCGAGGGCCGTACGGTAGCCGGGTCGAGTTGGGTGAGCACGTCGGTGCGGCCCGCTTCGGCGGCTCCGGCGAGCACCTCTTCCCGTACGTCGGCGCCGAACAGGGACTCCAGCTCCTCGGACCACTCCCGGGCCGTGGGGTACGAGGCCTCCTGGCCCCCGCCCCGGCCCGCGCCGGCCCCTGGTTCGGAGGCGCCTTCGCCGCGGCCGGCGCCGTACAGCTCGTCGAGTGCGTGGGCGTAGCGGCGGGCTCCGGCGGGGAGGCGGTCGCGTTCCCGGCCGAGCAGCAGCCGCCAGCGGTCGGCGGGGGCGAGCCGGGTGTGGGGCGACGGGGTGGGCCGGAGAGGAGGCGCGACGGGCGCCGGCTCGGGGGCTTTCGCGGGCTCCGTCCTGGGCAGCGGGAGGGCCTCGACCGCGGCGAGTCCGGCCGCGTCGGCGGCGGCCCAGAGGGCGAGGAGCGCGGGCGGGGCGTCGAGGGTGAGGTCGATCCGGTCGCCGAGGCGTTCGGCGACGGTGTGCAGGAGCCGGTCGCGGGCGGCGGGCGACAGGGCGTCGAAGCCGCCGCGCAGGGCGGGGAGGCGGTCGAGGAAGAGGCGGTCGTCGAGGTGCTCGACCCGGTCGAGGAGCGGGGTGAGCGCGGCCGGGGAGGCCTGGAGCAGCGGCCCGGCGGCGGTGAGGAGTCCGCCGAGCCGGCGGGTCAGGGCGCGCCGGGTGTCGGGAGTGGCGGCGCCGTCGATCCATCCGGCGGCGCGGGCGCCGAGCTCGGGGGCGGGATCGAGGTCGAGGACGACCCGTACGGCCGAGGCCGCGCCCTGCATCAGCGGGGAGCCGGTGGCGGCGAGGGCGGCGAGCGCGTCGTCCGTGCGCAGGCCCAGGTGGTGGGCGGCGGCGCGGTCGGCGAGGGCCACGAGGGCGGCCGCGTCGGCGGGGTCCTCGCTGCCGGCGAGGCCGGGCAGGGCGCGGACGGCCGCTTCGAGGAGGTCGGCGGTGAGTGCGCTCGCGGTGGCGCGGGATGCGGCGGAGGTGCCGGGGAGGTGGCCGCGGTGGAGGGCGTCGAGGAGGTCGAGGGCGTCGAGGAGTTCGGGCAGGGTGGCCGTCTGCGGCAGGGCGGTGGCCGCCTCGTGCAGGCGTACGTCGACCAGCCCGGGCAGGTCGCACCGCGCGGCGGCGCCGAGCCCGGCGAGGATCTGCGCCGGGGTCGGCCCGCCGTCGGCGGCGGCGCGGCGGGCGGTGTCGCGGAGGGTTCCGGCGGCGGCCTGGGCGGCGGTGACGCCTCGCACCCCGGCGAGGTCGAGCCGGGCCGGTACGGAAGGCGTCCAGGCCAGCCGCCACTTGGTGCCGAGGGCGGTGCCGTCGCCGGTGGCGGCCACAGGGGCGGGCTCGCCGTAGGAGGCGCCGCAGACGAGGAGGCGTTGCAGCAGCACCTCGCGGCGGGCGTCGAGCGCGGAGCGCAGCGGGTCGAGGCGGAGTTCGCGCGGGGCGGGGTCATCGGGGCCGGGGAGCCGCAGTTCGGCCAGCTCCGCCTCGACGGCGGGGCCGAGGCCGGAACGGGGGGCGTGCGGGGTGACCCGCCCGCGGGCGGTGCCGACGAAGACGGCCTCCAGGGCGCGGGCCAGCGCCCGGCCCCGGCCGAGGGGTTCGCCCTGGCCGAGCACGGTGGTGACGGCCTCCAGCAGCTCACCGCGGCCGGGCGCGGGGAGCCCGCGCAGGACGGCCAGGTCGCAGGCGAGCCGCAGGGTCTCGGCGGCCTCGCCGGTCCCGGCGGTGTGCCCGGCCCGGCGCAGCTCCCGGCAGAGCCGGGTGACGGCCCGCGAAGCCGCCTCCCGCACCTGTGCGGGGTCCCCGCCGGCCTCCAGGACGGCCTGCTGCCAGAGCGGGTCCCGGATCCCGGCGGGGTAGCCGGAGCGGGAGTCGAGCAGGTCGAACGAGTAGGGCACGAGCGAGGTGACGACCCCCGCGGCCCCCTCTCCGGCCACCCCCGCCCCGGCACCGTGCCGCGCGGCGCGGAGGCCGGAGTCCGGGCCCCTCGGGGTAGCCACCCCGGCCCCGGCGGCTGGGCCGTCGCCTACCGCGGCCGGGTCGGCACCATCCCCGGGACGGGGTGCGCGAACGACGGTCGCCCCGACGCGGTCGCCCTGACCGTCGGCAGCCGCGCCCGGCAGGACGCCGCTGCCGGTGACCGCGCCGGGCACGGCACCTCCCCCCACACCACCCGGCGCGGCCGGGTCGGCACCGTGCCGCGCACCCGGAACGCCGGTACCGGCCCCGCCGCGGGGGGCCGCGCCGGACAGGACGGCCCTCTCGGCCCCGGCCTGCGCAGCTGGTTCCGCAGCATGCCCCGCACCCGGAACGCTGGTACCGGCCCCACCGTCGGAGGCCACGCCCGACACGGCACCTCCCCCCACACCGCCCGGCGCAGCCGGGTCGGCACCGTGCCGCGCACCCGGAACGCCGGTACCGGCCCCGCCGCGGGGGGCCGCGCCAGGCAGGACGGCCCTCTCGGCCCCGGCCTGCGCAGCCAGTTCGGCAGCGTCCTCCGCACCCCGCACGCCGGTAGCGGGGGCCGCAGCGGGCAGGGCAGCTTCCTCCGGGCCGGCCGGCGGGGCCGTGGTCAGGAGGGCCGGGGCGTGGAAGGCGCCGATCACGGCGGCCACGCGGTGGCCTGCGGCGACGGCGCCCGCGATGACCTCGCGCATGTACGCCTCACGGGCCAGGTCCCTCGCCGGGACGGCGGCGGTGTCCGTGCGCAGGGCCCATCCGACGCCGAGCGCGGCGCGGCGTACGGCCTCCGGGGAGCAGCCGGGGGCGAGCACCTCGACGGCCCGGTCCCACATGTCCTCCCCGTCCCGCCCGGTCCCGGCGGCGGCGAGCCCGTCCGCGAAGGAACCCCTGCCCGCGGGTTCCACCCCGGCGTCTCCGCGCGGGACCGGTGCCGAGACCATGCCCGGGACCTGACCCGGAACAGCAGGCTGTGGGGCGGGGCTTCCCGGGGTCCAGGCATCCGACGCCAGGGGGAGGTCGCAGCACAGGACGGTCGCGCCGTGGGAGGCGGCCCAGCGGATGGCCGCGAGTTCCGGGGAGAAGTCCGCGAAGGGGTAGAAGGCGAGGCTGCCGTCCCGGGAGGTGCCCGCGAGGGCGACCGGGGACAGGGTCTCCGGGTCGGCCAGGTGGTCCACCCACGGCTGGAAGTCCGCCGGGAGCTCCACGCAGACCACGTCCGCGCCGGAGGCGTCCAGCAGGGCGGGGACCACCGCCGCCAGCGCCGGGCTGTGGTGGCGTACGCCGAGCAGGTAGGGCGTACGGGCGGCGGCCAGGGCGTCCAGGGCGGTGCGCGGGTCGGCGGTCAACGCAGGCTCCCGCGCAGGTCCCAGAGGCGGCGCCACATCGCGGAGCCGTCCTCGGCCCGGCGGCGGACGGGGCCGTCCCAGTAGCCGAGGAGGCGGCCGTGGTCGGCGGGGTCGTCCTTGCGGACCACGCCCAGCAGGTGCCCCGGCAGCAGGTCGAGCACGTCGCCGCCCGGCAGGTACGCCGCCGAGACCCCCAGCGAGGCCGCGACCTGGACGGCTTCGGCGGTGGACATGACCGTGCCGGGGCGTTCCACGTCCCACCCCTCCGCGGAGCGCCCGTGCCGCAGGTCCCGGAAGACGGTGACGAGCGCGTCGAGTACGGCGTCGTCCACCGCGAAGGGGGCCCCGGCCCGCTCGACGGCGGCGACGGCCTGGCGGCGGATCAGGGTGGCTTCCGCGTCCGCGTCGGCGATGGGATCGACGGTCTCGAAGTTGAAGCGCCGCTTCAGGGCGGCGGACATCTCGCTGACGCCCCGGTCGCGCAGGTTGGCGGTGGCGATGACCGTGAAGCCGGGGGCCGCGCTGACCACCGCGTCCTCGGTGGCGGTCAGTTCGGGCACGCTGACCCGCCGGTCGGACAGGATCGACACGAGCGCGTCCTGAACTTCGGGCAGGCAGCGGGTGATCTCCTCGACGCGGACCACCTTCCCGGTCCGCATGGCGGAGAGCACGGGCGAGTCGACCAGGGCTCCGGCGCTCGGCCCCTGCGCCAGCAGCAGGGCGTAGTTCCAGCCGTAGCGGAAGGCGTCCTCCGTGGTGCCGGCGGTGCCCTGGACGGTGAGGGCGCTGGTGCCGCAGACGGCGGCGGAGAGGAGCTCGGACAGCATCGACTTGGCCGTGCCGGGTTCGCCGGTGAGCAGCAGGCCGCGCTCTCCGGCGAGGGTGACCACGCAGCGTTCGACCAGGGCGCGTTCGCCGACGAACTTGGGGGCGATGGCCTGCTTGGCGCCGCCGCCCGGGAGGGCGAGCTCGGTTCCGTCGCTGCCGCAGACGAACGTGACGACGGCGCGCGGGGTCAGGGCCCAGCCGGGCGGGCGGGGGCCGGGGTCCTGGGCGGCGAGGAAGGCGAGTTCGGCGGCGTACCGCTCCTCGGCGGGGAGCACCTGGCGGGCCGGTCCCGCCGCGGCGGTCTGATCGGTGAGGGTCATCGGGATCCTTGAAGGGCAGGGACGTCGGAAGTGGTTGGGTGGCCGGCGCACCCGGCGAGGCGCGCGCCCGGCGAGGGCCGCGCCTCGCCGGGACGAGGCAGTACGGGGGCCGGCCCCGGCGGGGGCGTCAGCGGCGGCGGGCCCGGGGGCGGGTCCGCTTGACCTTGAGTTCCTCGAAGCAGGGCGCGTCGCCCTCGCGGACCCGCTGCCAGGCCCTGCGGTACAGGTCCGCGACGGGCTCCGCGGGCACCAGTTGGCCCGCCGCGGCGGACTCGTACATCGCGAGCTTCCACTGCTCCACCGGCAGTACCGGGGAGGCCATCTCCGCCCATCCGCCCGGCAGGAAGATCGAACGCCCCGCCCTGCTCCGGGCGGCCGGGACCACCAGGTCGGTGGCGGCGAGTTCGGCGCGGGCCGCCTTCAGGCGGGCGGGCTTCCAGCCGGTCCAGCGGGCGGTGTTGCGGTCGGTGGGGTCGGGCATGGCGAGCAGCATCAGGTAGAGGGCGGCCGCGTCGGAGCCGAGGCCGTGTGCGGCGGCGGCCTCCGCGACCAGGTCCGGCACGGATCGGCCCGGGTCCTGCGGCCACCAGGTGCCGTCGGCGTCGGCCGTGCCCGCCACCGGGGCGCCCGGGTCGGCGAGCAGCGCGGCGAACGCCGGGTCGTGGGCGAGCCGCAGGGCCCGCTCGATCAGGTTGGGCTGCTGGTCGGCGCCGCGCAGCAGCGGCAGGTACGGGTCGCGGCCGGTGGAGTCCAGCAGCACCGGGCGCAGCACGGGCATGGGCCGGCCGTCGTGCGTGGGCAGGATGACCGCGCCGTAGCGCTCGTATCCCGCCGCGCCCTCCACGGTTTCGGTCGGGGGGCCGGCCGCCTTCCGGAACTCGTCGAGGTCGGTGTAGTAGCCGATGAGGAGCAGCAGTTCGGGGGCTGCCAGCCGCTGGCGTACGGCGGTCAGCGCCGGCGGCAGCGCGGCCCGTACCGGGTCGCCGGCGGGCAGCCGGTGGGCCAGCCAGGCCGCCAGGGCGAGCGCGCCGGTGAGCACGGAGGCGGTGAAGCGTGCGGCGGCCGGCTCGCACGGCTCCGCGCGGTCGCCCTTCACGGCCCAGGGCACGTCGACGGAGAGTTCCGGCGATGCCCCGGGGTCGAGCAGCGCGGGCAGGGCGCGGTGCAGGGACCATCCGGTGCGCACGGCGCGCCCGGCCTCGGTGATCAGCCAGTCGGGTACGGGCGTACGTCGTCCCACGCGCCGGTTCCACACCTGCGCGGCGGCGCCCGCGTCGGGGCCGGTGCTCCAGAGTTGAGCGGGGTCGGCGGGCAGCAGGGCGCCGACCACCGCGCGCCGGACCTCGGCGTCGAGGTCCTCGAGCTCGTCCCGGGCGTGGTCCGCGTCGGCGGCCTTGATGCCGAGGGTGCTGCGCAGCTCGGCGGGCAGGAAGTTGTGGTACCGGACGTCGACGTGCGGGAGGCCCGCGACGACCAGCCGGGCGAGGGTGCCGGAGACTCCGGTGAGGCGGGCGAACTCCTCCGCGGCTTCCGGGAAGAAGGGCGCCGGGCCGTGCTCGGCGGCGGCGTCGAGGAAGGCGCGCAGCCAGCCGGCGCCGCGGTCGCGGTCGCCGAGCGGTGCCTCGCCCCGCACGGTGTAGGGGCCGGGGACGGCGAAGCGGCCGGTGGGGTCGTGGAGCAGCGCGCCGAACTCGTGGCCGTCGGGGACCGATTGGCTGTGTTCGGTCAGGGCGAGCACGGCGCCGCCGCCGAGCGGGAGCAGGCCCCTGTGGTGGACGCCGCGTTCGATCCCGTCGGGGGTGCTCAGGTGGCGCTGGTCGAGGTGGAGCAGGACCCGGCGCCAGCGGTCGGCGGAGCCCTCGGCCGAGTCGAGGCCGAGCGCGTCCACCGCGTCGAGCAGGGAGAGCAGCGCGGCCCGCTGCTCGTCGGTGGAGCTGAAGCCGACGGCGCGGTAGGCGAGGGCGGCGGGCTGGTCGAGCCAGGGCGTCCAGTTGAGCGCGGAGTGCCGCAGGGCGGGCCGGTCCCAGTGGAGGCGCCCGGGCACGTGGGCGGCGTCGGTGTCCGCGCGGGCGGCGGCGAGTTCGCGCAGGAGCCGGTGGGCGGCGTCGGCTTCGCCTCCCCAGCGGTAGTACCCGGTGCCGACGAGGCCGTTCAGCGCGTCGCCGAGCAGGCTGTCGGCGGGACCGGTCTCGTCGTCCCCGGCCGCGTCGGCGTCCGGGTGGAGTCGGGCGGCGACGGCGTCCAGGGCCTTCTGCTGGGTGAGCGCGAGGCGCAGGACCTCGATGACGCCGCCGAGCAGCTCGGGTGCGGTGATCTGCGGGAAGGCGGCGCCGACCAGGCCGGGCAGGTCGGACGCCTTCTCGACGGCGGCTGCCGCGGCGAGCAGGGCGGCGACCGTGTCCCGGTCGGCCGCGCGCAAGGCGGCGGAGCCCTCGGGGTCGCGGGGGCGCAGGGCGTACCAGAAGGGCAGCGGCGGGAGGTCGATGCTGCCGGTGGCGAAGCCCTCGTTGCGGTGGTCGCCGCTGGTCTTCGCGGTGACGACGCCGTCGGGGTCGCCGATGCTCAGCTCGCGCCAGTTCCGGACCAGGGACCGCGGACGGTCGTCGCCGGGGACGGCGAGGGCCGCGACGGGCATGTTGCTGCCGTCGGGAGTGCGGACGGTACGGCCGGCGGTGTCGCGGCCCTGCCAGCCGTGGTCCCGGACGTGTACCGGCTGCCAGCCGAGGAGTCCGTCCACGACCGGGCCGAGGGCCGAGCCGTCGACGGCGGGGGTGGGCCGCAGCCAGGCGGAGGCCGCGGAGAGGGTGGCGTTGGCGGGGTGGTCGCGCAGCGCGTCGGCGAGGAAGGCCGGCTGGGAGAAGCGGCCGTGGGTGCCGTCGGCGGGGTTGTACTCGCACCAGCCGGCGCCGCCCTGGTCCTTGTCGCGGGACCGCCACACCCAGTACGAGGTGCCGTCGCACAGCACTGCCCGCTCGGCGGGCAGCTCGGTGTCCCCGGCGTGCAGGACGCCGCCGCCGACGGTGCGGCCGCCACCGGGCAGGGGCAGGCTGACCTCTTCGGAGCGCAGCGACCAGAGCGCGCGGTCGGTCTTCAGGGTGAGCACGTGTCCGGGGTCGGTGTGCCAGTAGCCCTGTACGTCGCTGCCCCAGGTGGACCAGAAGACGAGCAGCGCGCCGTCGACGTAGTGGAATCCGTACCGGTACGACGTGCCGGTCGGCACGCGCAGGTCGTGGGTGAGCACGGTGGAGTCGGCGTCGATGACGCGGACCTGGATGCTGTTGGCGACGATGAGGTGGGGCCAGGACTCGACGACGGTCAGGTTGGCGCGGTTCAGGGCCTTGCGGTCGGCGAGTTCGACGAGCGCTTCCTCGAAAGCCGGCCAGGCGAACTCCTCGAAGAGGCCTCCGCGCAGGGTCCGGGCGAGGATCGCGCCGACGTCGGCGGCGGCCGCCTCGGCCACCTCCTCGGCGGCGAGTTCGAGGGCCTCGGCGGGCAGCCAGGTCAGCCGGCTGATCGCGTCGGGCAGCCCGGGCAGGCCCGCGGCCTGGGAGTTGCGGGCCACTTCCCGCATCCATTCGGTGAGCATCGGGCGGCCGCCGGGCGAGGCGGCGAGGCGGCGCATGACGTCGGATTCGGCGTCGTCGAAGGCGTTCACGGCGCGGTGGAACGCGGGCCGGAACCGCGGGTCGGCGGCGAGGGCGAGCAGGTCGCGGCGCCGGTCGGCGCGTGCCCAGTCTTCCACGTTCAGCCGGCTGCGGCGGTGGTACGCGGGGGAGTTCTCTTCGGGATCGGCGACCGGGATCCCGAGGGAGAGGACCAGGTCGAGCAGATCGACGTCCTGGACGCCGATCCGCAGCCCGGTCTCGCGGCCGGGCGCGGCGAGTTCGGCGCGCAGCCGGTCGGCGGCACGGGTGACGAGGTCGAGGAGGGCGGGCGGGGTGGGGCGCCGGCCCCAGCCGCTGTGGCGGGCGGCGTGGTAGCGCTCCAGCCAGCCGGCGGCTCCGTCGGCGCAGCGCTGCTCGGCGGGCGGGTCGGCGTCGACGAGCCCGGCGGTGGCGCCCGACTCCTCCAGGATCTCCAGCCAGAGGTGGGACAGATCGCCGTCGCTGCCGGGCGGCATCAGTTCGAGGAGGGTGCCGCGCACGGCCGGTTCGCGGCGGGCCAGCGCGACGAGAGCGCCTCGGTGGGCCTTCCACCAGCCGGTCGCGGCGCGCAGGGTGGCGGGCAGCGGCAGCAGTTCGGCGAGGTACTCCTGCTCGGGCTCGGTGCCCTTCAGCCCGGCGGCGCGGGCGAGGCGGCGCAGTTCGGTGGCGGCCTGCGCGGAGGGCGGCAGTCCGCCCGCGGTGCGGCGCACGCACAGCCGCCGGAAGCGCTCGTACGCCTCGGCGGGGGTGACGCGGGCGGCCAGGTCCTTGCCGTAGCCGGTGAGCACCTTGACCGGCAGCGCGCCGGCCAGGGCGAACTCGAGGAAGACGGTGTCGAGCCGGTCCTCGTCGACGCTCAGCCCGTGCTGGGCCTCGGCGGTGCGGGCGCGGCCGAACAGCTGGGCGGCGTAGGTGGTGTTCTCGACGGCGAGGAAGATCCGTGCGGTCTGCTCGTAGAAGACGGGCAGGAAGTGCGGGACGGAAGCGGCGAGCCGGCCGGCCAGTTCGTGGCAGGCGTCGAGGGCGGCCTTGGGCTTGGTCTTGGCCTGGGGGGCGATCCGGTCGAGCTCGGGGACGACGGCGAGGGCGTGGTGGCCGTCCTCGGGGTGGTGCACGAGCACCCATTCGGGGAAGCCGAGCGCCTGGCGGCGGCTCAGGCCGACGACCGGCGGCTCGCCCTGGTCCCGTACGAGGCCCAGGAACCCGGCGGCGAGGTCCTCGGCCGCGCCCAGTTCGGCGGGGGCGAGGCGGACGACCACGCGGTCGTCGCCGAGGGCGGGGTGGCGGTAGGAACGCGCGGTCAGGTCGACGGCGGCGGTCCCGGCGCCGGGGGTGCCGGGCGGAAGCACCGCACCGGCCTTCAGCAGCAGTTCGGCCTCGCCGGTCCCGGCGGCGCCTGCCTCGACGGTGCCGGGCTCGGCGGTGCCGGGCTCGGCGGTGCCGGGCTCAGCAGTGCCACGCTCGGCGGCGCCTGCCTCGACGGTGCCGGGCTCGGCCGCGCCTGCCTCGACGGTGCCGGGCTCGGCCGTGGCTTCCTCGGCCGCGCCGGGCTCGGCCGCGCCTGCCTCGACGGTGCCGGGCTCGGCGGTGCCTGCCTCGGGCTCGGCGGTGCCGGGCCGGCGCGCGTTCGTGCCGAGTGCGTCGGCCTCGCGGGGGCCGGTCGCGGCCACGACGGCCTCGGTCGTGGCGGCCGTGGCCGCGGGCTTCGTGTCCTTCTGGTCAGTGCTCATGCTCCCGCGCCTTCCTCGATCTTGCGCCCGGCGTACAGCGCCGCGGCCATCCGCATGCCTTCGGACCAGGCCACCGGTCCGACCTCGGGCAGGCGCACCGCCCGGCCGTTCTCGTCGTGCCAGCTCAGGGCGCCGGTGGTGGTCTCGTCCTCGTAGTACGGCTCGCCGATCCACACGGCGGCCTCCGTCCCGGCGCCGGAATCGCGGACCTTGCAGGTGGCGTAGCCGCCGGAGACCCGGTAGCCGAGGCCGGTGGCCCGGGCGGCGAGGCTGAAGCGGGTGGGGAAGACCCCGCCCGCGTAGTCGCGGACCTCGGTGGCGGCTGCGGCGAGCCCGTCGGGCTTGTGCCAGGTGGCCCGGTGGATCTGCTCGACGCGCTGCACGATGCCCAGTTCGGCGGCGAACTCCCGTACGTCGTCCAGGTCGGGCAGCAGCACCGGGTGCGGCAGCGTCACCGTGCGCGGGGAGAGCCGTACGGTCTCGCCGTCCAGGTTGACCACCTTCAGCTCGCCGGACTCGGTGGCGTCCCGCAGGAAGCCCACCTCCTCCGGGTCATCGCCGACGACGGCCAGGTCGCGCAGGGCGGACTGCCAGGCCTCGTCCGGCCAGACGCGGGCCAGCAGCTCGGTCGGTACCGGGAGCGAGGACACCATCCAGGTGTCGACCTGGGCGACGCACGCCGCGGCGTGCCGGTCGAGCCATTCGGACAGCCGGCGCAGCCGGTCCACCTCGGGGTGGTCCTTGAGCGCCTTGGGCAGGGACTTCAACTGCCGTCCCGCCGCCCGGCCGGTGGTGGACCGCGCCGCCACCCGCCCTTCCACGAGGGCGATCTCGTACCCCTCGCCCGCCGCCAGCCATGCCATCAGCCCGTGCCCCCTGCTCGCCTGTCCCGAACGGATCCGCGCAGCCCTGACAGGGGGGACGAAGACCCCCTGAGCTGCGGTATGCCGGGAGACTAGCGAGAGCCACTGACAACGCCCGACGGAGGGTCCATGGCCGGTTTTATGTCCGGTTCTGGGTAGTCTTCCGGGGACAGTTGGAAGCGGCGACCGCTCGGGGTGGGGTTATGGGACGTCATATACGTGTGCGCGGTGCGGTCGTCGCGGCCGCGCTGCTGCTGGCGGTGGCCGGCTGTTCCGGTCCGACGGCTCCGGCCGCCCCGGACGCGAAACCGTCCGCCTCGGGCCCGAAGCCCCCGGCCGGTGCCGAGGCCGCCGCCGGGGACGCGCTGCCCGGCATGGTCGACGCGGCCGTGGCCCGGACGCAATTGGCGGCGCTGAAGGTGGCGCCGGCGGGCACGATGGCCGGCTACAGCCGGGACAAGTTCACGCACTGGACCCAGCAGGGGAACAAGTGCGACACCCGCGAGGTCATCCTCGAGCGCGACGGCACCGGCGTCACGCGGGACGCCGAATGCCGGGCGGTCTCCGGCACCTGGAAGAGCCTGTACGACGGGGTGGTCGTCACCGATGCCGCGAAGATGGACATCGACCACATGGTCCCGCTCGCCGAGGGGTGGCGCTCCGGCGCGGCCGGCTGGGACGCCGCCAAGCGCAAGGCCTTCGCCAACGATCTGACCAACCCTCAGCTGCTGGCCGTGACCGCGGCCTCGAACCGCTCCAAGGGCGACCAGAGCCCGGACCTGTGGCAGCCGCCGGAGAAGTCGAGCTGGTGCCAGTACGGCAGGGCCTGGACCACCGTGAAGTCCGCGTACGGGCTGACCGTCACCGAACCGGAGAAGAAGATGCTCACCACGATGCTGGACACCTGCGCCTCATGACCGGAGCGCTCCACTGGCAGGACGACGTGACCGCCGGCCCGGGCGGCGCGATGACCGACGAGGTCGGCGTGGTCACGGGCCCGCTCACGCTGCGCACGACGGCGGTGCCGGGGGACCTGGTCCGCTTCGACGTCCAGTACGAGGACGCCGACGAGTGGTACACCCTCACCGGCAGCCCGCTCCCCCACCGCGGCGACCCCGCCTCCCTGCACACCGCCGCCCTCTCCGCGATCCGCGCGGGCCGCGCGGCCCAGGCCCCGGGCACCGGGCCCGCCTGAGGAGGCGACCTCGGGGTTCGCGATGATGTCCGGCATGAATGCGATCAGCAGCATGGACCTCACCGGCTTCACCGAGCGGGAACCCGGCGTGTGGACCGACGACCGGGGCCTCGTCCTGTCGGTCCACTTCTTCGACCTCGTGCCGGACCTGCCGGCGCCGCTGGACCGGCCGGACCTCCTGCGGCACGGACTCGCCGTGTCCGTCGCCCGGGCCGGCGCGGGCCTGATCGAGGCGGTGACCGGCGAGGTGGACTCCGTCCCCGCCGTCCGGCAGCTGGTCAAGGTCCGGCGGCCGGACGGGCACGGCCAGGTCTTCCTCGGCTCCTGGACCGTGCCCCGGGCCGGCTGCAGCGCCGTGGTGAAGGTGCAGGCCGGCGAGGGCCCGATGACCGGCCTGCGGGAGGCCCTCGTCCTCGACCGGGTCGGACCGGAGCGCTACTTCACCCCGCACCCCTACGGTCCCGACGTCACGGGCGGGCTCCCGTACCACGTCGGCGACCACGAGGAGTGGGACGCGCAGTTCCCCGACCACCCGCTCACGCTGGTGCGTACGACGCTCGCGCGGATCGCCCCCACCGTGGTCCTGCAGGACGCCTTCAAGGCCCAGCCGCCCTTCAGCGCGCCCGCGCCCGCGCCTGCGCCTGCGCCTGCGCCTGCCGTCGAACCGGCCGCTCCCCGCCGCTGGTTCCGGCGCGGCCGGTCCTCCTGAGGGGCCGGGGGCTCACAGGACGGCGACGCCCAGGGGCCGGTCGCCCGCCGGGAGGCGGTGCGCGGTGCCCGTGGCCAGGTCCACCGTCGTGATGCCGTTCCAGTAGCCGTCACGGGTGTAGCCGCCCGTGACGTACGCGGTGCGGCCGTCGCGGGAGACCGCCACGGACTCGTGCGGACCGTCCAGCGGGTACACGCGTTCCGTGCCGTCCGGGGAACGGACCGTCAGTGAGGGGCCCTTGCCCTCGCCGGGCTCCACCGCTCCCGTGCCGACCACCAGGAGCCGTCCGTCGGGCGCGAGCGCGACCCCGTGCTGGTGGGTGTCGGCCGTCATCGGCTCGATGGCGGTGCGGCCGGTGCGCGGGTCGACCACCGCGAGCCGCTCGCCCTCGAACGGGAGCAGCAGCATCCCGTCGGCGGGGCGGACGGCCGTGTAGTGCGGCTTGAGCCAGGAGCCGAGCCCGCCCTCGGTTCCGTACGGGGCGACTTCGATGCGCCGCGACCGCAGGGAGCCGGCCTCCACGACGGTGACGTCGAAGGAGTCGTGTCCGGTGGCGTAGACCTCGGAGCCGTCGGCCGACACGTCCACGTCGAAGGGGCGCCGGCCCACCGGCACGACGGCGGTGACCTCGCGCTTCGCCGTGTCGATGACTTCCAGGACGCCCGTCCGGCCGGGCACGTTGACCCCGACGTAGGCGTGCGCGCCGTCGGGCGAGAGCGCGATGCCCATGCCGCCGCCGCGGTACTCGCCGTCGGTGGCGGGCCCGGTGCCGGTGCGGTACGGGATGTTCGCCACCCGGGTCCGGGTGTGGGTGTCGACGACCGCGACGCCCTCGGCCGTGGCCACCCAGGCGCGGCCGTCCGCGCCGACCGCCAGGCCGTACGGCGCCCGGCCCACCGGGACGGAGGCGACCGCGCCGCGCTCCGGGTCCACGAAGGTGACGGTGTCGGCCCCGAAGTCGGCGGTCAGCAGCAGCCCTTGCGGGGTCGGCGCGCCGGCCGGCAGCGGGGAGGCCGCGGACGGCGCCGGGCCGGGCGGCACGGTGGCGGCGCCCTGTTGGCACGCGCCGAGCAGCAGGGCGGCGGCGAGGGCGGTACGCGTGGGACGCGCGCGGCGGTTCACCGGCCGGTCCCCCGCTGCGCCTCGGCCGCGCGCAGGATCCGGGCCATGCCGTCGAAGCCCCGGCGGGCGGCGTGCTCGTACGGGGTCACCCCGTCGTGGTCGGGCAGTGCGGGGTCGGCGCCCGCCGCGAGCAGCAGGGCGACGATCTCCTCGTGGCGCGGGCCGCCGTCGCCGAGGATGACGGCCTCCAGCAGCGCGGTCCAGCCGAGCCGGTTGACGTGGTCGACATCGATGGCGGTCTCGTCGAGCACGGCGCGCACGTAGGCGGTGTGCCCGCGCTCGGCGGCCGGGATGAGGGAGATGCCGCCGAAGCGGTTGCGCTGCTTCAGGTCGGGCCCGGCCGGCAGCAGCAGGCGCATCATCCTGACGCTGCCGGTGACGCCGGTCACCAGCCAGGGGCTGTCCTCGCGCGAGTCGGGGGCGTTGGGGTCGGCTCCGGCGGCGAGCAGCAGTTCGGCCACGGCGAGGTGGTCGCCGAGCGCGGCGAGCAGCAGCGGGGTGCGCAGCTGGTCGTCGCGGGCCTCGACGGCGGCGCCCGCGGCGAGTGCGGCGCTCACCGCCGCCGCATCGCCGCGCCGGGCGCCGTCGAGGAGCAGTCGGTCGTGCGCGTTCATGGTGTCCCTCTCGGCTCCGGGGGCGGGGCCGGTTCGCCCTCCCTCTCCCCGGTCCATGCTCGCCCGGCCGGAGCGCCCGCCCGGTCCGCAAGCAGGGCGGAGCCCGCGAGCGGTCCGGTGGACCCGCGGGTCATCCGATCGGCCGATGCGCCGGTGCCGGAGCCGTGCGGAGGGGGTCAGGCCTCGTACTCGGTGAGGTCGATGCCGTGGATCTGCAGGAGGTAGCGGTGTTCGGGGTCGGTGGTGTCGCGTTCGTGGACCATGCCGAGCTTGCGGATGACGTTCTCGGATTCGTCGTTGCCGGCCCGGTTGACGGCGATCACCCGGTCGAGGCCGCGGTCCTGGAGGGCGAACTCGAGGGAGGCCTGGGCGGCCTCGGAGGCGTAGCCCTGGCCCCAGTACTGGCGGCCGAGGCGCCAGCTGATCGCGATGTCCGGGAGGGCTTCCGGGAGGTCTTCGGGCACGTACAGTCCGACGACCCCGATGAGCTCGCCCGAGGCGAGGAGTTCGACGGCGAAGAGGCCGAAGCCCTCCTCGTCCCACTCGTCCTCCATGCTCTCGATCTGCTCGGCGGTCTGGTCGAGGTCGAGGGTGGAGCCGTCGCCGATCCAGCGCATCACCTCCCGGTCGGCGTTGATCTCCGACAGGGGGACGAGGTCGTCGTCGGTCCATCGGCGCAGCAGGAGTCGGGGGGTGCGGATCTCGGTCATGGCCCCCATCCTGCCGAAGTTCGGGGGGTCGGCGGTAATCGGCCATTGCGGCGGTGTTGCGGGTTCGTGGCGGGATCGGCGGGAAGGTTCCGGCGGTCCGCCCCGGGCCGCTACGGTCCGTCGGAAATCGCGATCAAGGAGTCTCCGAGCATGCCCTTCGACCTGTCGGACGAGAGCCGGTACGACCGCACGCGCCTTCGGCAGTGGGCCCGCGGCAGCGCCCGGTCCGCCGGAGTGGACCGCCGCGACCTGCTCAAACTGCTCGCGGTCGGGGCGGCGGCCGGATCGCTGGGGCTGGGTGCGGCGGGCACGGCGGCGGCCTCGGGCACCGCGGCGGCGGCGCCGGGCATCCTCAAGCCGCTGCCGCCGGAGTTCTTCACCCTGCGCGGCACCAACGCGGAGACGAACTTCGCGGCGCTGCGCGGCACCGGCCCGCTCACCCCGGTCGACCGGTTCTTCGTGCGCAACCACACCTCCACCCCGCGGATCGACACCGCTGCCTGGCGGCTGGAGGTGTGGGGCGACGGACTGGCCGGCGGCCCGGTCGGCTTCTCGTACGAGCAGGTGCGCGCGCTGCGGCCCGTCGAGCGGACGCTGTTCATCGAGTGCGCGGGCAACGGGCGCAGCTTCTACGCCACGCAGCAGGGCCAGGCCGTCACCGGCACCCCCTGGACGCTGGGCGCGATCGGCGTGGCCCGCTGGCGCGGCGCGCGGCTCTCGGACGTGCTGCGGCTGGCGGGCGTGTCCCCCGGGGCGGTGGACGTGCTGCCGCGCGGGCTGGACGACGAGGTGGTGGCGAACGGGGTGAACCTCGGCCGGGTGCGGCGGCCGCTGCCGCTGGAGAAGGCGCTGGACGACGTACTGCTGGCGTACGAGATGAACGGGCAGCCGCTGCCGGCCGACCACGGCGGGCCGGTGCGTCTCGTCGTACCGGAGTGGGTCGGTATCTCCTCGATCAAGTGGGTCGGGGACATCGAGGTGAGCAGCCGGCCGCTGTACTCGCCGTGGAACACCGACATGTACCGCCTGTTCGGGCCCGAGCACCCGGCGCAGGGCAGCGCCCCGCTCGCCCGGCAGACCCTCAAGAGCGCCTTCGAGCTGGAGCTGGGCGCCGCCGTTCCCCTGCACCGGACACGGCTGCTGACGGGCCGTTCCTGGTCGGGCGCGGCCGCCGTCACCCGGGTGGAGGTGAGCACCGACGGCGGCCGCCGCTGGCAGCGGGCCCGGCTGCACGACGCCGCGCGCAGGGGCGGCTGGGTGCGCTGGTCGGTGCCGTGGACCCCGCGGACGGCGGGCGCGACGGCGCTGCTGGCGCGGGCGACCGACGCCACCGGGCGGACGCAGCCGGAGACGTCGGTCCACAACACGCAGGGCTACCTCTTCGACGCGGTCGTGCGGCACCCGGTGACGGTGGTCTGACCGGTCACGGGGTGTGGAAGCGGACTTCCGGCGCGTCTGCGGTCGGGCCGTCGAGCAGGGGCTGCGGGCGGCCGCGCAGGTGCTGGTCGAGGAAGGCGGCGACGTAGCGGCGGGTCAGCTCGACGGAGCGGCCGCCGGGCAGCGGGGCCGTCGGGTCGATCGACAGGCCCAGCTGTTCGCCGATCGCCGGGAAGTCGGAGAAGGTGAAGTGGCCGGAGCCGGCGAAGGTGATCCAGCGCTTCCAGCCGTCGAGCAGGGGCCAGTCGCGGTCCCAGCTCGGGTTGCCTCCAGGGCCGCGCTGCTGGGCGCCGAGCAGCATGAAGGGGCGCCCGCCGAGCCCGGCCGCGGGGACGGGCGTCGCGAGTCCGCCGTCCATGTTGACCCCGGCGCGGATCCTCGGGTCGGTCGCCATCGCGGCGACCGCGGAGGCGCCGCCGATGGAATGGCCCGCCATCGCGATGCGGGTTTCGTCGATGAGGCGGGAGTGGCGCCAGGCGGGGTGACGGCCGGTGAGGCGGTCCAGGAGGAAGGAGACGTCGCGGGCCCGGTTGTCGCTGACCGCCTTCATGGTGGCGGCCCCTGATTCGACCCTTTCGCAGGCCAGGCACTCCAGCACGCGCCCGCCGGGGAAGGCGGTGCCGACGCTCTCGTACGCGTGGTCCACCGAGGCGACCACGTAGCCGCGGGAGGCCAGGTCCTCGGCGAGCGCGGTGAGGGTGGAGCGGTGGACGGTGAACCCCGGTGAGAGGACGACCAGCGGGTACTTTCCGGCGACGGGCCGTGCGTTGGCACGGGAACGGGTCACCGTGCCGGTGAGGGTCTCGACCGGGATCACCTTGTCCAGGCCCCGGTCGACCAGCAGCAGCCGCGCCTCCTCGGCCGTGAGGTAGCGGGTCGTGCTGCCGGTGTCGCGCCGGGCCGGGTAGCGCATGGTGACCATCAGCTCGCGCGGCCCGGAGCCTGCCCAGGGATCGGTGCGGCCGTGGTCCACGAGGTGGAGCGTGTCGAGCCCCACGGAGAAACCGCCTGTGGGGCGCGGGAGTTCCACCACCGGGCCGCGGCTCCCGGCCGCGGCGGCTGGTGCTTCGGCGGCCGCCGACGTGCCGGCGGCGGCGAGCGGGACCGGAAGGAGCAGGGCAAGTAACGCGGCGGCGGCAGCTGTTCGGTATCGGCTCATGAGCCGAACCTACGGATCCCGACCCGCCGGATCGTCAACTCAAAGGAGGACGTCGGGGTCCCGCCAGGGGATGTCTCGCGGTCACTCCGAAGTCGTAGGCACGCTGATCGCGTCGAGTTTGCCCCGCAGGTACGCGTGCGAGTCGACCGGGTCGTGGACCACGCGGCCGATGGGGGCGGGGAGGGATTCCACGCGGGTGTGCGCGTCGCACTCGTAGAAGTAGACGAGGGAGATCAGTTCCTCGGCCGGGCTGTCGGCGGGCGGCGGCAGGACGCGGTGGCGGCCCGCTCGCCAGCGGTCGCCGGTCCAGCGGGCCATGAGGTCGCCGATGTTCACGGTGAGCGCCGCCGGGTCGTAGGGCGCGTCCTGCCAGCCGTCGGCGTCGGTGTGGATCTGGAGGCCGCCCGAGCCGAGCTGGCGGTCCAAGACCGTGACCGTGCCGAAGTCGGTGTGGGCGCCGATGCGGAACTGGCCGGGCAGCGGCGGGCCGACGGTGTCGGTGCCGGGGTACCAGTTGAGGTTGAACCCCCAGGTGGGGTGTGAGGTGTGGCGGGTGAAGTGGTCCTCTTCGAGGCCGAGGGCGGTGGCCAGCAGTTCCAGCAGCTCGTCGGAGAGGGCCCGCATCAGGTCCAGGTACTCGGCCACCAGCGGCCGCAGCGAGGGGACCTCGGCCGGCCAGGTGTTGGGCCGGAACCATTCGGCGTCCACGGCGGGCACCCCGGTGGGCTCGTCGGCCGCGAAGGACCAGGACTCCTTGAGGTCGGGCGGGGAGGGCTCGCCCTCCGCGTAGCTGTTGGCCTCGGCTCCGGGTCCGAGCCAGCCCCGGCCGCCGACCGTGACGGCGTACGGCTCCTTCACCGCGGCCGGCAGCCGGAAGAACTCCCCCGCCGCCTCCCGGATCCGCGCGGGCAAGGCCGGGTCCACGCCGTGCCCGGTGACCAGCAGGAATCCGGCCGCGCGCAGGGCCTCGTCGACGCGGGCCGCCGTACGGGCCCGGGCGTCGGGGTCGCCGGACCGCCACGGCCCGAGATCGATGACGGGCACGACGGGAACGACGGGAACCACCGGAACCGGGGAACCGACCATGGGAGACCTGCCTTCCGAGGGTGCGGGCGCGCGTCCGGGACGAGGCTAGCGCCGCCCGGGACGGAGCGGTATCACCACACAGCGTGACGACCGGCCACCTCTCGTGCACGAAGGGGGCCATCGGCGGTGAAGGTCCTCCCGGAAAGGCCCAGAATGGGACCGGGGGCCCCACGAGGGACGGAGCGAGCGGTGGAGATTTCGACGAGGGAGGTCTTCGGGGCTCCCTGCTGGGTGAGCCTGATGGCCCGCGACCTCGACACGGCGCAGCGGTTCTACGGTGCGGTCGCGGGCTGGACGTTCCGGCCGGCCCGCCTCGGCGAGGCCTTCTCGGTGGCGATGCTGGACGGCGTCCCGGTGGCGGGCATCGGCGCGCTGGCCGGGGACCTGGCGGTCGCGGTGGCGTGGACCCCGTACTTCGCCGTGGACGACGCCGACGTGGCGGTGGACCGGATCCGGGAGCGCACCGGCACGATCGCGGTCGGTCCCGTCTCCTTCGAGTCCGGCGGCCGCGGGGCGCTCGTCGCCGACCCCGACGGGGCGGTGTTCGGGATCTGGGAGGGCGATGTGGCGGCGGACTGGCGGGTGGGCAAGGGCCCGGCGCCGGCCTGGCTGGAGCTGCGCACCAGGAACGCGCTGGACGCGGCGATGTTCTACGGCGCGGTGCTGGAGTGGGCCACCGAGCGCCCCGGCTGCTGCGAGGTCAGCTACGAGGAGGACCAGGTGGTGCTGCGGCAGGACGGCATGCCCGTCGCGCGGCTCAACAGCGGCCCGGTCGAGCTGGCGTCGTACTCCCCGCACACCCGTCCGCGCTGGCACGTCCACTTCCGGGTGCCGAAGCTGCGCCCGGCGATCGAGGCGGCCGTGGCGCTCGGCGGCCGCACCGTCTCGGACATCATCTCGAACGCCGAGGAGCGCTGGGTGACGCTCCGCGACCCGGACGGGGCGCTGTTCACCCTCACCACCGCCCTCGGGGCGGACACGGTCTGAGACAGACCGGCTGACCGTCCGGGCTCAGCCGAGGACCGCCAGTACCCGGTCCGGGGTGAGCGGCAGTTCGCGCAGCCGGTGCCCGGTGGCGTGGTGGACGGCGTTGCCGATCGCGGCGGCCACCCCGACGATGCCGATCTCCCCGATGCCCTTGCCGCCCAGGGGGCCGAGGTGTTCGTCGTGCTCGTCGATCCAGTGCGCCTCGATGCCGGGTACGTCCGCGTGCCCGGGCAGGTGGTAGGAGGCCAGGTCGCTCTCGGCGAAGTCCCCGTAGGCCGGGTCGACCGAGCTGTGCTCGGTGAGGGCCATGCCGAGGCCCATCACCATGCCTCCGACGAACTGCGAGCGCGCGGTGGTCGGGTTCAGGATGTGCCCCGCCGCATAGACCCCGAGGAGCCGGTGTACGCGTACCTCGCCGGTGACGGTGTCGACACGGACCTCGGCGAAGTGCGCGCCAAAGGAGTGGCGGGCGTACGGGGGCTTCTCCTTGGCCGCCCGGGTGGTGTCGGCGGTCGCGGAGATCCCTTCGGGCGGCAGCGGCCCGTGGTGGCCGGCCAGCCGGGCGGCGAGGGCGGTGCAGGCCTCGTGGACGGCCCAGCCCCAGGAAGCGGTGCCGGCGGAGCCGCCTGCGAGGGGGGCCAACGGGAGGCTGGTGCGGCCGATGGCCACGGTGACGGCATCGGCCGGGACTCCGAGGGCGTCGGCGGCCACCTGGGTGAGGACGGTACGGGCGCCGGTGCCGAGGTCGGTGGCGTTGAGCTCGACGAGGTGGTCGCCGCCGGGCCGGGCGGTGGCGCGGGCGGTGGAGGGGGCGATCCAGACGGGGTAGGTGGCGGAGGCCACGCCGACCCCGCACAGCAGCGGCCCCTCCCGGCGCGGGGTGCGCAGGGCGGACCAGCCGAACCGTTCCGCGCCCTCGCGCAGGCATTCGACCAGGTGGCGGCTGCTGAAGGGGCGGCCGGAATCCGGTTCGACGGCGGGCTCGTTGCGGATCCGCAGCTCGATCGGGTCCATCCCGAGGGCGTCGGCGAGTTCGTCCATGGCCGATTCCAGGGCGTACATGCCGGGGGTCTCGCCGGGGGCCCGCATCCAGGAGGGGGTGGGGACGTCCAGGGGGACGACGCGGTGGCTGGTGCGGATGTCCGGTACGGCGTACATGATCCGGGTGGGCACGGCGGCCTGCTCGACGAACTCGCTCACCCGGGAGGTGTGGGCGGTGACGGTGTGGGTGAGGGCCGTGAGGGTGCCGTCGGGGCGGGCGCCCAGCGCGAGCCGGTGGAGCGTGGGCTCCCGGTGCCCGACGGTGGCGGCCAGGTGGCGCCGGGGCAGGGAGAGCGTGACGGGGCGGCCGGTGTGCAGGGCGGCCATGACCGCCAGGACGACGTGGGGGCGCGGGGTGCCCTTGCAGCCGAAGGCGCCGCCGACGTGTTCGGAGACGACCTCGACCTGGTCCTCGGGCAGGCCGAAGAGGGCGGCGAGGGTCATCCGGACGATGCCCGCGCCCTGGCTGGAGTCGTGGACGGTGAGGCGGCCCGGCCCGGGGTCCCAGGCGGCAGTGGCTGCATGGGGCTCCATGGGGTGGTTGTGCAGGGGCGGCACGCGGTAGGCGCAGTCGATCCGTACGGGTGCGGCGGCGAGCGCCGTGTCCGGGTCGCCCTGTTCGCGGAAGGCGGGGTAGCCGCCGTTGACCTCTTCGGGGGTGTAGGCGTCCGGGTGGTCCTCGTACAGGACGGACTCGTGCGGCTCGGTCGCGTAGTCGATCCGTACCGCTTCGGCGGCGGCGCGGGCGCCTTCCGGGGTGTCGGCGACGGCGAGCGCCACGTACCAGCCGCGGTGCGGGACGGCGGGGTCCTGGAGGACGCGCAGGGTGGGGTCCGGCCAGGGGCCCAGGCGGGGCGCGTCGTACGGGGTGAGGACGGCGAGGACGCCGGGGAGGGCCAGGGCGGCGGCCGTGTCGACGGCGGTGACGCGGCCGCGCGGGACGGTCGCGGGCACGGGCCAGGCGTAGGCGCAGCCGGGCGGGACGTGGTCGGCGGCGTAGCGGGCGGCGCCCGTGACCTTCTGCGGGCCCTCGGTGCGGACGGTGGGGGTGCCGAGTGCGGGGTGCGGCGGCATGGGGGCTGCTCCTCCGGGGGCTTACGGGGTGGCGAGTGCGCCGAGGACGTCGCAGGCGAGGTTGCGGGCGAGGGTGACCTTGAAGGCGTTGTCGCGCAGCGGCCGGGCCTCGGCCAGTTCCGCGTCGACCGCCCGCCGGAAGGTGTCGGGGGTCGGCCGGGCCCCGGTCAGCGCCCGCTCGGCGGCGGTGGCGCGCCAGGGGCGGTGGGCGAGCCCGCCGAAGGCGAGGGCGGCATGCCGGACCAGGCCCTCCTCGGGGTCGACGTCGAGGACGACGGCGACGGAGGCGAGCGCGAAGGCGAACGAGGCCCGGTCGCGGGCCTTGCGGTACCGGGAGCGGGCGCCGGGCGCGGCCGGCGGCAGCAGCACCCCGGTGACGATCTCGCCGTCCCGGATCTCGGTGTCCCGTTCGGGGTGGTCCCCCGGCAGCCGGTGGAAGGCGGTGGCCGGCACGGTGCGGGTGCCGTGGACCCCGTACAGCTCCACGTCGGCGTCGAAGGCGGCGAGGGCTACGGCCATGTCCGAGGGGTGGGTGGCGACGCAGTGGGTGGAGTGGCCGAGCACGGCGTGGTCGCGGTGGATGCCGTCGAGCGCGGAGCAACCGGTGCCGGGCGCCCGCTTGTTGCAGGCTTTGGAGAGGTCCTGGAAGTAGGTGCACCGGGTCCGTTGGAGGAGGTTGCCGCCGGTGGTGGCGACGTTGCGGAGCTGCGCGGACGCTCCGGCGAGCAGGGCCTGGGCGAGGGCCGGGTAGCGGGTGCGTACGAGGGGGTGCGCGGCCACGTCGGCGGCGCGGGCGGTGGCTCCGATGAGGAGTGCGCCGCCGGGCCGCTCCTCGATGGCGTGGAGCGGGAGCCGGGAGAGGTCGACGAGCGTGCCGGGGCGTTCGACGCCGAGCTTCATGAGGTCCACGAGGTTGGTGCCGCCGCCGAGGTAGCGGGAGCCGGGGTGGGCGGCGTGCGCCTGGGCGGCTTCCCGGAGGGTGGCGGGCCGTACGTAGCCGAAGGGCTTCATCCGGCCACGTCCCGGACGGCCCGGACGATGGCCGGGTAGGCGCCGCAGCGGCAGAGGTTGCCGCTGAGCCGTTCCCGGATCTCCCCGTCGGTGAGCACCGCCGGGCCGTCGGGCTCGTTGTCGGCTTCGGCGAGGGCGCCGACGGCGGAGCAGAGCTGGCCGGGTGTGCAGAAGCCGCACTGGAAGGCGTCGCGTTCGACGAACGCCCGCTGGAGGTCGGCGCCGACCTCGGTTTCGGCGAGCCCCTCCACGGTGGTGACCTCCGCGCCGTCCTGGGCGACCGCGAGCAGCAGGCAGCTGTAGGCCCGCCGCCCGTCGAGGAGGACGGTGCAGGCGCCGCACTGGCCGTGGTCGCAGCCCTTCTTCGCCCCGGTGAGGCCGAGGTGGTCGCGGAGGGCGTCGAGCAGGGTGACGCGGTGGTCGGGCCGCAGGGCGTGGTCCGTGCCGTTGACGCGCAGCGTGATGGGGGAGCTTCGGGTCACGACCACAGGTTCGCCGAGCGGCGGCGTCCCGGCATCCGCGGTCGGCCATTCGCGCCGGGTCACGCTGGGTGACGGTTCGAGATGCGTGTGCGGCGCAGTGCTGGTTCGCTGAATCCGCCCGCTCTCCCCCACTGATCCAAGGAGCGATCATGAGCGTTTCAGGCGAGTCCCGAGGCCGGTCCCAGCAGATGCGCGCGAAGGCCCAGGAGCTGAACGATGCGGCCGAGCGTTCGACCGACCCGGAAGAGCGCCGTCGGCTGAAGGAGAAGGCCCGCCGACTCCAGGAGCAGAGCGAGCAGGAGGCCGGCCGGATGGACGACCGGGGCATGGACCCCATGTAGCCGGACGTCCCCACAGGCCACAGGCCGGTGCCCGCCGCGACCCCCATCGCGGCGGGCACCGGCCGGTGCCGTTTCCGGGCTATTGCACGTGGGGCACGTGCTGCGTCACGCAGTGGACGCCGCCGCCGCCCCAGGCGAGGACCCGCGCCCTCGCACCGACCACCTCCCGGCCGGGGAAGAGGGCGGCGAACTCGCCGAGCGCGAGGGCGTCGGCCGGTTCCCCGGCCGTGGGTACGACGACGCTGCCGCTGGTCAGGTAGTAGTTCGTGTAGCTGAAGGTCTCCACCGCGAGCCCGTTCTGGCGGAAGTGCGGCTGGTGGTGCATCTCCACCACCTGGAAGGGACGGCCGCAGGCGTCGGTCGCGGAGGCGAGCACCGCCTTGTTCGCGGCCATCCGGGCGTGATTGGGGCTCGCGGGGTCGGGCTGGGTGTGGAGCAGGAGCCGGGCGGGGCCCAGGTAGGCGGCGACGAGGTCGACGTGTCCGTTGGTGATGTCGTCCCCGTGGAGGCCGTACGGCAGCCAGATCACCTTGCTCGCTCCGTACGCGGCGAGCAGCTCGGCCTCGATCTGCGCACGGGTCATGCCGGGGTTGCGGTTGGGGTGGAGCAGACACTCCTCGGTGGTGATGAGGGTGCCCTGTCCGTCGGTGAGGACGGCTCCGCCCTCCAGGACCATGTCGACGGGCCGGCGGGTGTCACCCAGGTGGGCGCACACGCCGACGGGGAGGAAGTCGTCCTTGTCGTACGGGTACTTGCCGCCCCAGCCGTTGAAGGCGAAGTCGAGGCCGGTGCGGGCCGTCCGGGCGGGGTTGACGGCGAAGATCGGGCCGGTGTCCCGGGTCCAGCAGTCGTTGATCGGGTACTCGATGACGGTGACCGAGCTGCCGCACTGCTGGCGCGCCTGCGCCGCCGTGCCCGGCTCGGCCACCATGAGCACCGGCTCGAACCGGGCGATGGCCCGGGCGATTCCGGCGATCTCGGCCTGTACGTCGGCGAGCAGGCCTCCCCAGCCGACCTGCCGGTCCCAGGGCCAGGCCATCACGCAGCCGGCGTGCGGTTCCCATTCGGCGGGTGCGTGGAGCGGGTCCGCGCTCTCCGCGGCGAAGGCGGTGTGACCGAGCAGCGGGAGGGCGGCGGCCGAGAGGGCCGCGGCGGTGAAGCCTCGGCGCGTCATGCGCGGGCGGAGCGGGGCGCGCGAGCCGTGCGGGGCGCGCGAGCCGGCCGGGCCGTGGGCGGGTGGCAGGTCCATGACAGTACTCCTTCGATGCGATGCGGATGCCGGAACGAGGGGGCTCGGTTCAGCGGCTCTCGGCGGCGAGGGCGTCCGCGCCGGGCGCGGCGCTCCCCTGGCCCTGCTCGCGCTGCTCCTGCGCGGCGCGGATCGCGCGCTGGGGCTTCTTGGCCACGAGGTAGAGCAGGCCCACCGTGACCACCACGCCGATGCCGAGCAGGCCCGCCCAGATCTGGTACCAGGGGGCTCCGGGCGGCGCGAGGATGGCGCGCGGCCAGCAGACGTTGACCACCTCGAAGGCGGTCCAGAGCACGGCCAGCACGTTCAGGAAGGTGCCCTTGCGCCCGAGCCGGATGTGTCCGGAGGGGACCCAGGTCCCGCGCAGCCGGGCGATCAGCGCGGCCAGGGCGACCAGGAAGAACGGCAGGAAGGTGGCCGCGGTGCCGAAGGCGATCAGGCTGCCGATGGCGGTGGCGTTCAGGCCGAGGAGCAGGCCGGTGCAGCTGACCAGGGTGGAGGCGATCAGCCCGCCGATGGGCGCCTGGCGGCGGTTGACCTTGCGCACCTGGCGGGAGAAGGGGAAGCCGCCGTCGCGGGCCAGCGAGTACACCCCTCGGGCGGCGCCGCCCTGGGAGGCCATGGCGCAGGCGAGGAAGCCGACGAGGACCACGGCGACGAACGGCTTGTCCGACCAGGAGCCGAAGGCGGTGGTGACGGCGGTGGTCACCGGGTCGAGGTCCTCACCGGCGACGACGGCCTGCGGCGAGGGGTGGGCGAGGGCGACTGCCATCGCGTTGAGGATGACGACGAGGCCGACGCTGAGCAGTGCCCACCACATGGCGCGGGGCACCTGGCGGCCGGCGTCCTTGGTCTCCTCGGCGGTGGACACGCAGGCGTCGAATCCGATGAAGCCCCAGCCGGCGACAGCCAGTACGGCCAGGAACGCCATCGTGGTCGAACCGCCGGAGAGCTCCTCGGCGCCCAGCGTCTCGGTGAACAGCGCGAAGCCGTGCTCGCGGAAGAACAGCAGCAGCGCGAAGCCGACCAGCACGGAGGCGATGGCCTCGGCGGCGATGCCCAGGGAGACGAACCAGCTCAGGATCCTGATCCCGTACGCGTTGACCAGCATGCAGGCCAGCAGGATCCCGGCGGCCACGGCGACCATGGAGCCGGGCGTGGGGGTGGCGCCGACGAGGGCGAAGACCCAGGGGGCCGCCAGGTAGGCGACGGTGGTGTTGCCGAACATGACGGCGAACTGCCACACCCAGCCGCTCATCCAGCCGAAGGACGGGCCGAGCAGCCGGCGCCCCCACTGGTAGGGCCCGCCGGCGAGCGGCCACTGGGAGGCCAGCTCGGAGTAGACGTTGACGACGAGGCACTGGCCGAGCAGCACGATCGGCAGCGCCCACACCCAGGCGGGCCCGGCGATCATCGTGCCGACCATCGAGACGGCGTACAGGGCCACGACGGGCGAGACGACGGCGAAGCCCATGGCGATGTTGCCGAGGACGCCGAGGCTGCGGTTCAGCTCCTGGGTGTAGCCCAGGTCGGTCATCCGGGCCGCGTCGGCGTCTGGGCGGGTGGAGGGAAGGTCTGGCATGCGTACCTCTCACGGAGCAGGAACGGGCCGGGCGGGCGGCGCGTTCCGAGAGCTAAATCTAACGTTGTTAGGTTGAGGGATTGCGGGGACCTTAACCCGACCCGGACTCCAGGGGAAGACCCTGCCAACGGGTAACCTGGCGGCCACGAACGAGGGGGATCACACGTGGGCCGACCGAACCAGCCGCTGCTCAGCCGCGGGAACATCGCCCGCGCGGCCCTCGAGCTCCTCGACGAGGAAGGCCCCCAGGCCCTCAAGATGCGCACGCTCGCCGACCGCCTCGGAGTGAAGGGGGCGTCGCTCTACCACCACGTGGCGTCCAAGGAGGACGTGCTCGACGCGGTCTCGGAACTGATCAACGAGGAGATCGACCTGAGCCCGCTCGACGGGCCCGACTGGCGCGCGGGGATCGCCGCGTACGCCCGCGGCTACCGCCGGGTCTACCTGCGCCATCCCAACGCGATCGCGCCCGCGGCCCGCCGCCAGGTCGAGGCGGACCGGGCACTGCGCGGCTACGACGCCCTGCTCGCCGCCCTCGTCCGGGCGGGCTGCACCCCGGCGCGGGCCGCCGAGGCGGCCGCCGCCATCGACTACCTGGTCCTGGGGTCCGCGCTGGAGACCTTCACGGCGGGCTTCACCCGCCCCGCCGACGAGTACCGCCCCGCGTACCCGGCCCTGGCCGACTCCCTCGCGGACGCCGCGGCCACCGGCGAGGGCCTGGCCGCGCTCGACGACCGCGGCTTCGAACTGGGTCTCGGGCTGCTGCTCGACGGTCTGTCCGCCCAGGTGGTGCAGCCGGAACCCGGGGCACCTTTGCCCGGTTTGTGAGAACCATTACCTTCTCGCCTGAATGGCCCCTTTCCGGGGTCATGATGGGTGACCGGATCGGTCATCTACGCGCCCCTGCCGCGGCCTGCGAGCCGCGCGCCGACGGTCGGCGCCACAAGGAGAGACGTGCGACCTTCGGGCAGCTGGAGTGGTAACTGGCGGATCGCGTTGCCGGTGGCGGGAGGCGCCGTGGTGCTGGGACTGGGCGGCCTCTACGCCGCCGGGCTCGCGGTCGGCGACGACATCGCCGCCGACACCCGGGTCCGGGGCGTGGACATCGGCGGCATGAGCCGCGCGCAGGCGGAGCACACGCTGGCCGGCGCGCTCGGGCCGCGGGCCGCCGCCCCGCTCACCGTCCTCGTCGGCGACCGCCTCGCGCAGGTCGCCCCCGCCTCCGTCGGGCTGTCCCTGGACACCGCCGCGACCGTCGACCGCGCCGCCCGCGCGGGCCACGGGCCGGTCGGCGTCATCGGCCGGCTGTTCGCCTCCGGCGACCCGGACGTCGAGCCCGTGGTCCGCACGGACGAGAAGACCGCCCGGGCCGGGGTCGACCGGCTCCGCGCGGACACCGCGCAGCAGGTCCGCGACGGATCCATAGCCTTCCACGACGGCAAGCCGCGGGTGGTCGCCGCGCAGCCCGGCGTCACCCTCGTCCAGGACCGGGTCTTCGACACGCTCCGGGACGCCTACCTGAGCCCCCGCCCGGACGGCGGCCCCGTCGCCCTGCCGGTCCGGAAGACCGAGCCTCGCGTGGGACCGGACGAGACCGGACGGGCCCTGCGCGAGTTCGCGGAGCCGGCGGTGTCCGGGCCCGTCACCCTCACCGTGGCCGGCACCCCCGTCCCGGTTTCCCCGGCCGTCCTCGGCGCGCACCTGAAGATGGAGGCCGACGCCCGCGGCCGCCTGGTGCCGTCCCTGGACTCCGGCGGCCTGCTCGACGATCCCGCCGTGGCCGGCCCCCTCGGGGAGAACACCGAGCCGCGCGACGCCGTGATCGGCCTGGACGCGAACGGCCGGGCCGTGGTCACCGAACCCAGCCGCTCCGGACACCGGGTCACCGAGACGGCCCTCGGCCGGGCCGTCATGCCCCTGCTGACCCGCTCGGGCGCCGACCGCCGGGCCGAGGTGGCCGCCACCGCCGTCGCGCCGGAGTTCACCGACGCCGAGGCGCGGGGCCTCGGCATCAAGGAGAAGCTCTCCTCCTTCACCGTCGCGTTCCCGGCCGCCCCGTACCGGTCCACGAACATCGGCCGGGCAGTGGAGCTGATCAACGGCTCCGTGGTGATGCCGGGGCAGGAGTGGAGCTTCAACCGCACGGTCGGCGAGCGCACGAAGGAGAACGGCTTCGTCGACGGCATCATGATCAACGACGGCCAGTACGTGAAGTCGCCCGGCGGCGGCGTGTCCGCGGTCGCCACCACGATGTTCAACGCCGTGTTCTTCGCCGGCCTCAAGCCGGTCGAGTACGGAGCGCACTCCTTCTACATCGAGCGCTACCCCGAGGGCCGGGAGGCGACCGTCGCCTGGGGCAGCCTCGACCTGCGCTGGCTCAACGACTCGGGGCACCCCGTCTACGTCCGGGCCCAGTCGAACGACACCTCGCTGACGATCACCCTCCTGGGGACGAAGAAGTACGACGAGATACGCGCGACGAAGGGTCCGCGCACCAACGTCACCCCGCCCGCCAAGCGCACGGGCACCGGCCCGGCCTGCGAGGTCCAGACGCCCCTGGAGGGCTTCGACGTCAAGATCGGCCGGATCTTCGTCAAGGACGGCCAGGAGGTCAGGCGCGAGGAGCACACCACCCACTACACCCCGCGCGACGAGGTCGTCTGCGATCCCGACCCGGCGCCCTCCACCACGCCGGACGCCGCCCCGTCGGCGGGCCCGCAGGCGCTTCCGGCACCCGGGGCGGCGTAGCCCCGTACCGCGTCACCACCAGTAGACGGGGTAGCTCCGGGCCTTGCGGCGCACGCGGGAAGCGGCGTAGCCGGTCAGGACGAGCAGGACGGTCGCGCCGAACAGCAGCGGGATGAACCGGCCCGGGGCGGGGGTCTGGAGCACGATGATCACGGCGGTGGCGACGGCCGGCGAGTGCGGGGTGCGGGCGACCATGTTGAGGCCGAGCGTGAGGCCGGCCGCCACGGCGGCCGCCCAGGCGCTGCTGCCCGCCGCCGCGAGGACCGCGTAGCCCACGGCGCTGCCCGCCAGGTGGCCGATGACCAGGTTGCGCGGCTGGGCGAGCGGCAGCGTCGGGGCGCTGTGGACCAGCGCGGCGCTCGCGGCCAGCGGGGGTATCAGCACCGGCTCGTGGATCAGCGCGCCGATCGCGACGAGGCCCAGCAGGACCGTGGTCGCCGCCGCGATGCTGTGCAGGGCAGCCGCCGGGGCGGGCCTGGCCGGAGCCCGGACGGTGACCGCCGGCCACCGGCGCGGCGGGGCGCTGTCGGGTGCCGGGGCTGCGGCCGTGACTGCGGCTGGGGTGGCGGGTGGGGGCTGCGTGCGGGGCGCGGCGTTCGAGCTCATTTCAGGGGTTTCCGGGCAGGCGGCCGCCGGGGCGGCCGGGGCAGGGCAGGACGACGCCGGGCGAGGGTGGTGCCGGGGCGGTGTGCCCCCGGGGCGCTGGCGGCCCGGGGACATTCCGGACGACTCTACCTGCCGGGTCGCCGAAGCCCCCGGCCGAGGGGGTGGCTCCGCTCCGGCGGGGGCCCGGATGCGCCCGCGGGCCACCGGAAAGCCCGGACCGTAGAGTGGACGTGTGCGCCCCACGCGCCCGGCGCCCGCCTCGCTGATCGCGGCCCTCGTGTTGTGCGCGAGCGCGACACCCGGATGCTCGCCGTCTCAGCAGACGCAGCTCCGGGCTCCGGTACGGGCCGCCGCGCACGTGCTCGCGGCGGAGGTCACGGACGTTCCCGCGGGGAAACTCGCCACGACCCTCCGGGCGGGGTGCCCGGTACCCCCGGAGCGGCTGCGGCTGATCCGGGTGAACCACTGGGGCTTCGACGGCAAGGTCCACCGCGGTGAGCTGATCGCCCACGGCGACGCGGTCGCCCCGCTGCTGCACGTCTTGGAGCGGGCCTTCGGGGCCCGCTTCCCTATCCGGCGGATGCGCGTGATGGCCGAGTACCGCGGCGACGACGCGGCGGCCATGGCCGCCGACAACACCTCGGCGTTCAACTGCCGGCCGGTGACCGGGGACCCCGGGAAGCTCTCGCGGCACGCCTGGGGCCTCGCGGTGGACATCAACCCGGTCGAGAACCCGTACGTGGACGTGCGCGGGAAGGTGCACCCGACAGCGGGCCGGGCGCACCTTCGACGGGACCCGGCGCGCCCCGGAATGATCACGGAGGACGGCGTCGTCGCCACCGCGTTCCGCGAGGTCGGCTGGCACTGGGGCGGCACCTGGTCCCACCCCGACTACCAGCACTTCTCCGCCGACGGCGGGTAGACCACCGGAGCTGCCGGCCCTAGAGGCGGACGCTCCAGGCGGCCGTGGAGCGCAGGGTCCGCAGGAGCTTCGGGTCGCGGACCGACGGGGTGCGGTCCTCGACCGTGACCGACAGCCGGTGCGTGCGGAGGTCGAAGATCCAGAGGTCGGCCACGGCCACCTCGGTCCGGCCCTCGAAGCGCTTCAGCTCCTTGCCGTCGAGGTACCAGCGCACCACCGGCTGGCGCCCGTCCGCGCCCTCCAGCCTCGGGACGGCCGCCTTCGCCGTGTCACGGACCCGCAGGGTGCGGTCGGTCGGGGTGAGCGCGGTCGCGATCCGGGCGTGCCGGTAGAAGCCGGCGATCATCGACTCGACGCCGGGGAGGTTGAACGGCTTGCCCAGCACCCGCATGATCGAGTTCTCGGTGGGCCGGTAGAGCCCGGTGACGTAGTAGCCGCCGCCCTCGTACGCGCCGACCGCGCCGCCGTCCGGCGACGGCTCGCCCAGCCAGCGGTGCCACTTGGCGCGCTGGGTGGCCATCCGGTCCGCGGTCAGGCCCGAGATGTTGGTGTCGGCGGGCTCGGGGCCGGTGTACTTCTCGTAGTCCGGGACGCCCGGGTAGAAGTACTCGTCGGCGAGCTTGCCCAGCGAGTGCCCGGTTTCGTGGATGGCGACCTGGCCGGACTTGGCGTGCCCCGCGGAGGCCGTCGAGATCCCCTCGTAACCGAGGGTGGCGCTGGGCTCGTTGTAGCCGGCCCCGCCGTACTTGGCGCTGTTGGCCAGCACGATGACCAGGTCGGCCTCCGGCGCCTTGGCCACGTACGCGTCGACCTTCGCCTGGTCGACGCACAGGAGCCGCTCGATGCCCTCGCACCAGAAGTACGAGCCGACCGCGGTGTCGCGCACGGTGGCCTGGTCGGGGTCGCCGGTCACGCCGGACTCGCGGGAGACCGCGTCGACCGTCCAGACGTTGAAGAGGTTCCGGTAGGTGGTGTACGGCTCGACGGCGGTCACCTCGGCCCATTTCCCGGCCGCGTCGGCGTGGAAGCGGTCCAGTTCGGCGGCGGTGTAGCCGTCGCCGACGACGACGACGTCGAGGCGGTCGGCGGTGGGGCCGTTGTCGACCAGCTTGGTGACCGCCCCGTCGGCCATCCGTTCGGCCTCGGAGAGCCGGCCGCCGCTCTTCGCCGGTCCGGCACCGCCCGCCGGGACCAGCGCGTGGCCGGATCCGGCGTCGGCGCCGTGTTCCGGTCCGGGTATCTCGACCTCCACCCGGGGCTTCGCCGACGGCTCGCCGGCGCCGGCGCGGGCCGGGCCGGCGGCCACCAGAACGGCGGTCGCGCAGGCCGCCGCGGCGGCCGCGCGCAGGGCGGCGCGCACGCCGAGGCGTGTACTGACGTCCATGAAGTCATCCCCCGTGAAAGGAAGTTAAGTGAGCCGATAACCGGACTGAAGCAGCTGCTTAAACTAGGTGGGGTGCCGGGGCGTGCGCAATGGTCCATTCCCCTTGAATACTTGGGGAGTTCGAGCAATCAGGGAGTGTCCATGGACGAACCGGCCCGTATCGGGCGCAGAGTTCAGCGTCTTCGCAGTGGACTCGGCCTGACCCAACGGCAGTTGGCCGAGCCCTCCTACACCTCCGCCTACATCTCCACGCTGGAGTCGGGCAAGGTCCGCCCCTCCGAGACCGCGCTGCGCTTCCTCGCCGGGCGCCTGGGCACCTCGTACGAGGAACTCGCCACGGGCCGCCCCGCCCATCTGGCCACCGAGCTGCGCCTCGCCCTAGCCGACGCCCAGCAGACCCTCGCGACGGGTGAGGCCGACGGGGCCGCCGACCGCTACCGGAGCCTGCTCGCCCGGGCGGAGGAGCTGGCCCTGGCGCCCGAGCAGGCGGAGGCCCGGCTCGGGCTGGGGGAATGCGCCCTCGAATCCGGTGAACTGACGGAGGCCATACGCCACTTCGAGGCGGCCGAGCAGCTCCTGGCGGGCGAGCCGCTCCCCCGCCGGGCCCGCCCGATCCGGGGCCGCGCCGTCGCGCACCTCCTCTCCGGCGAGCTGCGCTACGCCTGCTACCTCCTCGAATCCACCATCGACGAGCTGGGCGCGAGCGGGCTGGCCGACCCGGAGGCACTGGTGCTGCTCTACGCGGCGGTGATCGGGCCCTACATCGACATGGGCGCCCACGCCCGCGCCGCGCACGCGGCCGAGCTGGCGCTCGCGCTGGCTCCGCAGGTCGGCGATCCGGCGCTGGTGGCGGGCATGCACCGGCAGGTGGCCCGGACCTTCCTCGCCGAGGGGCGGGTGGCCGACGCCGACGCCTCGCTCGCCAAGGCCCAGGCGATCTACGGCCAGCTGCGGCTGCGGACGGACCTCGCGCACTGCCACTGGATGCGCGGCTACGTCCAGGCCCAGAACGGTGAACTCGCGCTCGCGGAACAGGAGTTGCGCACGGCCCGGGAGATGCTCTCGGCCCGCCGGGCCGCCCTGTACACGGCGCAGGTGGAAGTGGAGCTGGCGGACGTACTGCGCCGGCTCGGCCGGCACGAGGAGGCCGCCGCGCTGCTGTCGGAGCTGCTGGAGCTGGGGGAGCGCCACGGCGCGGTGCACGCGGGCGGCGCCCACCGGCTCCTCGGGCTGATGGCCGAGGAGCGCGGCGAGACCGAGGCCGCCGAGCGGCACTACGTACAGGCGCTGGCACTGCTGGAGCGCAGCGGCGCGACGGGCGATCTGGCCGACCTGTGCCGGCTGCTGGGCGATCTGCTGCGGCGCACGGGCCGGGTGGAGGCGGCGTTGGACGCCTACCGCACGGGGCTCGGGCACCGGGCGGCGCCGGGCACCACCACCCTGGGCCCGGCGCCCGCGGCCTTCGGCCCGGTCAGTGGTTCTCGGTGGGCTGGAGGTCGTGCGGAATGAGCGCCCAGGTGGTGGCCGCGGCGGCGACCGCGAGGGCGCCTCCCATGAGGAACGCGGGGGTGATCGCCAGGGTGTAGGCGTGCGAGGCCGCGTCGATCAGGGCCTGCCCGACGGCGCCGCCGAGCCGTTCCGCGGTGTGCGCCGCCTCGCCGACGGAGTCCCGGACGGCGGCCGCCGTGGGTCCGTCCAGTTCCAGGGCGGGCAGGTTGCCGCGGTAGAGCGCCGCGGCCGTGGAGCCGAGGATGGCGACGCCCATGGCCGAGCCCAGTTCGTAGCAGGTCTCCTCGATCGCGGCGGCGCTGGACACCTCGGCCGCCGGGGCGGCGGAGATCAGCGTCACCGAGGCGACGGTGGTCGCGAGGCCGGCACCGAGGCCCATGACGGTCAGGGCGGCGGCGAAGGCGGGGTAGCCGAGGTCGGTGAACTGCTGGAACACCCACGGCATGGCCATTCCGGCGGCGAGCACGACCAGTCCGGCGCCGAGCACGTGGCGGATCGCGAAGCGCTGCATGAGGGCGGGGGCCACCATCGAGGCGACGATCAGCGCGAGCGGTGCGGGCAGCAGCCGCAGCCCGGCCTCGAGCGGCGTGTAGCCCTGCCCGTACTGGAACCACTGGGTGACGAGGAACAGGATCGCGCCCATGCCCACCATGGGCAGGAAGATCGCGGTGGCGGCCACGCTGAAGGCCGGCTTGGCGAACAGCCGCACCTGGAGCAGCGGGTGCGGCACGCGCAGCTGGCGGCGTACGAAGACGGTCAGCGCGACGGCGGCGACGAGGAGCAGGGCCCAGGGCAGCGGGTCGGCGACACCGCTCTTGCCGAGCTGCTTGATGCCGCCCGCGAGGGCCAGCATGCCGACGATGGACTGGCCGACGCCCCACCAGTCCCAGGCGCCGGTGGAGCGCGGGGCGCGCGATTCGGGGAGGTAGCGCAGGCCGGTCGCGACGATCAGGGCGGCGACGGGGAGGTTGAGGAGGAAGGCGGAGTGCCAGCCGTAGTCCTGGACGAGCAGCCCGCCGACGACCGGGCCGAAGGCCATGCCGCCGCCGAAGACGGCGGCCCAGACGGCGAGGGCGAAGGCGCGTTCCTTGGCGTCGGTGAAGACGCTGCGCAGGATCGACAGGGTGGACGGCATGATGGCCGCGCCGCCGACGCCGAGCAGGGCGCGGGCCGCGATCACGTGCCAGGCCTCGGTGGACAGCACGGCGATCAGCGAGGCCAGCGAGAAGATGCCGAAGCCGGCCATGAGCAGGCGCTTGCGGCCCCAGCGGTCGCCGAGCGCGCCCGCGGTGACGAGCAGGCCGGACAGGGCGAGCGCGTAGATGTCGATGATCCACAGCTGCTGGACCGCGCCCGGCTGGAGGTCGCCGACGAGGGAGGGGAAGGCCACGTTGAGGATCGTGGTGTCCATGGAGATGAGCAGGAGACTGCCGGAGAGGATCGCCAGGACGATCCACCGACGGGGGTCCTGCGAGGGGGTGTGCATGGGATTCCGTTCGGGTTCGAGCGGGGTTCGGTGCTCGGGAGTTGGGGTGCGGGCTACGCGGTGGGCCGCGCGCCGCCGAGGAAGGAGGTCAGGATCAGGTGGCCGATCTGGCGGGGCGCGAGGTGTCCGTCGCGTACGCCCTCGGCGGCCGCGTCGAGCAGGCCCCAGAGCGAGTACCAGATCCAGTACGGCGGGAGGTCGGCGCGCAGCCGGCCCAGCCGCTGGCCCAGGGCGAGGAAGGCGAGGGCGCGCTGGTCCTGCCGGTCCAGGCCGGCCCGGAACTCGGGGTCCGCGAGGACGGTGGCGTCGCGCGAGGTGAAGCCGTACAGGTGCGCGGCGGGCAGCAGGGCGACGACCAGTTCCTCGAGGGCGGCGTCGAAGGCGGCCCCGTCGGCGTCCTGCGGCAGGTCGACGGGGGTGAGACAGGCGTCCACCACGTGGATGGCCCGGACCGCGACGGCCTTCAGCAGGGCTTCGCGGGTCGCGTAGCGGCGGCTGAGGGTGGCCCGGCTGGTTCCGATGCCCGCGGCGATCTGCACCATCGAGGCGCTGTGGTCGCCGGCGAGGACGCGGGCGGCCGCGTCCAGTAGTTCTTCTTCGTGCACCATGGTGAGCCTCCTTCGCCTCGGATGATACAAAACTGTCTCACCCGAGGCAAAGTTGGTCCACTTCTTTACGGGATCACCCGCCCGCCGGGGGTCACCAGGAGGACTTGACGACCCCCGGGAGCAGGCCGGCGTGGGCCTGTTCGCGCATCCGGACGCGGGAGAGCCCGAACTTCCGCAGGTATCCGCGGGGCCGGCCGTCCACGCCGTCCCGGTTGCGCACCCGGGAGGCACCGGCGTCGCGGGGCTGCCCGCGCAGCTCCGCGAGTGCGGCCCGCCGCTGGACTTCCGTCGAGGAGGGCCTGCGCAGGACCTCCTTCAGCTCGGCCCGCCGGGCCGCGTACCGCTCGACGATGACTTTGCGCCGGTCGTTGCGCGCGATCTTGCTCTTCTTGGCCATCAGACCTTCACCCCGCGGGCGCGGATCCGCGCCACGGCCGCCTCGACCCCGATCAGGTCGACGGTCTTGATCGCCTTGGCGCTGAGCACCAGGCGGACGTAGCGGCCCTCGCCGGCCAGCCAGTAGCGCTTGCGCTGGATGTTGGGATCGAAGCGGCGCGAGGTGCGCCGGTGCGAGTGGGAGATGTTGTTGCCGAAGCCCGGCCGGGCGCCGGTCAGCTGACAGTGGGCGGACATGAACGTCCCTCCTGGATCGCTTATTGAAAATGATTGCCGTTGTCGTATAGTAGCGGCATGGCACGCAACGAGATACGCCCGATCGTCAAGCTCCGCTCCACCGCCGGAACCGGGTTCACCTACGTCACCCGCAAGAACCGCCGCAATGACCCGGACCGGCTGGTCCTGCGCAAGTTCGACCCGGTGGTGCGCCGGCACGTCGACTTCCGCGAAGAGCGCTGACCCCTCCCGCCGACCCCCGAGAGAGCAACCCATGAAGCCCGGGATCCACCCCGCCTACGGCCCCGTCGTCTTCCGCGACAAGGCCGCCGATTTCGCCTTCCTCACCCGCTCGACCGCCACCAGCCACAAGACGGTCCAGTGGGAGGACGGGCACACCTACCCCGTCATAGACGTGGAGATCTCCTCCGCAAGCCACCCCTTCTACACCGGCACCGCCCGCGTCCTGGACACCGCCGGCCGCGTCGAGCGCTTCCAGCGCCGCTACGGGAGCACGGCGTGACGCTGCCCGTCGTGATCGTCGGCGGGCTGCACGCCGACGCCCGCCGCGCCGCGGTGGACCAGCTGCTCGCCACCGTCCCGGGCAGCGTCGCCCTGCACCACGACCTCGCCACGGCGGCCGAGGGCACCGTACGGAGGGTCGTGCGCGACGCCTCCGGGCCGCTGGCCTCGGGGGAAGCCCCGCTCGTCAACGACTGCGCCTGCTGCGCGCTGCGCGAGGACCTGGTCCCGGAGCTGTGGCGGCTCGCCGAGGGCGGGCTGACCCGGCTCGCCGTCGTCGAGCTGTGGGACTCCGTGGAGCCCCGGGCGATGGCCGAGGTCGTCGCGGCGCACGGGGGCGGGGCACTGGCACTGACCAACGTGATCACCGCCGTCGATCCGGCGCTCGTCCTGGCGTACCTCGCCAACGGGGACGACCTGGCCGAGGCGGGCCTCGCCGCTGCCGCCACCGACCGGCGCACGGTCGGGGACACCTGGGCCCGGCAGCTGGAGTACGCCCCCGTGCTCGCCCTCCTCGACGGCGGGGAAGCGGACGACGAGGACGGGGCGCTCCTGGCCCAGCTCCACCCGACCGCTCGGCGGGTGGAGACCGGGTCGGGCGAGCTGGCCCGGCTGGCCTTCGCCGGATTCGACACCGAGGCGGCGGCCGCCGCCCAGCATCCGGCCTGCGCACTGCTGCCGCAGGAGGCGGACGAGGCCGGGGTCTCCACCCTCGTGTGGCACCGCCACCGGCCGTTCCACCCGGAGCGGCTGTACCAGGCGCTGGAAGACCTGTGCTGTGCGGCCGCCCGCAGCCGCGGCCGGTTCTGGCTCGCGGACCGGCCGGACACGCTGCTGGCCTGGGACGCCGCGGGCGGCGCGCTCTGCGTGGAGAACAGCGGGCCCTGGCTGGCTTCGCTCCCCGACGCCGCGTGGGAGATGGTGCCGGCCGTGCGCAGGGCGGCCGCCGCGCTGAGCTGGCACCCCGAGCACGGCGACTGCTGCCAGCACCTGGTCTTCACCTCGCCCGGCCTCGACCGCGAGGGGCTGGAGCGGCTGCTCGACTCCTGCCTGCTCACCGACGCCGAGTACACCGCCGGGCGCGAGGGGTGGAAGCGGCTCCCGGCCGCCTTCGACGCCCTGCTCGACCCCGTTTCGTAGAACACCTACCGCCGAGGAGTCCCCGTGGCCCGTCGTACCGCCATCCGCAAGCCCGTCAAGGCGCGCCCCAACCCGCTGGACGCCGCCAAGATCACGCACATCGACTACAAGGACACCGACCTGCTGAGGAAGTTCGTCTCCGACCGCGGCAAGATCCGCGGCCGCCGCGTCACCCGGGTCAGCGCCCAGCAGCAGCGCCTGCTGGCCGTGGCGATCAAGAACGCCCGGGAGATGGCCCTGCTGCCCTACGCGGCGCGGTAGCGGGGGGGGTGACCGGGGCCCTCACTCCCCGGTGCTTCGGGCGCGGGCGCCCGTACGGGTGCGGGACGCCGTCTGGGCCCGCTGCGGGTGACGGCGTACGTACTCGTGCTCCAGCTCGTTCATCCGCTTGGTGTGGGTGACCAGGGCGTCGTCGGACCCGTGCAGCAGGGTCTCGTGACGCGTGCGGTGGATGGCCTCGAGCTCCTTGAGGAGCTTGCCCTCCTCCAGTCTGCTCGCCGACGGACCGCCGTCGTGCTCCGTCATGTCACGTGCACCTCCTCCGACTCCTGCGACGCGTCCTGCGGGCTTCGTCCCCCGACCTCCATCATGCGCCGCCCGCGCCCCGCCCGCCGACCTCCGCGACGAGGGCGCCGCAGAAGGCCTTGAGGTCGCGCGGCCTGCGGCTGGTGATCAGGGTGGCCGGCGCCGCGTGGCAGACGTGGACCTCCTCGTCGACCCAGGTGCCGCCGGCGTTGCGGATGTCGGTCGCGAGGCTGGGGTACGAGGTCAGGGTGCGGCCGCGCACCACGTCGGCCTCCACCAGGGTCCAGGGCGCGTGGCAGATCGCGGCGACGGGCCGGCCCCTATCGAAGAACTCCCGGACGAACGAGACGGCCCGCCGGTCCGTGCGCAGGGCGTCGGGGTTGGCGAGGCCGCCGGGCAGGACGAGCGCGTCGAAGGCCTCGGCCGCGTCCTCGCCCAGGACGTGGTCGACGGCGTGCGCTCCCGCCTTGTCGAGGTGGTGGTAGGCGCGGACCACGCCCGGCTTCGTGGACACCAGCCGGGGTATCCAGCCGGCTTCCAGTACGGCCTTCCACGGCACGGTGAGTTCGACCTCCTCGACGCCCTCGGGCGCCATCAGGAACGCGATGCGCATGCGGGTCGCCTCCTTCCCTCGTCCTCCTCCTTCCAGGGTGCCTGCTCGGGCAGGACCCGGGCGCGGCCGAGGCGGCGGATGGGGGGCGCGGCGATGAGGGCGGTCGCGCAGCAGCAGCTGACCACCGCGCCGAAGAGGAGGAGGCGGTGGACGCCGAGGACGGCGCTCGCGGGGCCGGCCAGCGCCTGGCCGAAGGGCAGCGCCAGGACCGAGCCGGCGATTTCGTACGCGGTGACCCGGCCCAGCCGGTCGGCGGGGATCTGCGTCTGCACGGTGGTGGCCCACTGGACGCTCCAGAAGGCCCAGCCGGTCCCGCTCAGCCCGTATCCGAGCAGGAGCACGGGCAGGCCGGGGACCAGGGATGCCGCCAGCGGCATCAGCGGGAACAGGAACATCGCGAGGCCGCCGGCGAAGAGCGGGCGGGAGGGCCGGATCCGCATCGCGATCAGCCCGCCGAGCACGCAGCCGGCCCCGAAGGCGCTCTCGGCGTAGCCGAACGCCGCCTTGCCGTGGGCCTCCATCACGGAGACCGCGCCCAGCGGGGTGACCGGGCCCCAGACGCACACGCCCAGGACCCACCAGATCAGGATGACCCCCCACATCCAGGAGCGGGAGCGGAACTCGGCCCAGCCGGTGCGCAGGTTCGCGAGGGTGGACGCCGACCGGTCGACGTCGAACCGGGGCAGCCGCAGCGCCAGCAGGCAGATCGCGCTGACCGCGAAGGTGGCCGCGTCGACGGCGAACACCGTGGCCGCCGAGGTGACGGCGACAAGGGTCCCGGCGAGTGCGGGTCCGGCCATCGTGGCGACGCCCTCGCTCACCCGCAGCACCCCGTTGGCCTGCTGCGGGTCGGCGGCGACCTGGGGCACGAGGCTGTTCACGCCCGGCTGGAACATCGCGGTCGCGATCCCGCCCAGCACCGCGCCGCCGATGATGAACCACAGGGGCGGGTGGCCCAGCCAGAGGAAGGCGGCGAGCCCGGTCTGGAGCAGGCACCGGACCGTGTCCGCGCCGATCATCTGCGGCCGGGGGTGGAAGCGGTCCGCGAACACCCCGCCGAAGACCACGAAGAGGGCGAACGCCCCCATCCAGGCGCCCAGCGCGAACCCGACGCCGCTCACCCCGTAGCCGAGGGAGAGCATCGCGACGGCCATCGCGACCGGGATCATCGTGTCGCCGACCACGGACATGGTGCGGGCGGTGAAGTAGAGGGTGAAGTTCCAGGTCCAGAGGCGGGACGGCGACGGCGCGGCAGCAGTGGTCAAGACCATTCGCGCATCCTCGACGGCGACCCGCTCGCGGTCAAGTCATTTGGCGCTTCCCCGAGTCGGGACGAGTAGACACTGTCCAGGCACGGCTGGTAGACAGTGTCTATGCAGGAGGAGAGACCGCTCCGGGAGCGGCTGATCGACGTCGGCGTGGACCTCGTCACGACCGAGGGCACCGCTTCCCTCGGGCTGCGGGAGATCGCCCGCCGGGCCGGGGTCTCGCACGGGGCGCCGCGCCGGCACTTCCCCACCCACCGCTCCCTGTTGTCGGCGATCGCCCGGCGCGGGTTCGCGGACCTCGGCGCGCGGTTCGCGGCGGCGGTCGCCGGGGCGCCCTCCCCGCGCGGGCAGGTGCGGGCGCTGGGAGTCGCGTACGTCGGCTACGCGCTGGAGCAGCGCGGGATGTTCGAGCTGATGTTCCGTCACGACCTGCTCGACGGTTCGGGAGAGGAGTCCTCGGGCGTGCCCCGGCTGCGGGAGTCGACCCTTCCGCTGTTCGACTCGCTCGTCGCGCTGGTCTCCCGCTGCGGGGCGGCCGACCCGGCGGTCACGGCCGCCGCGCTGTGGGCCAACCTGCACGGCGTGGCGCAGTTGTGGGGCTGGGGCAGTCTGCCGCTGGTGCTCGGGGAGAGTGGCGTCCCGGTCGAGCGGCTGGTCGACGCCGCGCTCGACGCGCACCTCGGGCCGGGCCCGCGGGACCCGGCGTGAGGCCGCGGCTCGCGCTCCTCGTCAGCGTGGCCGGCGCCATGATCGTCGCGTTGGACGGCACGGTGCTGAGCGTGGCGCAGCCGAGCCTGCGCCGCGACCTCGGGGCGAGCCTCGCACAGGTGCAGTGGACCAGTACCGCCTATCTGCTCGCGGTGGCCGCCTTCCTGGTGGTCGCCGGGCGACTCGGCGACCGCTACGGGCACACCCGGCTGCTCTTCACCGGCGTGCTGGGATTCGCCGCGGCCTCGGCGGGCATCGCGTACGCGCCCGACGTGGGCTGGGTGATCGGACTGCGGGGCGCGCAGGGCGTGTTCGGGGCGCTGCTCCAGCCCGCGACGCTGGCGCTGCTGCGGCTCGCCTACCCGCCGGAGCGGCTCGGCACGCCGGTCGCGGTGCGGACCAGCGCGATCGGCGTGGCCGCCGCGGCCGGGCCGCTGCTGGGCGGCGTGCTGGTCGCGCAGTGGGGCTGGCGGGCCGTGTTCGTGATCAACGTGCCGGTCGCGCTGCTGATCGCCGTACTGGCCCTGGCCGTACGGGCACCCGCGCCTCCGCGCACGGAGGCCGGGCGGCTGGAGTTCACCGGCTCGGCGCTGCTCGCGGCGGCCCTCGCGGTGCTGGTGCACGCGCTGGTGGGGGTGCCCGCGTACGGGTGGTCGTCCTGGCCGACGCTGCTGGGGTTCGGCGGGGCCGCCGCGCTCGCGGTGTGGTTCGTGCGGCGCGAACGGCGGGCCGCGCGGCCGCTGGTACCGGCCGCCGTGGCGCGCTCGGTGCCGGTGGCGGGGTCGATGGGGCTGCTGCTGGCCGTGTCCGCCGGGCTGTTCGGGGCACTGTTCACGGCGACGTTCCGACTGCAGGACGGGCAGGGGCTCGATCCGCTCGCCACGGGACTGCGGGTGCTGCCGCTGACCTTGCTGATGGTGGCCGGAGCTCCGGTGGCCGGGTTCGCGCTGCGCCGGTTCGGGCCGCGGCGCACCGCGCTCACCGGTACGGGGCTGGTCGCCCTCGGCATCGCGGGGCTGGGCTCGGCCTCCGGGGTGGCCTTCGGCGTGCTGGGTGCCGGGTTCACCACCGTGATGGTGACCGCCACCGGGACCGTGGTCGGCGAGGCGCCCGCCGGGTACGCCGGGGTGATCGGCGGGCTCAAGCAGACGGCGATGAACGTCGGCCCGGCGCTGGGGATCGCGGTCGCGGCGGGCGCCGGGGCGGGCGGGCTCTCGCTGGCCGCCCTGGCCGCGCTGGCCCTCGTAGGACTGGTGCCGGCGTCACTGCTGCCGCCGTCACCGCTCCCCGGGCCCGGCCGCGCGGGCCGTGCAGCTGCGGGCGACCTCGTCGGCGAAGACGAGGGCGGGCGGGGCGAGGGCGGACCAGCGGCGGACCGCCCAGCCCACCGCGAGGGGCGGCAGGGCGGGGATCGGGACCAGGCGCAGCGGGCCGTCGCTGCCGGGGACCCGCCAGCCGGGCAGCGCGGGCACGACGGCGTGGCCCAGGCCTAGTTCGGCGAGCAGCAGCGCCGTGTCCCAGTCGGCCACGCTGGTGTCGGAGCTGACCCGGATGCCGGACTCCGCGAGGGCGGCGTCGAGGTGGCCGCGGGAGGCGGAGTTCTCCGGGAGCCGGATGTGGCGGATCGCGCCGAGGTCGGCGGGCTCGATGCGGGCGCGGGTGGCGAGGGGGTCGTCGGCGCCGACCGCGAGGACCCAGGGCAGCTTCATGACGGGCCGCTGTTCGATGCCGCGGACCGGCGCCCCGATGGTGATCCAGGCGAGGTCGAGGTCGTCGGCGGCGAGGGCGTCGAAGCAGCTGCGGCTGGAGTTCTCGGTCTGGAACTCCAGGCTCACCTCGGGGTGGCGGCGGCGGAAGGTGACGACCGCCTCGGACATGAAGTGGCGCACGGTCGTCGCGCCCGTGGTGACGCGCACCGTCCCGCCGCCTCCCCGCACGAGGTCGTCCAGCCGGCGCAGGGCCCCGTCGAGGCCCGCGATGCCGTCGGCGGCGGCCGCTTGCAGGATGCGGCCCGCTTCGGTCGGCACGACGCCGCGTGCGTGGCGCTCCAGGAGGCTCGTGCCGGTCTGCTTCTCGAGGCGGCGGACGTGCTGGCTGACGGCCGACTGGGTGCAGCCGAGGTCGCGGGCGACGGCGCTGAGGCTGCCCGCGCGGCAGACGGCCACGAACACACGGAGATCATCGAGGGTCATGAGACCCAAGGTATCCCTTGGATGTGTGGAGCAAATCGGAGGATTGACTTGGGTTTTGGGCTGGCTCAAGATCGGTACAGGCCCGGGCGGCAACCCGTCCCGCGCCTCCGCCACGGGGTCCGGACCCCAGGAGGAGGCGAGGACGGGTGTCGACCCGTCCGGGGTCGGGTCAGGGACGTGAAGGTGCGGCCTCAGCCGGAGCCGTCGTCGGGCGGGAACCAGCCCGCCGGCAGGCCGGCGGCGCGCGCGTCGGTCGCGTACCCGGCCCCATCTGCCGCGGCCTGGTGGCGCAGTGCCGTGGAACCGCTCGTCCGCGCCGCGGGCCACCCGGATCGCGGCGGCGCCGGTTGGCCGGCGGCACGGTGGCGCTCGCCGTGGCAGCGGCCGTGGCCGGGGGCGGGGGCGGGCTGTGGTACTTCGACCCCTTCTCCGACACCGGCGGCACCGTGCACCTCGACGACGCCGGCGGCAGCCGGACGGTGGCCGGGGCGGCCTCGGCCGATCCGCTGACGCCACTGCCCACCGGACCGGAGCCGGAAGGTCACCAGGGGATGGCGCCGTCGTCTTCGAAGAACGAAGCGGTCGGGCCGTCGTCGGAAAGCGTGGCGAGCCGGATCGCCGTGGCTGCGCCCTGCTCGGGGGTGCGGGGTCCGTGGAAGCCGGTGAAGTCGGTCGCGCACAGGCCCGGGCAGGCGGCGTTGATCAGGATGTTCGTACCGGCGAACTGCCGGGCGTACTGCACGGTGATGGCGTTGAGGAACGTCTTCGACGGCGCGTAGGCCGCCATGATGGGGCCGATCTCGATGTCCGGGTCCGCCTGCCGGGTCAGGGAGGCGACGCCGCTGGAGACGTTGACGATGCGCGGCGATGTGGAGCGCCGCAGCAGCGGCAGCATCGCGTTGGTCACGCGGATGACGCCGAGGACGTTGGTCTCCACGACCGTGCGGACCACGTCGAGGTCGAGCGCGGTCGGGTCCTGCACCCACCCCGGGCCGGACTCCCCCGAGATCCCGGCGTTGTTGACCAGGACGTCCAGGCGCCCGGCCTGCCGTTCGATCAGTTCCGCGGCATCGGTGACACTGCGGTCGCTGGTCACCTCCAACGGCACCCCGAACGCGTCCACCCCGGCGGCGCGCAGCTTCTCCACGGCGGTCTCGAGCCGGGCCTCGTCCCGGGCTCCCACGCCCACGCGGTGTCCGAGGGCACCCAGACCGGTCGCGATCTCGTACCCGATTCCCTTGTTCGCGCCGGTCACCAGCGCAATCTTCGTTTCGCTCACGGCATTGATGCTCACTCACCGACTGCGGATGCGACCAACACCGATCAAGCATCCAGTGATACTCGTGGGGTATCACCGTGAAGTACGCTCCGGGCATGGACACCCTGGAGACCCGCGAGTTGAGGTACTTCGTGGCCGTCGCCGAGGAACTGCACTTCGGCCGCGCCGCAGAGCGGCTCGGCATCGCCCAGCCACCGCTGTCCCGGGCGATCCAGCAGCTCGAACGGCGCCTCGGCGTCTCGCTACTGGACCGCAACCGGCGCGGCGTCTCGCTGACCGGCGCCGGAGAGGTCCTGCTGCACGAGGGTCGCGCCGCCCTGCACGCGACCACCGCCGCCGCACGCCGCACCCGTCGCGCCGGTGGCGCCGATCATCCGGGTGGCGCCCGCGACCGCCTGGTGCTGGCGGTCAAGGCCGCTTCGTCCCAAGAACTGCTGCGGAAGCTTCTCGACGCCTACGCGGCCCAGCCCGACGCCGCCGAAATCGAAGTGCTGCCCTGCGGTATCGGCGAACAGGAAATACTGCTGCGCGACGGCCGCGCCGACGTGGCACTCATGCAGACGCCGTTCAACTCCCTCGCCGGGTTCGACAGCGAGGAACTGCTGACCGAGGGACGGATCGCCGTCCTGCCCGCCGGGCACCCTCTCGCCGGGCACAAGACCTTGTCCCTGGCCGACGTCACCGACGTCACCGATCTTCCGCTCGCCCGCTGGCCCCGCAACGGCGCCTACCCTCCCGGCCCCGGCCCCGAGATCCGCGACCAGACCCAACTGGCCCAGCTGATCGCCCTCGGACGCACCGCGGCCATCTGCCCCGAATCCTCCCGCGCCTGGCTATGGGCCGAACACACCGCCGTCCCCCTCACCGACGCACCCCCCGTCATCACCCACATGGCCTGGCCCCCACACAGCCGCTCCCGCGCCCTCGCCCAGCTGATCCGCACGGCCACCGAGCTATGACCCCCGGGGGCAGAGGAGTACCGCCGGTCCGCTGCAGGTCGTTGATGCTCAGGGGTGCCCGGCCGCCACGGCCGGCCTACTCGGCAACCACCAGCACCGGCGGCGCCGGTGCGGACCACCGGTGGCCGCAGGGTTCGAAGGCCAGTACGACCGGCTCTCCCGGGCGCTGGCGCCAGGAGATCCGCTGCGGCGCGTCCTCGCACACCGGACAGCAGGGCAGCGCGCCGGACTCCGGCCGGCACTCGGGTGCGGCCGCGAGGGGCGTGGAGTGCGGATCGCGCATGGAGGCTCCCTGCTGGTGCGGTTGGACTGATCGCACTGTGCCATGGACGGGTCCCTCACCGCACGGGCGAATCCTCCAGTGTTTTCGCTGGTCAGGGGTGTGGTCGGCAGGGGTATTCCGGTCCTCTTGCGGGCACTTGGTGATCAACCGCTCGCGCCGGCGGCCGACACCAGGCCCGATTCGTACGCGGCGATCACCGCCTGCGCCCGGTCCCGGACGCCCAGCTTGCCGAAGATGCCCGTGATGTGGTTCTTGACCGTGGAGACGCTGATGTCCAGCTCCCGGGCGATCTCGGCGTTGTCCAGGCCGGTGGCCAGCAGCTGCCAGATCTCCAGCTCGCGCGGGGTGAGCCCGGCCGGGACCCCGGCCGCCGGCGGCCGGGGCCGGGCGGGCGCGCGTACGTAGGCGGAGATGAGCCGGGTGAGCAGCCTCGGCGCGACGGCGGCCTCGCCGGTGTGGACGGTGCGGACCGCGGCTCCGAGCTCCTCCGGGGAGACGTCCTTGGGCAGGAAGCCGTACGCGCCGGCGCGCAGGGCGGCGACCACGTACTCGTCCATGTCGAAGGTGCTGAGCGCCAGAACGCGGGCTTCGGGGACGGTCCGCGCGAGTTCCTCGGTGGCCTTGACCCCGTCGAGGACCGGCATGCGGATGTCCATGACGACCACGTCGGGCTTCAGTTCGCACGCGAGGGCGACGGCCCGGGCGCCGTCCTCGGCCTCGCCTACGACCTCGAACTCCGGGTCGGGGCCGAGGATCAGTGCGAGGCCGCGGCGCACCAGTGGCTGGTCGTCCACGATCAGTACGCGGATCATCGGCTCCCCTTCGGTTCTGGCGGTTCTTGTTGTTCTTACGGCACGGATGGTTCCGACGGGGCCGGGAGGCGGGCCGCGACGCGGAATCCGCCCTCGTCGAGTGCGGCGGCCTCCAGGCTCCCGCCCTGTAGGGAGACGCGCTCGCGCATCCCGATCAGACCGTATCCGGGCGTTTCTCCGGGCCGCGCGGCCGGGGCCTGCTCTCCGGCCCCGTCGTCGCGCACTTCCACCGCCACTTCGTCGGACCCGTAGGTGAGCCGTACGCGGGCGCGCGCCCGGCCGCCGTGTTTGCGGGTGTTGGTCAGCGCCTCCTGCACGATGCGGAAGACGGCCAGGCCGACGGTCGGCGGCAGCGGGCGGACCGGACCCTCCACGGTGAACTCGGTCTCCGTCCCGGCCAGGCAGGCCTCGGAGATGAGCCGGTCGAGGTCCGCAGTTCCGGGCTGCGGGGCCGGCGGGGTGTCCTCCGGTTCCTCGCCGGCCCGCAGCACGTCCAGGAGTTGCCGCATCTCGCGCAACGCGAGCCGCCCGGAGCCCTCCAGCGTGACGAGGGCCTCGCGGGCGACCTCGGGGTCGTGCGCCAGGTTGGCGCGCGCCCCGCCGGCCATCAGCTGCATGGTGGTGATGTGGTGGGCGACGATGTCGTGCAGTTCGCGGGCGATCCGGCGGCGTTCCTCGGCCAGCGCCCGGTCGGCGAGCAGCCTGCGGTGGGCCTCGGCCTCCCGCTGGCGGCGGTTGACGACCTCGGCCGCGCCGACGGTGAACACGGTGACGAAGGCGTTCCCGAACAGGCCCCACCAGCCGAACGGCAGGGGCCAGCCGCTCTGTCCCAGGGAGGTGAGCGGCACCGCCGCGAGGCCGGTTGCCGCCACCACGGCGGGTCGCCGGAACCTGGCCACCGAGTAGAGGGCCACCACCAGTGTGAGGCCGAAGTGCGGGGAGTGCGGGGTGGCCAGGTTCAGCAGCACTCCGAGGGCCAGCACGGCGGCGAGGGCCGCCACCGGGTACCTGCGGCGGACGAGCAGGGGCAGCCCGGAGACCACGGCGATGACGGCCGCGCTGATGCCGATCGCCCCGCCGTCGGTCCGCGAGCCCAGGGTGAAGCCGATGAGGTCGGTGGCGGCGGCCCCGACCGCCACGAGGGCGTCGTTACGCGTCCAGGCCGACCGCTCCCCGCCACTGCCCACCCCCTCAGCCCGACCCACGCCCCGGGCCCCGGCCCGGCCGGCGCCCCGGCCCGCGGCCGCCGCCGCACCCGTGTGCGGTCGCGTGCCGTCCGGCTCCTCGCCCACCAACACCGTCACCGGTCCTCCCCCGTGGCCGCTCATCCCGGCGGACGCCGGGGACCGCGGCCGCGCTCTCCGGTGGTCCATTCTGGCAGCGGCCCCGCTCCCCGCCACCGGCCGCAGGTCGGATCCGTACCAGGACTCCAGTACTGGCCGCGCCGTCCGCCCGGACCCCGGTCCCGGCGTACGGCTCCTCCCCCGACCTGACGTTTTCCCCGTCCCGCCCTGATGGTCTGGAGTCCGGCCGGGAGCCCCCGGCCGGCACCGTACAGACCGGAGGAGATCAGTGATCCGCGCCCTGACCGGATTCTCGACGAGGAATCCGTGGAAGGTCATCGCCCTGTGGGCGGTCCTGGGAATCGCGCTGACCGTGCTCGGCCAGACATTCGTCTTCCGCGCCACCCAGACCGGCAACGGCGGCTTCCTGCCCGCGCAGTACGACTCGGCCGCCGCTCTGAAGATCGCCGAGGAGCGCTTCGGGGCCGATCCGGACGCCAGCCCGCTGACCGTGCTCGTGGCCCGGGCGGACGGCGCCCCGCTCGGCACCGCCGACGAAGCCCGCATCGACGCGGAGGCGGCGCGCCTCGCCCGGACCCGGATCGTCATGCCCCGCGACGAGGACGCGCCGCCCTTCGTCGAGGACCATTCGCAGGTCCCCCGGGTCAGCCCGGCCATGACCGCGCCCGACCGCTCCTTCCGGCTGCTGACCGCGGAACTGACGGGCAATCCGGCCGACCCCGGGGTGCAGGGCACCTACCGCGCCTTCCGGGACTCCGTACGGGAGCGGTTCGCGCAGGAAGGGCTGCGTACGGGCTTCACCGGCGGGCTCGCCGACCGCGTGGACGCGGCGGACGCCGAGAAGACCAGGACGATGGTGGTCGGCATCCTCATGCTCGGGGTCATCGTCCTGCTGCACGTACTGGTCTTCCGCAGCGTCCTGGCGGCCCTGCTGCCGCTGCTGGCCGTGTCCGTCATCGGCGGGGCCGCGGCCGGTGTCGTGGTGTGCGCCGCGCTGCTGACCGGTACCGGACTGGCCGATTCCACGCCGGGGCTGATCAACGTGGTGCTGGTGGGCATCGGCATCGACTACTTCCTCTTCCTCCTGTTCCGCTTCCGTGAGCAGTTGCGCGAGCATCCGGAGCAGTCCGGGCGCGAGGCGGCCGCCGCCGTCGCGGGCCGGGTGGGTACGGCGATCACCTCCGCGGCGCTGACGATCGTCGCCGCGTTCGCCACGCTCGGAGTGGCCTCCTTCGGCCAGTTCCGGGTGCTCGGGCCGGCCATCGCCCTGTCCGTACTGGTGATGCTGCTGGGCAGCCTGACCTTCATGCCCGCACTGTTGGCGGTCACGGGGCGCAAGATGTTCTGGCCCTCCCGGGCCCTGAAGCACGCGCCGCGCGCGGGCGCCGCGGCGAAGACGGGCGCCCTGGTGGCGGGGCGGCCGCTGGCGCTGGTCCTCGCGTCGGTGGCGCTGCTCGGCGGGCTGGCCGCGGGGATGCTGGGGATGCGGATGGACTACGGGCAGGGCGGTGCGGGCGGGGAGCGTACAGCCGCGACCGTCACCGCGGCCGAGATGGCGGGCGCGCTGCAGGCCGGGGTGTCGGACCCGACGAGCGTGTTCGTCACGGCGAAGGACGGGGGCCCGCTCGGCGCCGGGCAACTGGACGGGCTGTCCCGGGCACTGGCCGGGGTCGACGGTGTGGGCCGGGTCGCGGACACGGTGCTGAGCGAGGACCGGCGGGCGGCGCGGATCGACCTGTTCCTGACGGCCGAACCGCAGCGGCAAGAGGCCCGCGACCTGGTCTCGGGACCGGTGCGGCAGGTGGTCGCCGCGCACACGCCCGCCGGTACGGAGGCACACGTGGGCGGCACCCCGGCCCTGTTCGCCGACATCGCGGCGGCCGTGGACAAGGACCTGAAGGTGGTCTTCCCGGTGGCGGCGGCGCTGATCGCGCTGATCCTGTTCGCGCTGCTGCGCAGCCTGCTCGCGCCGGTGATCCTGCTGGCAGCCGTCGGGCTGGGCTTCGCCGCCACGCTCGGCGCCTCGAACCTGGTGTTCCAGCACGCCCTGGGCCGGCCCGGGGTGGACTTCACGCTGCCGCTCGTGCTGTTCCTGTTCGTGGTCGCGCTGGGCACGGACTACAACATCCTGATGAGCGACCGGATCCGGGAGGAGATGGAACGGCCCGGTCCGGCCCGCGCGGCGGTGGGCCGCGCGGTCCGGCACACGGCGCCGGCCATCGCGACGGCGGGCCTGGTGCTGGCCGCCTCCTTCGGGAGCCTGGCCGTCAATCCGGCCCCGTCCACGCAGCAGATCGGCTTCGCGACGGCGCTGGGGATCATGCTGTCCGCCTTCGTCCTGTCGATCGTGCTGGTACCGGCGCTGGCCGCACTGCTGGGGCGGTCCACGTGGTGGCCGGTGCGGCCGCGCCCTTCCGGCGGGGCCGCGGCCGCGACCGCAGACGCCGGCCGGACCCGGATCCCGGACCGCGTGCCTATGTGACGCGGAAGCCGGTGGCCGCGTAGTGGAGCCGGTCGCGGTGGAGGACCAGCCGGTCCCAGGTGGGGAAGGCCAGGTCGGTGACGGCCAGCAGCCGGCCGGAGGTGTCGTGCAGGGTGCGGCGCACGGTCAGGCCGCAGGTCCCGCCGCCGACCGGGGGGTGGGTCGTGCGGGTCATGGTGAGGGTCTCGGCGACCCGGCCGACGACGGCGGCCCGGTCGAGCCAGCGCTGCAGCGCCTGCAGGTCCTCGGCGCGGGCGGCTGCCGCGCGGTCGCGGCAGCGGGCCAGTTCGGGGGTGCGGGCGAGGGCGCCGGGGCTGAAGTAGGTGACGGCGTCCCGCAGCGCCTCCCCGGCCGGCCCCCGCTCGCGCCGGTGGTGCATCAGGGTGCGCTCCCCGCCCCGCATCCCGAGCACCGCGGCGAGCGAGGGCGGCACGGTGACCAGGCTGACCCGGCTCTGGACGCCGGCGCCGGAAGCGACGCCCCCGGCCACGGCTCCGGCGCCGGCTCCAGCTCCGGGCGCGGGCCGCGTGCCCCGGCGCCCGGTCACGACGAGGCCGTCCTCGCGCAGGTGCTGGAGGGCGGCCCTGATGGTCTGCCGGTTGACCTGGTAACGGGCGGCCAGGGTGCGCTCGGAGGGCAGTCTGGCCCCGGGGGTGTGCGCGGTGCGGTCGAGTTCGTGCCGCAGCGCTGCGGCGATCCGCTGGTACTTGGGCATGGCGGCCGAGCCGCCGCCCCGCGAAGGGGAGGGCATGGCATCTCCTCTGACGGGTGGTCAAGGACTGCGCGGTCTGCCCAACCAACCTAGCATTGGTCTATACCTTTAGGTGAGGGGGTGCCCGCACCGACCGCCCACCTTGGCCGATTCCTTACCCCGGCCACCGGTCCGTGGCCGCTGACGGCACGAGGCGCCTACGAGGCCGCGTGCGGAGGCCGGCGAGCCGGCAGCCCCCTCAGCGGGGAGGGCCCCACGGCTAGGATCGGCTCGTGTTCGAATACCACGGTTGGATCACGATACGAGAGAGCCCCGGCGATGACGACGAGGCCCGGCTGGCGGCGATCGTCGAGGAACTCGGGCAGCGCGTCGAGCAACTCGCCCCTCGGTACCTTCTCGACCTGAGGTGGATGAACGGCACGCCGTCCGTCCACCTGGGCGGCCACACGAACCACAGTCACTCCGCGAGCGACGTCCTCGACTTCTTCGCGCACGTGGGCGCCGTCGCCCCCGGCTCCTACGGCCTGCTCCACATCCGTGACGACGAGGACGAGCGCGGACACGAGAACGACTTCCGCGTGATCAGACTGGCCCGCGGTCAGGTATCGGACCACATCGAGCCGTTGCTCTCGCCCTGCATACCCGCCCTGGAAGACCCGTTCACCGCGTAGCGTGCCGCACACTTCGCCCCCGGCGCTCACGGTGGATCAACTCCCTCATTTCAGCGAGTTCGGGAGGGGGATGTAGCGGGCGTCCGCGCCGTCCGCGTGGGTCCAGCGGAGCAGGAGGTTCGTCTTGCCCGGGAGGGAGGGGGACGTGAGGAGGTCCGTGATCTCCGGGAGGTGGTGGGTGGTCGCGTAGCGGAGGAACTCCTCGCGGGCCGCGGGCCACAGGAGCGGGGCGGACTCGGGGTGGCGGGTGGCCAGTTCGTCGGCGATTTCCGTGAGGTGGTTGACCACCAGGCAGTAGACCAGGCGTTGCCAGGCCGCCGCGCGCGGGAGGTCCGGCAGGAGTTTGACGCCCTCCGCGTCCCGGAAGAGGGCCTGCACCGGCATCCCCGCCGCGTCGACCGCGACCAGGGTGTTCTGGAGGTGGGCCTCCAGTACGACCCCGTGGCGGTCGAAGAGTTCCAGCACCGGCGGGACGACCTCGCGCAGGTACGCCCGCCACCAGGCGGCCGGGTCGGTGGTGGCGGACAGGGGGCTGCCCGGGTAGCCCTCCGCCAGGGCGGCGGCGAGCAGCGGGGTGGCCCCCGGCGCGGTGTGCGCGCGCAGCCCGTCGCGGACCAGGACGGCGAGTTCCTCGAAGGCGAACCCGGCGGTGCGGTAACCCCGGTCGGCGAGCCAGGCCGCCCGCGATCCGGAACGGCGAAGCGCCGCGAACCCCGCCTCGACCGCCGCGTCGGTGCGGCGCAGTTTCAGCAGGTCGTGGCGCCACAGCCGGCGCACGTCGTTGGTGATGCGCACGTCGAGGCTGAACTTCACGAACAGGTCGGCGGAGTCGTCGGGGACGTAGAGGGTTCGGATCGAGGCGGTCGGCCAGGCCGGGAGCCGGCTCTCTCCGAGGCGTACGAGGCGCCCGTCGCCGAGGGCCTCGCGCACCGCGGGCCGGGCGGCCACCAGCTCGAGCTGCCACGGGTGCGCCGGCAGCAGCCGGTAGCCCGCCGGCGCGCGCGGCCCGTCGAGCGCGTCCGCGAGGGAGTCGACGGCGTCGGCGGCGGCCCGGCCGCCCTCCTCGGCGCACTGGTCCTCGCGCACCCCGAGGAAGAGCAGCGGGAAGCGGGCGTGGGCCTCCGGCGCGTACGGCAGCCAGCTCGCGGCCGGGGCCCCGCCCCTGGCCTTGGGGGCGGGGTGGTGCGGGTGGCCCATGACGAGGGACTGTTCGGACAGCAGGTACGGGTCCGTCGGGGGCCGCGCGGTGCGGCGGGCGGTCAGCAGCGCGGCGATGGTGTCGCGGCTGTCGGCGATCTCGACGGGGAGTTCGTCGTTGGTGATTCCGGTGAAGCGGCCGAGCTCGTCGGAGGTGAGTTTGACCAGTTCGGCGTGGCTGAGCGGACGCCAGCCGTCCGCCGTGCGCAGTTCGGGCCTCCCGGGCCGGCGCCCGCCGTGCACGCGGAGCAGCCGGCCGCTGCCGCGCAGCCGGTGGACACCACCGCCCGCGGGTTCCGCGGCCTCCCTGAGCAGGCAGTTCAACAGCGGGGTGGCGGCGTACGCGTCGGCGGCGGCGTTGAGATCCACTGATTCCATTCGGTCCGTCCGGTGCGCCGGGGCTCGCGGGACGCGACCACCCGGCCGTGATCTTCAGTATCCGCGATGATGACGTGATCATCCTGTGAAGCGACTATCTGCGGAGCCGCAGCATGCACTTTCCCGCCTCACCGGCCGAAGAGGCCGTCGCCGCCGAGCTGGACGACGTACGCCCCGCCCTCGCGCCCGCGTACGCCGACGCGCTGGACGGTGCCCGGGCGGCCGTCCTGACCCGGCTGTGGCGGGCGCTGGCCTACGAGCCGCTGCCGTGGGTGGTGGGCCGGGAGCGGGGGCCGGGCGGGCTGGCGCTGCTGCTGGCCGGGGGTGGCCGGCTCGAGGGCCCGGCGCCGGATCCGTACACGACCGGGCCGTACGTGCGCGAGCTGCTGTACGACGGCCGGGCGTACGGGCAGGCCGCGCGCCTGGTGACGGCGCTCGGGGTGCCGCACGCGGAGGGGTTCGCCGCCGAGCTGGACGACAGTACGGCCAACCTCGCCCTCTCCCGCGCCGGCCAGCCGCCCGCCGGGCAGGACTCCGCCGCGCGGAGCACCTGGGAGTGGGAGCAGCGGATCGTGGACGGGCACCCGTACCACCCGAACTGCCGCTCCCGGCCTGGCTTCTCGGTCTCCGAGCAGCTGGCGTACGCGCCGGAGCACCGGCCGGTGGTGGAGCTCGGGCTGGTGGCCGTACCGGCCGGGCAGTGCCTGGTGACCGGCGGCTGGCCGCCGGAGCTGCGGGACGGGGAGCGGATCCTGCTCCCGGTGCACCCGTGGCAGGCGGCGCACACCCTCAAGCACGAGGCGGTGCGGTCCGGTTTCCCGGCGCACCCGCTGATGGCGCTGCGCACCCTCTCCCCCGCCGGCGGCGGCGCGCACGTCAAGACGGCGCTGAGCACCCGGCTGACCTCCTCCGTGCGGGACATCTCCGGCTACTCCATCGAGACGGCGGCGGCGGTCTCCGCCTTCGCCGAGTCCCTCGCGGAACGCCTCGACGGGCGGCTGCACATCACCCGCACCCTGGGCGCGGCGACCGCGCACAGCCCCGACCTGGCGGCGGTGCTGCGCGAACCGCCTGAGGCGTACGCGGACACCGCCGCCGGTGAACGGGTCCTCCCGGTGGCCGCGCTGGCCGGGCTCCCCGAGGCGCGGTCGGCGGCCTGGCGGGCGGAGTTCGCCCGCCTCGCGCTCTCGGTGTGCCTGCGCGTGCTGGAGCTCGGGGTGGCGCTGGAGGCCCACGGCCAGAACCTCCTCGTGGTGCTCTCCGCCTCCGGTGCCCCGCTGCGGCTGGTCTACCGCGACCTCGCCGACATCCGGATCAGCCCGGCGCGGCTCGCGGTGCACGGTCTGCCGGTGCCGCCGCTGTCCGGCCGGCTGATCACGGACGACGTGACCGTGCTGCGGCGCAAGCTGTTCGGGTCCCTGGTGGCCGGGGCGCTCGGGGCCGCCGCGGGCTCGGCCGGCGCTTTGCGCGAGAGCCTCGCCGCGGCCGTCCCGGTCCTGCCCGCCACGGCCGACACGGAGGCGCTGCTGACCGGGCCGCTGCCGGCCAAGGCGCTCACCCTGATGCGGCTGAGCCCCGGAATTCCCGGTGATCAGTGGGCGGACCTGCCCAATCCGCTGGCGGATCACCGACCGGGGGGTGATCCGGGGCGCCGGGCGGGCTACTGTCCAGGGGCATGACAGGTACCTGGGATCTGAGCTCGGTACGGGCGTCCTACGACACCGTCGCCGTCGACTACGCCCGGCTCCTCGGCACGGAGTTGTCCGGCAAGCCCCTGGACCGGGCCATGCTGGCCTCCTTCGCGGAGTACGTGCGCGCGGACGGGCGCGGCGGGGACCGTGCGGTCGCGGACGTCGGCTGCGGTCCGGGGCGGGTGACGGCCCATCTGGACGGGCTCGGCGTACCGACGTTCGGCATCGACCTGTCCCCGGCGATGGTGGCGGTGGCCCGGCGGACGTACCCGGGGCTGCGCTTCGAGGTCGGTTCGATGGCGGCGCTGGACGTGGCGGACGGGGTGCTCGGCGGGGTGCTGGCCTGGTACTCCACGGTGCACACCCCGACGTCGGAACTGCCCGCCGTGTTCGCCGAGTTCGCGCGGGTCCTGGCGCCGGGCGGCTACGTCCTGATCGCCTTCAAGGCGGGCGACCGGAAGATCCGGCTGGAGCACGCGTACGGGCATCCCGTCGGCCTGGACGTGTACTGGACGCCGCCGGACCTGATCGCCGGGCTGCTGGCCGGGGCCGGGCTCGCGGAGGCGGCCCGCCTGGTCCGGGAGCCCGACGCGGCGGAGAAGGGCCCACAGGGCTTCGTGCTCGCGCGCAAGGCCGCCTGACGCCTCCGGCTACCAGCGCAGCGGAAGCCTGCTCACGCCCCGCATCAGGGTGCCCGGGAGCCAGTCGCGGGGGCCCGCCCCGGGGTCCTCGGCGAGGTCCGGGAAGCGTTCGAGCAGGGAGCGGATGGCGATGCGGCCCTCCATGCGGGCCAGCGGGGCGCCGAGGCAGAAGTGGATGCCGTGGCCGAAGGCCAGGTGGCTCTGGCCGGTGCGGCGGATGTCGAAGACGTCCGGACCGGGCGCGTGGAAGCGTTCCGGGTCGCGGTCGGCCGCCGCGAGGGCGACGAGGACCGAGGAGCCGGCCTCGATGACGGTGGAGCCGATCTCCAGGTCGGCGACGGCGAAGCGGTACGTGGCGTGCTGCACGGGCCCGTCGTAGCGGAGCATCTCCTCCACCGCGCCGTCGATGAGCCCGTCCGGGTCGGCGCGCAGGGCCGCCAGCTGGCCGGGGTGCGCGAGGAGGGCCCGTACGCCGTTGCCGATGAGGTTCACGGTGGTCTCGTGCCCGGCCACCAGCAGCAGGAAGGCCATCCCGATCAGCTCGTCCGGGGCCAGCTGGTCGCCGTCCTCGTCGCGGGTCCGGATCAGGGCGCTCAGGAGGTCCTGGCCGGGGTCCTGGGCCTTGGCCTCGACGAGTTCGAAGAGGTACCCGGTCATCTGCTCCATGACCTTGCCGTCCGGGCCGGCCGGGTTCGCCGGGGTGACGATCTCGCTCGACCAGTACCGGAAGCGCTCCTGGTCGAGGTCGGGGACGCCGAGCAGCTCGCAGATGACGGTCATCGGCAGGGGCGCGGCGAAGGACTTGATCAGGTCGCCGCGGCGGTCGGGGCGGGCGGCCATCGCGTCCAGCAGTTCGTCGGTGACCTGCTGGACGCGTGGGCGCAGGGCCTCGACGCGGCGGGAGGTGAACTCGCGGGCGACCAGGCGGCGCAGCCGGGTGTGGTGGGGCGGGTCGGACTCGAGCATGTTGCGGTTGGCGGCGTAGGCCTGGGTGGTGTCGAAGAACTCCGAGCCGAGCCAGTTCTTGGACAGGGCCGGGTGGGTGAGGGCCTGCCGGGCCTCCTCGTGGCCGACGACCAGCCACGAGCGGTCCCCACCGATCTCTATCCGGTGGACGGGGCCCGCCTGGCGCAGCGCGGCGTAGAAGGGATAGGGGTCGGCGTTGAACTCCTCGGCGTGCGCGCCGAGATCGACGAGAGACATGCGGGCAGCGTACGGGCGCGGCCCACGGGACCGAACCGGTTGTGCGGCGATCCGAACCGTTTCGGCCGTCGCCGTCCGTGGTGGGCCGTTCGGGCGGCACGCCCGGTGTGTGGGGGCCCGCCTGCACCGGGATCGGGCCGGGCGGTGGCAGGAAGGGAGCATGAGCCTTCCTCGCCGCCGGGTCCTGGGCAGCGCCGCCGCGGCCGTCCTGGCCACCGTCGGGTCGGCGGGTCGCGGGCCCGACTACGGGGCGCTCGCCCGCGGGCTCGACGGCCGGCTGGTGCTGCCCGGCGACGGGGACTTCCCCGAGGCGCGGCAGCTGTTCCAGCCCCGTTACGACTCCCTCGCCCCGGCCGCGGTGGCCTATCCCGCGCACACCGCGGACGTGGCCGCCTGCCTGGACTTCGCCCGCCGGTCGGCCGTGCCGGTGGTCGCGCGCGGCGGCGGGCACGGCTACGCGGGCTGGGCCGCGCGCGCCGGCGGGCTGGTCGTCGACCTCGGGGCGATGGCGCGGGTGGCCGTGGCGGGGGACGGCGTACGGATCGGCGCCGGGGCCCGGCTCGGGGAGGTGAACGCAGCGCTCGCCGGCCGCGGGCTCGCCGTCCCGACCGGGCTGTGCCCCACCGTCGGCATCGCCGGCCTCACTCTCGGCGGCGGCCTGGGCCTGGCGTCGCGGGCGTACGGCGCCACCTGCGACCGCCTCACCGGAGCCCAGGTGGTCACCCCCGACGGGGCCGTCCGCGAGGTCGGCGCGGACCGGGAGCCCGAGCTGTACTGGGCCCTGCGCGGCGGCGGGGGCGGCAACTTCGGGGTGGTCACCGAGTTCCGCTTCGCCGCCCATCCGGTCGCGGACGCCGCCTTCGCCGAACTGCACTGGCCCGGCGCCGAGTCCGCGGCGGTGCTGCGCGGCTGGCAGCGGTGGCTGGCCGGGCTGGCGGACCCGTTCTGGAGCCAGGTGGAGTTCACCGTCGGGGCCGGCCCCGGTGCCGTGCCCGCGCTGCGGGTGGTGTGCCTTGATGGGCGCCGTGCGCTGGAAGCGGAGTTGACCCGGCTGTCGGACCTGGTCGGCAGGCCGGTCCGGGACAGCCGGCTCGTCGTACGGGGGTACGGGGACACGGTGCGGGCCATGTCGGGCTGCCTGGAGCGGAGCCCCGCCGAGTGCCGGCTGCCGGGGTCCCTGCCCGGCCGGGACCCCGCGGGGCGGCTCGGCCGGGAGTCGTACGCCGCCCGCTCCGACTTCTGGGCGGGCGCCGGGCTGCCGGACGCGGCGATCGGCGCGGTCCTGGACGCGGTGCGGCGCTACCCGTCGGCGGTGCCCCGGGGCGGGCTCGGGGTGGTCCAGTTCGACGGGGTGTGCGGCGGCGCGCTGAACCGGGTACCGGCCGGCGCCACCGCCTTCGCGCACCGCGCCGCCGCCTTCCTCGCCCAGTACCTCGTCTACTGGCCCGAGTCCGCGCCGGCCGCGGACGTGGCCCGGCACCAGGGCTGGCTCGACGGGCTCTGGCAGAACCTGCGCCCCTGGGCGAGCGGGAGCGCGTACCAGAACTACAGCGACCCGCAGCTGGCCGGTTGGCGCGAGGCCTACTACGGGCCGAACCTCGCCCGGCTGGAGGCGGCCCGCCGCCGCTACGACCCCGACCGGCTGTTCCGTTTCCCCCACGCCCTCTAGGAGCACCGCATGCGACGTACGTTGACGATGGCCGCGGCGGCGGCCGCGCTGCTGATGGCCGGGGGGCCGCTGCCCGGGGCCGAGGCCGCCGGGCACGCCGCCCCGGAGGCCGCCGCGGCCGGGCGCTGGTCCGCCGGGGCCGCGGAGTCCTTCTGGACGCCGGAACGGATGGCGTCCGCGGTCCCCCTGCCCATCGCCCCGTCCCCGGACTCAGGCGATCTTTCAGCCCCGCCGGCGTTCGAGGCGCGGGGGTCCGGGGGCCGGGCCCCCGGCAGCGGCGCCGCAGACGACCCGGACTCCGCCCCCGGCCCCTTCCCGGGCACCGCCCTGGGCTCCGACCCGGGCCCCTTCCCGGGCCCCCACCCGGGCACCGCCCCAGGCACCGCCCCGGGCCCCCTCCCAGGCCCCTTCCCAGACACCGCCCCGGACTTCACCCCCGGCCCCTTCACAGGCTCCGCCCCGGCGCCGTCGGAGGCGACGCCGGACGCGGCGCCCGAGCCGGCGCCCGCGCCCGCCCCGGCTCCCGTGCCGGACCCGACCCCGCCCGAGGCCGTGATCCCGCCCCCGCTCCTGGACCCGGCCTCCCCCCGCCTGCCGGCCGCAGGCCTCGGCCCCGGCGTCGGGCAGGACTTCAACGGGATTCCCTCCGTCGGCCGGATGTACCTCGTCAAGGGCGGCGGCGCCTACTTCTGCACCGCCAGCGTGGTCTCCTCCCCCGGCCGCGACCTGGTGATGAGCGCGGCCCACTGCCTGACGGGATCCGACTCCCAGAAGGTGGCCTTCGTACCGCAGTACACGCGGGCGAACCCGCGGCCGTACGGCATGTTCCCGGTGCGGCGGACCTCGGCGGGGAAGTCCAGGATCTGGATCGACCCGCGCTACCGCTCGCAGGGCGTCAACCGGGCGGCCGGTCTCGACGTGGCCTTCGCCCAGGTGGGGCCGGACTCCGACGGCTTCCCGGTGGAGGACGTGGTCGGCGGGAACCGCCTCGTCACCGGGGCCGGTTACGCGCACCCGAAGGTATCGCTCGTCGGGTACCCGGCGTCCGCCGCCCGGCCGCGGCTGTGCGTGAACCGGACGACGAAGTTCACCAGCAAGGATCCGGCGATCCCCGGATCGTTCCTGCGGATCGCCTGCACGGGCTACCCGGGCGGGACCAGCGGCGGCCCGTTCCTGACCCGCTACGACGCGCGGACCGGGACCGGTGACGTGGTGGGGGTCATCGGCGGCTGGAAGACGGGCGGGGACACCGCCGACGTCTCCTACAGCTCCTACTTCGGCTCGGACGTCAGGAAGTTGTACGCGAAGGCTGTCGCCGAGGCGAAGGCGGGATGAGCCGGGCGGCCTCGGCCGGGGCCACTGCGGCCCGCACCCAGCGGGTGCGGCGCGGGTTGCCGACCGTCCGCGGGGCCGCCGGGAGCCCGTCGGCGGTCAGCGGGTCCGCGGGCGCGAGGCCGAGCCGGCGCCGCAGGTCGGCGAGGGCCGCGTGGACCGGCGCGAGGACGACCTCCGCGCCCGGGTCGATGTGCGCGAGGGCGTGCGCGGTGGTCTCGATCGCCTCGGCGGCGTCCTCGGCGGCGCTGCGGCTCCAGCCTCCGTGCACGACGGTGTCGTAGAGGTGGCAGGCGGCATCGGCGACGGCGTCGGCCCGTTCACCGACGCCCGGCGCCGCGATGGTCGGCAGTTCCATGCCGGGTCAACGAGCCGGTGCCGCCGAGGGGTGCGACCGGATCGACCGGATCCGGCGGGCCGCGGCGTGCGAGGCGACCACGGCGGCGCCGGCCAGCGCCAGGCCCCGGGCCAGGTCGCGCGGCCGCGTGGGCCGCAGCACCCCGGCTCGGCGCAGCCGGCCGCGCGCCCACAGCGTGAAGGGGACCACCAGCAGCGGCGAGGTGACCACCCCGGGCGTGTAGCCGCGGGTGGCGGCGGCCTGTGCGAGGTGGACGAGGCCGTGCAGTCCGAAGCCGTTGAGGGAGTCCTGGTAGAAGGCCGAACGCCCGCCGGTGCGGTACCCGTCGGCGGCGGCCGCGGCGACGACGAGCCCCATCACCCCGACGGCGGTGGCGAACTCGCGCCCGTCCACGTCTTCGAGGCGCCGCCAGATCCGGTCGGGCAGGTAGGGGTGGCGTGCGCGCAGGGCCGGGACGCGGGTGCGGGACCAGCGGGCCATGGTGGCGGCCTCTTCGAGGTCGTGCACGGTCCAGGCGGCGAGCAGGCCGAGGGTGGCGGCGCCCGCGGGTACCGAGGTTTCGCTCATGGGACGACAGTCTGCAACCAGAGCGGCAGCAGCAGGAGGGAAATCACCGAACTCTTGATCACGAGGGAGGCGGAGAGATCGACGCCCACGTCGTAGCGCTGGGCGAAGATGAACAGGTTCTGCGGGGTGGGCATGGCGGCGATCAGGACCAGGTACGCCAGCCAGTCGCCCCGCACGCCGAACAGCATCCCGCACACCGCCCAGGTCAGCAGCGGGAACGCCAGGCACTTGAAGCCGATGAGCGCCAGCTCCTCGCGCGTGGTGCCCCGGACGTCCAGGCCGAGGCCGCCGAGGTGGAGGCCGAGGGCGAACAGGGCCACCGGGGAGGCGCTGTCGCCGACGAAGGCGGCGCCGTCCAGGACCACGGCCGGGACGTGCACGGAGAGCAGGTTCAGCAGGATGCCCGCGTTGCAGGAGAGCACCAGCGGGGTGGTCAGGGAGGCGCCTACGGCGCGGGAGAGGCGCCGGCCCGGGCCGCCTTCGAGGGGGCCCGCCCGGCCGAGTTCCATGAGGGAGATGACGACGAGGGACAGCACGCAGACCTGGAACAGCAGGATCGGGAAGATCGGCGCGGCCGTCCCGAAGACGGTGATGAAGACGGGGACGGCGAAGTAGGCGGTGTTCACCTGCACGCCGCCCATCACGCGGAGCGCGACGGCCCGCGGGTCCCGTACGGAGTTGGCGACCGAGGCCGCGGCGACCAGCGCCACCGCGAGGGCCGCGGCGGCCGCGTACCCGCCGATCGCCCGCCAGTCGAAGAGGGCGCCGAGGTCGCTGGCGTAGATGTTGCCGAAGAGGTAGCAGGGGACGGCGAAGAGGAACGCGTAGTCGGAGAAGGCCTTGGACGCCTCCGCCGGAACGATTTTGCGGCGCGCCAGCAGCACCCCGCCGCCGAAGGCCAGCAGGACCGGCAGCAGTTTCTCCAGCGCGGCTGCCCCACCCATGCGTACCGGACTCCCCCGTGATCGACCGGCCAGCAGCCTACCGGTACCCCCGTTCCCGGAGCGGCCGCGCATAGGCTGGACCGATCATGAGCGACAGACCCCGCATCCGGCTGGGCGGCCGGACCCGTGAACGCCTCCGCACTCCCAGGGCAGCCGGACCCGGCGCGCCGGCGCAGCTCGGCGTGGTGCTGCGCACGCCCGCGCGCGCGGCGGAGCCCTTGTTCGCCCAGGCGCCCAAGTTCTGGCAGCGGATGCTGCCCTACGCGGTCGTCGGCGTCTTCGTGGTGACGCTGCTGCCGGTGACCATCGCCGTGCTGACCGGCGACTACGGGGCGGACGGCGGCTGGTCGGGCGCGCTGGGCGTGGCGCAGACCGTGCCGCTGCTGCTGGCCGTGACCCGGCCGGTGCCCGCCTGGGCGCTGGTCCTCTTCGCGGACACCTTCGGCGCTGTGCTGCTGGCCCACGCGGACAAGGTGGCCGGGCACCCCTGGCCGTGGCCGCCGATGACCATCGTCGGGTACCTGGCGCTGATGGCCTGCATGGGGCTGCGCGAGTCCATCCGGACCCTGGTCGGGGTGTGGCTGGCGACCGGAGCGGTCGGGGCGGTGCTCGGCAGCTTCTTCCAGCCGGCGGGCACGACGAACACCGCCGCCCTGCTGTTCGTGCTCTCCGGGGTGGTGCTGGCGCTGACGGGCGCCCTGCGCGGGCTCGGGGACGCCCAGCGGCGGATCGCCGAGCAGGAGAGCATCAGCGAGGCGGAGCGGGCCCGGCGCACGCTGCTGGAGGAACGGGCCCGGATCGCACGGGAGTTGCACGATGTGGTGGCCCACCACATGTCGGTGATCACCGTGCAGGCGGATTCGGCGCCGTACCGGCTGCCGGGCATGCCGGAGCCGGTACAGGAGGAGTTCGCGGTGATCGCGGCCAGTGCGCGGGAATCGCTCGGTGAGATGCGGCGGCTGCTGACGGTGCTGCGCGGCGACGGTACGGAGCGCGCCGAGGGCGAGAAGGTTCCGCAGCCGGGGATCGACCGGGTGCAGCAGCTGGTGGAGGCGACCGTACGGGCGGGGCAGCCGGTGGAGCTGTCCCTGGCGGCGGGCGCGGCCGGGGCGGCGCCGCCGGCCGTGGACCTGTCGGCGTACCGGATCGTGCAGGAGGCCCTGGCCAATGTGGTGCGGCACGCGCCGGGGGCGGAAACCCGGGTCTCGGTGACCGCCGACGAGGACGAGGTGCTCGTGGTCGTGGTCAACGGCCCTGCCCCGGGTGCCGTGGTGGCGCTGGAGGGTTCGGGCACGGGGCACGGTCTGGTGGGGATGCGCGAACGCGTACGGTTGACGGGTGGGACGCTGGACACCGGTCCGCTTCCCGACGGCGGATTCCGCGTCGCCGCCCGCCTGCCCCTGAAGGACGCGACGGAGGACGCAAGTTGACCATCCGGGTGATCATCGTCGACGACCAGGCCATGGTGCGGGCGGGGTTCGCCGCCCTGCTGTCGGCGCAGGCCGACATCGATGTGGTGGGCGAGGCTCCCGACGGGCGCCAGGGGGTGCAGGTGTCCCGCTCGACGCATCCCGACGTGGTGCTGATGGACGTGCGGATGCCGGAGATGGACGGCCTCACCGCCGCCCGGGAGCTCCTCGACCCGCCGCCGGGGGTGGTGCACCGGCCGAAGGTGCTCATGCTGACCACCTTCGACATCGACGACTACGTGTACGAGGCCCTGCGCGCCGGCGCCTCCGGCTTCCTCCTCAAGGACGCCCCGCCGGCCGACCTGATCGCGGCGGTCCGCGTCGTCGCCTCGGGCGAGGCGCTGCTGGCCCCGTCGGTGACGCGGCGGCTGATCGCGGACTTCGTCCAGCAGCGGCCGGCCCCGCGCAAGGACCCGGCGCTGCGGCTGAACGGGCTGACCCCGCGCGAGACCGAGGTGCTGGAGCTCATCGCGCGGGGGTTGTCGAACCAGGAGATCGCCGGCCATCTGGTGCTGGCGGAGCAGACGGTGAAGACCCACATCGGACGGGTGCTGGCCAAGCTCGGCCTGCGCGACCGGGCGCAGGCCGTGATCTTCGCGTACGAGGCGGGGCTGGTACGGCCGGGCGACTCCGGCTGACGGACGCGCCGCGTCCGGCGGAACGGGATCAGTCGGCGACGTCGACGCCGTAGGCGCGGGCCAGCTCCGCCAGGCCGTGGTCGTGGCCCTGGCCGACGGCGCGGAAGCGCCACAGCGGGCCGCGCCGGTAGATCTCGGCCAGCAGCATGGTGCGTTCGGTGGTGGCGGCGTCCACGGCGGCCCGGGCCAGGGGCATCGCCCCGGTGCCGGGCGCCGCGGTGATCTGTACCGCGCCGACGTCGCCGAAGGTGAGCGTGCCGTCGATGGCGGCGCAGACCACGACCTTGCGGGCGGCCGGGGGCATGGCGGCGAGGTCGACGCTGATCGTCTGCTCGGTCGGGCCGTCGCCGAGCAGCCGTACGGACCCGTTGGGGCTTTCCGGGGCTCCGTAGAAGACGAAGTCCTCGTCGCAGGCGACCTGTTCGTCCTCGTCCACGACGAAGGCGACGACGTCGATCTCACCGCTCGTCTGCTGTGCCCAGGAGACCCCCACGTCCCAGCGGGTGCCTTCGCCGGTGACGGGGAGGTCGACCACTCCGCCGCAGGGGAGCGTGCGCGGGGACCGGGACCGCTCGTCCGGGGCGGGAACGGCCCGCACGCCGGGCGCGGCGAGCCAGTCGGCGTCGTGGGTCGGGAGGAGGAGGGAGGAGATCCGGGCCATCCGCCGGTCGTTCTCACCCCCGGGGAGGAGTACGACGTCCGTGACGCTCGCGGAGAGGTTGATGGCGGCCGATCCGCCGAGCGCGACGATACGGGCACGGGCCTCGGCCGCGGACTCGTGGGCTCCGCCCAGGACGAGGACGCGCCGCCCGGCCAGGGGCTTGGACTCGGTCGTGGCGGGCTCGGGCGTGCGCGCGGCGGGCACGGACGCCGTCGCCGGGGCGGCAGCCGGCTTCTCGTGCGGGGTGCCGGGGCGTACGTCGTCCAGCAGTTGGAGGAAGGCGCGCTCGTCGAGGATGACGATGCCCTCGGCGACCGCCCTGCGGCCCTTGGCCGACGCCGAAGGGGAGTCGTTCGTGACCAGGGCGCTGGTGTAGCGGCTGACGGACTGCATCACGTTCAGGCCGGCGGCGGAGGACCGCACCGCCAGTTCAGCCCGACCGGTCTCGGTTTCGCCGGTGATGGCGATCTTCATGCCCTGGACCAGCGGATCGCCCGGAGCGAGCTTCCCCGGATTGCGGTAGGCGCACGGCGTCTTGGGGGGCTGCGGTGCGTACCGCGCGTTCTGCCGTGGCGGGCAGGCCACCAGCGGCAGCGCCAGGTCCAGCCGGGCCGCCTCGGCGAGGGAGGCGCGGAGGATCCCGGCCAGCACGCGGGTGTCGTCCAGGGCGTCGTGGGCCTGCGTTTGGGGCACCCCGTAGTGGGCGGCCAGCGTGCCGAGCCGCATGTCGTCCGTCGGCGGGTCCACCCGCCGGTTCAGCGCCAGGGTGCACAGGCGGCGCGCCACCGGCAGGTGCACTCCGGCGCGCGCGAACTCGTGGGCCAGGAAGTCGTAGTCGAACTGGGCGTTGTGGGCGACCAGGACCCGGTCCCGCAGCATCTCCGCGATCCGACCGGCGACCTGGTCGAAGGTCGGCGCCCCGCTCAGCCGCTCCGGTGTCAGCCCGTGGACGTGCACGGGACCGGGGTCGCAGCCGGGGTCGAGCAGGGTCGAGAACTCGCCGGTCTGCCGCCCGTCCTTGTCGATGGTCACCACCGCGATCGACAGCACCCGGTCCCGGCGTGCGACCAATCCCGAGGTCTCCACGTCCACCAGCGCCCAATCGAGGGCGTAGTCAAGCAGGTTGGACGTGTCGGGAGCGCTGGAGGAAGTCATGGGGCAAGCATGATCCGAAAGCGGCCGCGGCCTCAAGCCGAATCCGATCAACGTCCACATATCGGAAGCCGCCGGGCTCGGTGCTCTCCGGCGCGGTCTCCTCCACCCCCTACCGGGGTATGACATCCGACTTGGCTCCACGGTCCGACGTCCGCTCCGGTACCTCCTTCCTACCTTCCCCCTCGTCACGGAGCTCGTCACGAGGAAGGGAGTTGGGGCATGCGCCGCTTCGGGAGGACGCTGGTCACGGCCGCGCTGGCGGTGACCGTCGTCGCGGGGACCGCGGGATGGGCGTCCGGGGACAGCCAGCGGGCGGTCACCGGGCCGCCGCCGGGGGTCGCCGCCTGGCGCGCGGACGCGGTGTCGGGCCGGGCGCTGCCCGATCCGGCGGGCGCGACCCCGCGCGAGGTGGCCCGGTTCTTCGCCGGTCTGGACGATGCCGCGCGGCGCGAGCTCGTACGGTCGCATCCGCTGGTGGTGGGGAACCTGGACGGGGCGCCGCTCGCCCTGCGGTACGAGGCCAACCGGATCGCCGTCACGGCCACGGGTGAGGCCCGGTACGCCTCGCTCGCCGCGCCGGGCCGGCAGATCCTCGCCTTCGACCCGCGCGGCCGGGGGCAGGTGGCGGAGGTGTTCGGGGACCTGGAGCGGGCGGGGCACGTATCGGTGATCGTGCCCGGCTCGGACAACGACGCCGGCAACTACGACGCCGGGCGCAAGCCGAACACGGGCCCGGCCGGGATGGCCCGGGCGCTGCGCGCGGCGACCGGGGCGGCCGCGGCGGCCCCGGATTCCGTGGCGGTGATCGCGTGGATCGGGTACACGACCCCGGTCGGGGTCGGTCTGGACGCGGCCGACGGCCGCCTCGCCGAGGCCGGGGCGGCCCGTCTGGCCCGCTTCACCGCCGGGCTGGACGCGGTCGGCGCGCCCGACCCGGTGCTGTTCTGCCACAGCTACGGCTCGGTGGTCTGCGGGCTCGCCGCCCGGGACACGGACGCCGCCGACATCGTGGCCTTCGGCTCCCCCGGCATGCGCGCCGGCACCGCCGCCGCCCTGCGCACCGGAGCACGCGTGTGGGCGGCCCGGGGCCCCTCCGACTGGATCGCCGACGTGCCGAACGTCGAGTTCGCCGGGATCGGCCACGGCGCCGACCCCACCTCCCCGGCCTTCGGAGCCCGCCGGGTGCCGGCCGCCGACGTACAGGGCCACACCGGCTACTTCATGCCCGGCACCCAGTCCTTGGCGGCGTTCGCCGCGATCGCGAAGGGAGACGTCCGATGAGCGCCCTCACCACTCTGCGGCGCACCGCCGACCGGATCGACCGGCAGACCCCCGCCCATCGCGACCGGGCGGTCGACGGGCTGCGCGCCCTGGCGCTGCTCGCCGTGCCCACCGGCCACTGGCTGCTCGGCGGATTCACCCTCGACGCGGACGGCGGCCTGCACAACGCCAGCCCGCTGTCGGCCTTCGGCGGACTCGCCCCGGCCGGCTGGGTGCTCCAGATGCTCGGCATCTTCTTCCTGGTCGGCGGGTACGCCTCGGCGCTTTCCTACGGCCGCCGCAAGGGGTCGACGGGCGCCTGGCTGAAGGGCCGGATCGCCCGGCTGGGGCGGCCGGTGCTCGGGGTGACCGCCGTGTGGGCGCTGGCCGCGCCCGTGCTGTACGCGGCCGGGGTGCCGGAGGCCACGCTGCGCACCGGGGCGACGCTGGTGATCCAGCCGCTGTGGTTCGTCGGGGTGTACGTGGTGATCACCGCGCTGACCCCGTACTGCGTGCGGGCGGCGCACCGGCTCGGCGGGTGGGCAGCGGCCCCGCTGCTGGGTTCGGTCGCCGTGGTGGACTTCCTGCGCTACGGGCCGCTGTCCGACACCGTGCCCTCCTGGCTGTCCCTGCTGAACGTGCTGCCGGGCTGGCTGTTCGCGTACCAGCTCGGCGTGTCGTGGGGCGAGCGGCGGATCGGCCGGCGCGGGGCCTGGCTGCTGCTGGCGGGCGGGACGCTGCTGTTCGCGGTGCTGCTGGTGGTCTTCCACTACCCGGCGTCGATGGTCGGCGTACCGGGCGAGGCGCGCACCAACTCGCACCCGCCGTCGCTGCTGGTACTGGCCCTGGCCGCGGCCCAGTCGGGGGCGGCGATCCTGCTGCGGGACCGGCTGGCGGCGCTGCTGGCGCGGCCGGCGGTGTGGGCTCCGGTGGTCGTGATCAACTTGTGCGCGATGACGATCCTGTGCTGGCACCAGACGGCCATGCTGGCGGCGGCCGTTCCCGGTTCCTTCGTGGGCGGGCTGGCGGGGCTGACCACGGCTCCGGACAGCCTGGGGTGGATCGCGGCGCGGGTGGCGTGGATGCCGGTGTTCGCGGTGCTGCTGGTCGGCATCGCCCGGTACGCGCGCCGGTTCGAGAACCCGCCGCGGGCGGCGGTCAGGGGCCGCGCGGTGCGGCGGACCGTGGCGGGGCTGCTGGCGGCGGGGTTCGCGGTGTTCGCGCTGGGCCTGGCGTAGCGCCCGGCCCGCCGGAGCACCCGTACATGACGAGAGCGCCGCTCCCCACCGGGAGCGGCGCTCTCGTCATGCCGTATGGCGATCCGTCAGGCGATCGACGCGGCGACGATGGCGGCCACGGCCAGGTTGCAGGAGGCCGTGACCCACACCGCCGGGTGCGGCTCGGGGTCGACCACGATCGCGCCGAGCTTGCCGGGGGTCACCAGGTCCAGCACCAGGAAGGCCACCGCCATCAGGACCAGGCCGAGCACGCCGAAGGCCGCCGTCGAGGCCAGGCCCTTGCCGAAGTCGTCGTACGTCGTCCAGATCGAGGTGAAGACGATGCCGCCGATGCCGAGGAGCGCGGAGCTGAGCAGCACGGCGGCGTTGCGGTTGCGCTCTTCCCAGATCTGCTTGGGCAGCTTCCCGGGCGTCAGCACGTCCACGAGGACGATGCCGAGGATCAGCAGGACCAGGCCCAGGGCGCCGTAGGCACTCGTCCGGCCAAGTCCGTTGATGATGTCGCTCATTGAGAAGCCTGTCTCCGCGTGGGTGGGATAAGTATGTGCCGGGGGCTGGCCGAATGTATCGCACGGCCCTGCGGCGGACCATGGGGAGGTCGGCAATTGGTAAAGGTCAGGGCCGCACAGGCGGACGAGGCGGAGGCCCTCACGGGGCTGGTGATGCGGTCGAAGGCGCACTGGGGGTACGACGCCGCATTCCTCGCCGCGTGCGCCGAAGACCTGCGGATCCGGCCCGAGGACGCCGAGGCCCGCAGGATCGTGGTGGCCGAGGACGAGCGCGGGACGGTGCTCGGGCTCGCCTCCCTGGAGGGGGATCCCCCACGGGCCGTCCTCGGGCTGCTGTTCGTGGAGCCGGCGGCCATCGGGCGGGGCGTGGGCCGGCTCCTGTACCGGGACGTGCTGCGCCGGGCCGCGGACCTGGGCGTGCGCACCCTCGTGATCGACTCCGATCCGCACGCGGCCGGGTTCTACCGGGCCATGGGGGCGGACGAGTCGGGCGAGCGGGACGGCCTGGTCCGCTTCGAGGCGGCGCCGGCCCCGGTACCGGAGTGGGCGCGGGTCTGGGGAGGCGGGCACGGAGCCGTACACATCGGCAATGTCGCGGAGTTCAACACGCAGTTCCAGGAGGTGTCCCTCGGCCGCGGGCAGCGCGGCGCCCACCACTACTCGTGCCTCGCCGCCTTCTACACCCCGTGGCCCGCCGCCCTGGTGCTGCCCGCCGAGGTGCCGCGGGTGTGGGCCGAGCTGGTCGGCCGCTGCCTGGGCTGGGAGGGCGTCGAGGTGTACGACGGGGTGCTGGCGGACGAGGACCCCGGGCTGTCCGACGCGGTACGCGCCCATCCGGCGCTCGCCGGACATCTGGAGGAGCTCGGGCTGCCGCTCGTACCGTGGGGGCAGAGCGAACCCTTCGCGCGGCTCGCCGGGCGGAGGTGGAACCCCCGGTCCCTGCGGTACGAGTCGAAGGCCGCCGCACACGCCATGTTCGGCCGGATCGTGGACGACGGCGGCCACCCGGGCATCCTGTTGCCGTTGCAGTGGCGGGCCCGGACCCGGCGGCAGGCCCGGCGCCTGCTGGCGGCCCGGGTCACGGCCGGACAGACCACGGTGCTGAAGACCCGGCACGGCGTGGGCGGTTCGGGCACCACGGTGGTCACCCCGCGCACTGTCGCGCAGGCCGGCGGGATACGTGCGGTGATGCGCCGGCTGCCGCGCGGGCCGTTGCTGGTGGAGGAGTACGTGCCCGCCCCGGTCGGCGCGGACGGGGTACGGGACCTGAACTACAACGGGTTCGTCGACGGTGCGGGTCGCGTGCACGAGGTGGGCGTGGCGCTGATGGACGTGGCGGGCACCTGCTACCAGGGTGCCACGGTGGGCCCGGGTGCCGTGCCCCCGTGGGCGGAGAAGCCGATGCTGTCCTTCGGCGAGGCGGTTGGCCGGGAACTGGCGGCGGTGGGCTACCGGGGCTGGTTCGACGTGGACTTCGTCGCCGACGACCGGGGCCGCCTCGCGCCCACCGAGACCAACCTGAGACTGACCGGTCCTTCGGTGGCCTTCATGGTCCGCACCCGGCTCGACGAGCTGCGCGGCGGCGCCCACCTGGTGCGGGTCATGGACCGCGTCGAGCTGGGCGCCCGGCTGCCCGAAGTCCAGCTGGAGCGGCTGCTGACGACGATGACCGACGGCTGCGCGGCCCTCGGCGCGCAGTTCCTCCCCGCCATCGCGACCGCCGCGTTCGACCCGGCCCCGTGGCTGGGGGCCGTGGTCGCGGCCCGTACGGCCGAGGCGTTGGCGGAGGCGGGGCAGCTGGTCCGGACTCGGGCACGGCAGGTCGGGGACATGTTCGCGGGATGACCGGCCGGTCCGGGTGCCGGACCACCGCGCACGGGCCGGTCACTCGTCGAAGTGGAAGGGGTCCGGGGGCTTGTGCGCGACGAAGACCATGATGACGGCGCCCGCGATCATCAAGGGGATGTTGAAGAAGTAGACCAGGGTCGCCTGGGTGGCCCAGTCCGTCTTGGCGGCGAGCCGGTAGGAGTTGTCCTGCGGCATCCAGGAGGCGAGCACGTAGACCACGGACAGGTGGGCGGCCGTGGTCAGCCGGGGCGACCGGCCCTGGCGCGCCATCGCATCGCGGCCGCCGGCGAGGAAGGCCATGCCGGTCGCGAAGGCCAGCCACTCGAAGAGGTACAGGATGAAGAACAGCCCGTTATAGGGCGACGGCACCCCGCTGAGGTCGGTCGAGCCCGTCCACGCCCCGTACGTCAGGACCACCGCCAGCACCAGGGCGATCGGGAACGTCACGCAGCCGCGCAGGCAGCTGCTCGACGGGCCCTCGGGTGCGTTCGGCCTCGTGTAGCGGTCGCCCCGCTTCCCGCCGGCGACGTTCTGGGCGCTGCGCGGCAGGGGCAGGGCCTCGCGGTCCTCCTGCCCCACCCGGTTGCGCGGCAGCTCGGGCAGACGGATCACCGCCTGGGGGACGTCCTGGGGAGAGAGCTTGCCCTTGAGCCGTCTGCCCAGGGCAGCCGTGTCGGGCAGACCTGCGTCGGCCGGCCCCGGGTAGGCGACGGGGGCGAGGTAGGCGGCGAGCGTGGGCCCCTTGTCCTCCAGCACGATCGTGCGGACCAGCACCGAGCCGACCGCGTGCTCGCCCCGGATGACGCTCTCGATCCGGTGGGCGTCGACGCGCCTGCTTCCCAGCCTGAGCACGTCCCGGGCCCGGCCGGTGTACTCCAGGAGTCCGTCCGGGCGCAGCAGGCCGTGGTCACCGGTGGGAATCGCGTCGCCTCCCCCTGGCGGTGTCAGGTGTATCTCCTCGCCGCGCAGCTCCACCCGGCAGCCGGGAAAGGCGGTGCCGATGAGCGAGACGCCCTCCGGCGCCGACTCCGGGTGGGTCAGCCGCGCGATGTCGAACCAGGTGCCGCAGCCGGCCGCCTCGGTGACGGCATATACGTTGAGCAGGCGTGCGCCCGGGCTCAACCGCGCCTGGTAGGTGACCTGTTCATCGAGGAACAGCCGGTCGCCCGAGACGGTGACGAGCCGCACCGTCGTCAGGTCGGCGATCCCCCGGGACTTCTTCTCGACCGGGCTCCAGTCGGGGCCGAGCAGCCAGGCCGCACCGGACGGATCGGTGTGCACCACGGAGACCCGGCCGGTCCCGAGGGCGCTCCGCGCATTGCCGGCGATGCCTGGCCCGCCGACCGGGAACACCAGGGCGCCTCCGCTGCACAGGGCCCTGGTCCAGCCCGCCGCGAACGCGGGCGCGTCGTACCGGGTGTGGATCAGGTGCCGGTCCCCGGGGGTGAACCCGCCTATTTCGGCCCAGCCTGCGTACGCGGCGGCGAGGCGGTCGTGGCCGATCAGCACGGGGCGGGAGGCCGCGCCGGCGAACAGTACGGCGGCGTCCGGTGCCGGGACGGTGTCCGGCGGCTCCGGGTCGTGCGCGTCGATCTGCCGCGCCTGCTGGTCCACCGCGATGACGACCGCGTCGCCACTGACGTCCAGCCGGGGCACCTGCGCGGTGTGGGTCAGGACGGCGAACGGCCGTACCGCCTTGAGCTGGCCTTTGGCGGTCCGGGCGGATTCCAGGTCCACCACGGCGTACGTGCCGCCGGCCTTGAGCACCGCGAGGAGCCCGACCACCAGGTCGCCCCCGCGGCCCATGGCCAACGCCACCGTCGCCCCGGCGGGCATCGCGGCCTCCAGGAGATGACGGGCCAGCCGGTTGGCCCGCTGGTCGATCTCCGCGTAGCTCGAGTCAGTGGAGCCGTCGAGCACGGCGCAGGCGTCGGGGGTTGCGCCGGCCCACTGCTCGAAGCGGACGAGAACGGTATCGATGGTGCGGGGCCCGGAGTTGGTCGACTCGGATTCCTGCGTCATGCGCCGATGATGCCACCGCATACCGACACGCACGATAGTCCGTCTGCTGTAAGGGAGTTGGAGGCCCGGCACTCGAACGGAAGTCGGTCCGCGAAGCGCTCGGGAGACCCCTTGACCTCAATCATGGTCGAGGTCTTAGCGTTCGGGTCATGGACATGGAAGTCACCGCCTGGACCTCGCTGCACAGTGCGATCAACGCCCAGCAGGACCGTCGCCCGCTCTCGGCGGCGAGCCTGCGCCGCGTCGCCGCCTTCGCCCGCCCGCACCGCCGCGGGCTCACCTTCTTCCTGCTGCTGAGCGTGGTCACCGCCCTGCTGGCGGTGGCCACCCCGGTGCTCGCCAGCCGGGTCGTCGACGCCATCGTCGCCGGCCGGGACAGCGGCACCGTCGTCCGGCTCGCGCTGCTCATCGCGCTGATCGCGGTCGCCGAGGCGGGCCTGGGCCTGCTGACCCGCCGCCTGTCCGCGACGCTCGGCGAGGGGCTGATCCTGGATCTGCGGACGGCGGTCTTCGACCACGTGCAGCGGATGCCGGTCGCCTTCTTCACGCGGACCCGGACGGGCGCCCTGGTCAGCCGGCTCAACAATGACGTGATCGGTGCCCAACGGGCCTTCAGCAACACCCTGTCGGGGGTGGTCGCGAACACCGTGACCCTGCTGCTGACCCTGGTCGTGATGCTCAGCATCTCCTGGCAGATCACCCTCCTCGCACTGGTGCTGCTGCCCGTGTTCGTGCTTCCGGCCCGCCGGATGGGCGCGCGGATGGCGGGGATGCAGCGGGAGGCCTCCGCGCTGAACGCCGCGATGGGCACCCAGATGACCGAGCGGTTCTCCGCCCCGGGCGCGACGCTCGTCAAGCTCTTCGGGCGGCCCTCGGACGAGTCAGCCGAGTTCGCGGCCCGGGCGGCGCGGGTGCGCGACATCGGGATCCGCACGGCGATGGCCCAGTCGACCTTCATCACGGCCCTCACCCTGGTCTCCGCCCTGGCCCTCGCCCTCGTCTACGGGCTCGGCGGCTTCTACGCCCTGCGCGGGACCCTGGACGCCGGTTCCGTCGTCGCCCTCGCCCTTCTCCTGACCAGGCTCTACGCCCCGCTCACCGCGCTCGCCGGCGCCCGCGTCGAGGTGATGAGCGCCATGGTCAGCTTCGAGCGGGTCTTCGAGATCCTCGACCTGAAGCCGCTGATCGCCGAGAAGCCGGACGCCCGCCGGGTCCCGGAGGGGCCGGTGGCCGTGGAGTTCGACGCGGTCTCCTTCGGCTACCCCTCCGCCGACAAGGTCTCGCTCGCCTCCCTGGAGTCGGTCGCCACCCTCGACACCCGGGGCGGCACGCAGGTGCTGCACGAGGTGTCCTTCCGCGCCGAACCCGGCCAGATGATCGCCCTGGTGGGCTCGTCCGGCGCCGGCAAGTCGACCATCGCCCAGCTGCTGCCGCGGCTGTACGACGCCGACGCGGGCGCGGTCCGGCTCGGCGGGATCGACGTACGGGACCTCACCGCCGACTCGATCCGCGAGACGCTCGGCATGGTCACCCAGGACGGGCACCTCTTCCACGAGTCGGTACGGGCGAACCTGCTGCTGGCCAGGCCCGACGCCGCCGAGGAGGAGATCTGGGAAGCCCTGCGCCGCTCCCGCCTTGACGGGCTCGTCGCCTCGCTGCCGGACGGGCTGGACACGGTCGTCGGCGAACGCGGCTACCGCCTCTCGGGCGGAGAGCGGCAGCGGCTGACCATCGCGCGGCTGCTGCTGGCCCGGCAGCGGGTGGTGGTCCTCGACGAGGCCACGGCCCACCTGGACTCCACCTCGGAGGCGGCCGTGCAGGAGGCCCTGGGCGAGGCGCTCGCGGGCCGGACCGCGGTGGTGATCGCGCACCGGCTGTCAACCGTACAGGCGGCGGACCTGATCCTGGTCGTGGAGGACGGCCGGATCGTGGAACGGGGCACGCACACCGAGCTGCTGGCGGCGCGGGGACGGTACGAGGAGCTGTACCGCACCCAGTTCGCGGCGGCCGACGCTGCACCGGGCGACACGGTGCCCGCCCCGGGCGGCGCGGTACCGGCCCCGGGCGCATGATGCTGTGATGGACATCAAGCTGGAGCTCGTCGCCGTGCCCGTCACCGATGTGGACCGGGCCAAGGCCTTCTACGAGCGGATCGGCTTCAACGCCGACCACGACGTGACCGTGAACGAGGACATCCGCTTCGTGCAGCTGACCCCGCCGGGGTCGGCCTGTTCGATCGCGATCGGCAAGGGGCTCACCCGGATGACCCCGGGATCACTGGACAACATGCAGGTCGTCGTCACCGACATCGAGGAGGCGTACGCCGACCTCCGGGGCCGGGGCATCGAGGTGACCGAGATCCAGGACATGCCCTGGGGCTCCTTCGTCTACTTCTCCGACCCGGACGGCAACGGCTGGGCAGTCCAGCAGACCACGCCCCGCGACGCGGCCGGGCCTCCGGCGTAGCGGGCCGCGCGGCGCGCTCACGCAATCGGGCGAACGGGGGCCCGGCTGCGGAGCGCGTCCCGCCCGCCGGCGGCCCGCCCTGGGAGGGTCCGACGGATGATCACCATGATTGCGGTGGTGGCGGTCGCGCTCCTCGGGTCGTTCGCCGCCAACCGGTATCTGCGGCCCAGAGTGGTGAGCGACGAAGACCCGGGGATGAGCGTCCGCGAGCTGATCGGGCCCATGCAGACGCTGACCGTGCTGCTCCTGGCCTTCGTCCTCGCGACCTCGGCCGCCTCCTACAGCAAGGCCGACGACGCAGCGCGCGCCGAAGCGCACGCGCTCGACCACCTCGCCGAAGTGGCCTCGTACCTGCCGGAGTCCCACCGCGCCCGGCTGCAGAGCGGTGTCGTGTGCTACGCCCGCGCCGTGCGGCACATGGAGTGGCCGACGATGGCGAACGGCCGGAGCTCCTCCGGACCCGGTGTGTGGAGCGCCGATTTCCGCCGGACGTTCCGGGAGCTGCGGGCCGATCAGTCCTTCGGCATGCTCGTCGCCGCCGACGAGAACCGCTCCGCGGAACGCCAGCAGCGCCTCGCCCAGGCCAGTCCCACCATCCCGGGGCCCATCATGTGGTTCCTGCTGACCGCCCTGGCCCTGACCATTCTGGGCCTCGGCGTCTCCATCCCCCACCGGAACAACGGCGCACAGCTGGCCGCGCTCACCGTGATCACGGCCCTGCTCACCAGCGCCCTCGTGATGATCTACACGATCGACCGGCCGTTCGCCGGCTTCATCCACATCGCGCCCACGGCCATCCACGAGATCGAGCGGGAAACCCTCCACGACCTCGCCGCCGCCCGGCCCGGGGCGCCGCTCCCCTGCGATGACTCGGGCCGGCGGACGGCGGGTTGACCCCGTCAGTTCTCCGCGGCGGCAGGGGCGGGCACCTCGGCGTGGTGGTGGTCGAGCTCCCACGCGTGGTGCTTGAACTCGTGGCGGAAGTCGGTGTGGTCCTCCCACTGGCGGGCGATGCCGCGCAGGACGTCCCAGTTGTGCTCCACCGACTGGTCGATGACACGGCGCATGGCCGGCTCGGCCGACTCGCGCTTCTCCAGCAGGCCCTTGATCGCGGAGGCCTCCAGGACGGCGTTGCGCAGTGCGCGCAGCGCACGGCCGGTGTCGTCCATGGAGAATCCGTACTCGCTCCCCGTCTCCGCGTCGAACAGCGGGGTGAGCCGCGCTTCGATGAACGCGGTGATCCGCTCGAAGTGCTGCACATCCATCAGGGGCTCCTTCTCCTGCCGGGACACCCTTCGGCCCGGCGTTTTCGCTCGGTTCTGCTGTTCGGCGCCATTATGCCGGGCGCGGGCGGCCCGGCCGGTGGTGCCGGCCTCCGGCGGCGGCCGGCCCGATGGGCCCGCCGGTCCTCAATTCCCTGTCACACGCGGCCAGATCGGCGATATGGCGATGATCTATTTTGATCATCTACTGCCACGAAGGGACCACACAGGTGGACGCGAGTTCAAGACTGACCGAGCGCTTCGAGGAGCACCGCTCTCATCTGCGAGCGGTGGCCTACCGGATGCTCGGTTCACTCAGCGAGGCCGAGGACGCCGTCCAGGAGACCTGGCTGCGCCTGAACCGCTCCGACACCAGCGAGGTCGAGAACCTCGGCGGCTGGCTGACCACCGTCGTGTCGCGGCTGTGCCTGAACATGCTGCGCAGCCGCGAGACCCGGCGCGAGGAATCCATCGACGCGTACCCGACCGACCCGGCCGCCGGCCGCGAGGACGGGGTCGATCCCGAGCAGGAGGCGGTGCTGGCCGACTCGGTGGGGCTGGCGCTGCTGGTCGTGCTCGACAAGCTCGCGCCGGCCGAGCGGCTCGCGTTCGTCCTGCACGACATGTTCTCCGTGCCCTTCGAAGAGATCGCCCCGATGGTCGAGAAGACCCCGGCCGCGACCCGGCAGCTGGCCAGCCGCGCGCGGCGCCGGGTCAAGGGCGCCCCGCTGGTGCCCGACGCCGATCTGGGCCGTCAGCGTCGCGTGGTGGACGCCTTCCTTGCGGCCACCCGCGGCGGGAACCTCGACGCCCTGGTCACCCTGCTCCACCCCGACGTGCTGCTCACCGCCGACAAGGCGGTCATCCCGTCCGCCGCCGCGATCGTCGTCAGCGGCGCCCTTCCGGTGGCCACGGGTGCGATGGCCGCCATGCAGCGGGCCCAGGCCACTCAGACGGCGCTGGTCGACGGCGTGGTCGGCCTGGCGATGGCCCCGCTCGGACAGCTGTTCCTGGTGCTCCGGTTCACCGTGGTGGACGACCTGATCACCGCGATCGACGTGGTGGCCGAGCCGGAGGCGCTGCACGCGATCGACATCGCCGTGCTCGACGCCTGACCCGCGGCCGGCGCGGGGCGCTCAGGGGGTTCAGGGCGCGAGGACGTCCAGTTCGTCCAGGGCGCCCATCGTGATCTGCCGGGTCAGCGCCTCGGCGCGGGCCGCGTCACCCTCCCGTACGGCTTCGGCCACCTGTACGTGGAGGGTGACGGCGGCCGGGTCGGGATCGTGGAACATGACCTCGTGCTCGGTGCGGCCGGTCAGCACCTCGGCGACCACGTCCCCGAGGCGGGCGAACATCTCGTTGCCGGAGGCGTTGAGCACGACCCGGTGGAAGGCGATGTCGTGGCGCAGATAGCGCTCGAGCTGGTGGCCGCGCGAGGTGCGGACCATGCCCAGGGCCGCCTCGGTGAGCTCGGCGCACTGCTCCGGGGTGGCCAGGGTCGCGGCCAGTCCGGCCGCGACCGGCTCGACCGCCGAGCGCAGCACGGTCAGGGAGCGCAGCTGCCGGGGGCGGTCGCTGCCGGCGAGCCGCCAGCGGATGACGCGCGGGTCGTAGACGTTCCACTCCCCGATGGGGCGCACGGTGACCCCGACCCGGCGGCGGGATTCGACGAGGTGCATCGATTCCAGTACGCGGACCACCTCGCGGACCACCGTGCGGGAGGCGTCGAACCGTTCGGCGATCTCGTCGGTGCGCAGGACGCTGCCGGGCGGGTGGGCGCCGGCCGTGATCGCGAGGCCGAGGGTGTCCAGCACACGGGAGTGGAGGCCCTGGCCGGGACTGCCTTCGGTGGTCATGGCGTCAGCGTACGGTGACGGCCCCGCGAAGAACAGATGCGACGTTTTACACCCCCACCCTTGAATACGTAGTACTTAATGCGCTTCAGTGGTGAGGCACGAACGATGCCGACGAACACAGCGAGGTGGGCGTGAGCACCCAGCGCGTCATAGTGGTGATGGGCGTGGCCAGTACGGGCAAGACCACCGTGGGCGGGCTGCTCGCGGAGGCGCTCGGCGTTCCGTACGCGGAGGGCGACGCGTTCCACCCCGCGGCCAACGTGGCCAAGATGTCCGCCGGCACCCCGCTGGAAGACGCCGACCGGTGGCCGTGGCTGGACTCGATCGGCGAGTGGATCCGCAACAGTGCGCGGCTGCGCGGCGGAGTCGTCGCGGCCTCGTCGCTCAAGCGCGTCTACCGCGACCGGCTGCGCGCCCCGGCGCCTGGAGCGGTGTTCGTCCACCTCACCGGTGAGCGGCCGCTGATCGAGAGGCGGATGTCGGCCCGCAAGGGCCACTTCATGCCCGCCTCCTTGCTGGACTCGCAGTTCGCCACGCTGGAGCCGCTCCAGGCGGACGAACTCGGCGTCACCGTGGACGTGTCCGGATCCCCCGCGGAAGTCACCGAGAAGGCGCTGGCCGCTCTGCGCCTGTCACTCGTCCTGTAGCTGCGCGGCGGCGAGGGCGAGGCCGACGGCCGCCGTCCCGCAGCGGTCGGCGAGGGTCGCGACCTCGGCCCGCAGGCCGTCGGCCTCCGGGGCGTGCCATCCCGGCGCGGCGGCCGCCGCGCGCAGCCGGACCGCGTGCGAACGCAGCGCGGTGGCGTGGTCGCACAGGCCGGGCCGGCCTTCGGCCGCCGGGCGGGGCGCCCGGCGGGGCAGCTGCCCGGTGGCCCGGCGGCGGGTGAAGGCGGGTTGCCGGGCGGGAACAGGCCGGGCGGCGGGTCGGCCGCCGGGGGCGCGTCGGCCGGCGGGACGTTCCGCGGGGCGTTCGGCGGGGCGTTCCGACAGGCCCTGGCCCCGGTCGCAGAAGGCCCGGAAGGCGGCGCCGAGCCCGAGGAGCGGTTCGGCTGCCTGGGCCCGCCCGGTGGCGATCTGCCAGCCGGCGTGGTCGTTGAAGGGGTTCGTGTCGGTCAGGGCGTTCCAGGCGAGGATGTCCGCGAAGTACGGGGAGAGCAGCCCGAAGGCATGCTCCGCTCCCTGGTCGCGCATGACGTGCCGGAACCGCCGGACCGCCTCGGCCTGCCGGCCCTCCGCGACCGCCTGGAGGACGGCCGCGGCCCCGGGATCCTCGAGGAGTTCGGGACGGTCCGCGCTCGCGGCCCGGATCCTGGCCCGGAGCCCGCAGACCGCGATGCTGATCGCGAGGCTCTCCCGGCCGGCCAGGATCCCCGCGAGCCGGCCCGCGCGGGCCGCGCCCCGGCCGCGCGGGGCCCAGCCGAGGCCCGCCGGATCGGTGAGCGTGCGCAGCAGGGTGCGCCAGCCGAGCCGGTGATGGCCTCCGCGGGCGAGGGCCGCGGCGGGCAGCCGGGGGCCGAGTGCGAGTGCGGAGGCGTGGCGGGCGGCTTCGCCGACCGCGTCGGCGGCCTCGGCGAGCGCGCGGCACAGGGCGTCGAGCAGGTCGGCGTCCTGGTCGCGGGAGGCGGGGTACGACGAGGACGCGGAGGACGCGGTCGCGGCGTCGGGCATGGGTTCCTCTTGTGGTTGGCCAGGGGGAGGGAGGACTGGGAGGACTGAGGGGTGCGGCGCCGTCAGCGGCGGGTGAGGGTGAGCCGGATGGTGCCCGGGTCGAGCGTGGCCGGCAGGGGGCCCACCGGGTCCAGCACGGGCCGGGCGCCGGCGAGGCGGTGGCCGCGGAGCACCTCGGCGCAGAACGCCGCGGTGATCATGAGGCCGAGCTGGTCGCCCGGGCAGCGGCCGCCGCCGTGGCTGAAGGGCGCGATCCGGATGTCCCGGTCGGCGTCGGGGTTCTTCCACCGGCCCGGCACGAACACGTGCGCGGCCGGTACCCGCTCGGGATCGCGCTGGAGGAACGCGGCGGGCAGCAGTACGGAGGTGCCGGCCGGGTAGCGCACGCCCCGCCACTCGGTCTCGGCGCGGGTGACGCGGATCAGGTCGGGCACCACGGGGAACAGGCGTAGGGATTCCCGTACGCAGGCCCGCAGCCGGGGCAGTTCGCCGTCGGTCCCGCCCCGCGTGGCTTCCGCCGCGGCCGTGTCCTGTTCGGCGGGGTGCGCGCCGAGCAGGAGCAGGGTCCGCAGCAGGGTGCCCGGGACGGCGTCCATGGCCAGCAGCCAGTGGTGGGCCTGGCGCAGCGGGTCCAGGGCGCCGGCGGGGTCGGACCGGCGGGTGGCCCGGCCGACGAGGGTGCCGTCGTCGGCGTGGGCGGCGTACTCCTGGATGCGGGCGAGGGTCCTCCCGTACACGGTGCGGGCGGCGCGGGCCCGGCCGCCGCGCAGCTGCCGCAGCCAGCCGCCGAGCTCCTCGTCGGAGGCGGCCGCGTCGCCGAGCACGATCCGGCGGGCGGCGCGGTGCACGGCGTGCCGGGCGCGTACGAGGTCGAGGACGCGGGTGGCTGTCAGGTGCGGGGCCTCTTCGGCGACGGCCGCGAGGAAGGCGCCGCACGAGGGGTGCACGGGAACGCCCGCGGCCAGCGCCTCCTCGTTGATCCGGCGGCGCTGGGCGCGCAGTTCGCCGCGGGAGCAGCCGATGCCGGCGGGCTCCTCGGGGCCCAGGCCGCGGCACTTCTCCGGCGGGTCCGCCGCGAGGAGGCTCACGGGTTCGGCGTAGAAGCGGTGCAGGTCAAGCGGGTCGAGCACGACGAGGAAGGTGCGTCCGGACCGGGTGCGCACGAGGGCGGGCCCGTCACCGCGGCGGGCCTTCAGGGCGCGCAGTGCGGCGGCGGAGGCGCGTGGTGTGCCGGTACTGACGAAGCCGCGCAGGCGGGCTCCGAAGGTGGGGGCGGCGGGGGGCGTCCGCCGGTCGGGGGCTTCCGCGCCCAGGGCCCGGACGCGGGCCCTGAGCCCGTCGAGGGCGGCCCCTTGGACCGTACGCATGCGTGTACCTCCGCAGCCGGAACAACAACGGTCGGTGACATCGGCATCACCGTACGTCCCGCCCGGGGAGTGCGCGAGCTCCGGTCCGCGCGAACGCGGCCTCGCGGAAGGCGGAGCGCAGGGGCCGCCGCCCGGCGGCCGTCGGGAGGAGGATCGCCCACCGGTGGAGCCGCAGCGAGATCCACAGGGCCGGGCCGTGGTCCGCCGGGTTGGGGTGGGTCCAGACGCCGTGCGGGGCCGGGTGCCAGAGGAGGCCGCGGGCGGGCGTGAGTTCGCCCGTGCGGATCCGGAGGGACTCGGTGGTCCAGGTGCGGGTGATGGGCGCCGCGCGCTCCGGCGCCGGGGCGAGGAGGTGGCGCAGGAAGCGGATCAGGTCGGCGGGCGGCGCGTGCAGGGTACCGCCGGCGAACCGGGTGCCGGTCATGCCGAGGGGGCGCCAGATCCTGGTGGCGGCGAGCTCCCCGAGGGGACTGCCCGCGAGCCGCTCGGCGAGCCGGGTGAGGGCGTCGGTTCCGCCCGGGTGGGTGAGGAGGTGGTGGGCGGTGGTCCCGGCGGGGGCGTCGGTGTCCCCGTAGGCCGCGAGGGGGGTGTGCAGCCGCAGCGCGCCCTCGTCGACGAGGCTCCCGAGGACCGGCCAGAGCGCCAGCGCCCCGGCCAGCGCGCCGACGTCGGCGACGGCCTCGGCATCGCCGACGGGGCGCGAACCGGCGTGGACGCCGTCGGCGTCGCCCACCGCCCATACCGCCGCCGGGTCGGCGGCCGCCACGAGGGCCCGGATGTCATCGGCCTGGTCGCTCAGGAGCGTCATGGTCACCCACGCTAACGAGCCCCGCGCCCGCCTCCGGCCCGTCGCGTCGGAGTCCGCGCCCCCGCCACCCGAATGCCGGTCCGCCACCCTGCCCCGGCCGCCGGGTGGCCCTTCGCGGCCGCGCGCGCCAGCCTGGGGGCATGACCGCACCCACCGAGCCCGGAGCCCCCGATTCCCCGGGGGTCCCCGGCATCGCGGTCGCGTCTGCGCGCGGCCGGTGGATCCTGCTGACCACCGTGCTCGGGTCGAGCATGGCTCTGCTGGACTCGACGGTGGTCAACGTCGCGCTGCCGCGCATCGGGCAGGACCTCGGCGCCGATCTGGCCGTGCTCCAGTGGACGGTCAACGCCTATCTGCTCACCCTGGCGAGCCTGATCCTGGTCGGCGGGGCGCTCGGCGACCGCTTCGGTCGGCGGCGCGTCTTCGTGCTGGGCGTGGTGTGGTTCGCGGTGGGCTCGCTGCTCTGCGGCATCGCGCCGAACGCCGGGGTGCTGGTGGCCGCCCGCGCCCTGCAGGGCATCGGCGGCGCGCTCCTGACGCCGGGTTCGCTCGCGCTGATCCAGGGCTCGATCCGGGCCGAGGACCGGGGGCGGGCCGTGGGCCTGTGGTCGGGGCTGGGCGGGGTGGGCGCCGCGGTGGGGCCGTTCGTGGGCGGCTGGCTGGTGGACGGGCCCGGCTGGCGCTGGGTGTTCCTGCTGAACGTGCCGCTGGCCGCGGTCTGCGTGCCGGTGGCGCTGCGGCACGTACCGGAGTCGCGGGATCCGCAGGCGCACGGGCGGTTCGACGTGGCCGGTGCGGTGCTGGGCGCGGCCTCGTTGGCGCTGATCACGTACGCGCTGATCGAGGCGCGTTCCGCGGCGGCGCCGGTGGTGGCCGCGGCGGTGGGCGGCGTGCTGCTGGGCGGTGCGTTCATCTGGCTGGAGCGGCGGCGGGCGGAGCCGATGATGCCGCCGGACATCTTCCGGTCCCGGCTGTTCACGGCCGTCAACCTGGTCACCCTGTGCGTGTACGCGGCCATCGGCGGGTTCTTCTTCCTCGTCGTGCTCCAGCTCCAGGTGGTGTCCGGCTACTCCGCGCTGGCCGCCGGGTCGGCGATGCTGCCGACGACCGCGCTGATGCTGCTGCTGTCGGCCCGCTCGGGGGAGCTCGGGGAGCGGATCGGGCCGCGGATCCCGCTCACGGTGGGGCCGCTGGTGTGCGCGGCCGGGACGCTGCTCGCGCTGCGGGTGGGCCCGGACGCCTCGTACTGGGGGGACGTGCTGCCGGCCATGGCCGTAATGGGCCTGGGCCTGGCGACCCTGGTGGCTCCGCTGACGGCGACCGTGCTGGGCTCGGTGGACCCGGGCCGGGCCGGGCTTGCCAGCGGTATCAACAACGCCGCGGCGCGGGCGGCCGGGCTGCTGGCGGTGGCGGCGCTGCCGCTGCTGGCCGGGATGGGGCCGGAGTCGTACCGCTCGCCGGCCCAGTTCGACGCGGCCTTCGGGCGGGCCATGCTCTGGTGCGCGGGGGCGTTCGCGGCGGGCGCCGCCGTGGCCTGGGCGACCGTGCGGTCCCCCGCGCCCGGGGCCTGCCACCCGGAGTGCCAGACGCACTGCGCGGTGGCCGCCCCGCCGCTCGAACCCCCGCGGGAGGCCGACGGGAGGCCGCTGCGCGGGGAAGGCCCGGAACCCGGCTGATCCCATGCGCTGGAGCGCGGAGGCGGATCTGGCGGCGGGCACGGTCATCGCCGCCGCCGGAGTGGTGTGCCTGGTACGGGTGCGGCGCGTCCGGGACCTGCCGCTGGCCGCGCTGCCACGCTGCTGGGCGCGCACCAGCTGGTGGAGGCCGCCGTCTGGGCGCCGTGGCGGCGGCCGTTCGCCCGCCGCCACGGCCTGGGCCGTGATCGCCCTCCCCGTGCTGCCCGTGTGGGTGCCGCTCGGGGTGCTGTGCTCTCGTACTGCCTGGCGACCGGGCCGGTGACCGCCGAGATCCGGGGTCACACCCTGGGCTACGGCGTGAAGGTTCCGTGGATGCCCCTGGTGCTGACGGGCTATCTGTTCGCCACGTTGGGCGCCCTGCTGCTCGCCGCGGACCGGCGGCTGCGGTTCCTCGGAGCGGTGCCGGCCGCCGGGGCATTGGCCTGCTCAGCGCTGTGGCGACTGGAATTCGCCTCCGCGTGGTGCGCCTTCGCGGCGGTCGCTTCCGTGCTGGTGCTGGGCTGGGTCGGGCGTCGGGAACCGGCTTCGTCTGTTACGTGATCGACCGAAAGTTACCTAGACGTATGTAGTGACTTCACACGAGGGCAGCAGTAGAACTCGTTCCCATTCCGCCGAGAGTGAGGAACGTCACATGAGTGACCGAGCCCTGCCCGGAAACGCTTCCCCTGGAATTTCGCGTCGTGGATTCATCGCTAGAACGAGTTCCATTCTCGGGGCGGTGACCCTCTCGGGCCACCTCGCCCCGGCTGAGGCTCAGGCCGCGGCCGGCGCCGCGGCCGCTCCCATCGAAAGCGGCGCCCACGTCCCGGCCCTGATCATCGGCACCGGTTACGGCGGCTCCGTCGCGGCGCTGCGCCTCGCGCAGGCGGGCGTCGACGTGCAGATGATCGAGATGGGCATGGACTGGGTCACCCCGGGGTCGGACGGCAAGGTCTTCCCGAAGGTGACCAGCCCGGACTACCGCTCGTTCTGGCTCCGCACCCGGACCAAGGCGCCGCTGAGCAACTTCCTCGGCTTCCCCATCGACAAGGACGTCCCCAAGTACACGGGCATCCTCGACGCCGAGGACTTCGCCGGCATCACGGTCTACCAGGGCCGCGGCGTCGGCGGCGGCTCGCTGGTCAACGGCGGGATGGCCGTCACGCCCAAGCGGGCCAACTTCCAGGCCGTCCTCCCCTCGGTCGACGCGGACGAGATGTACAACACGTACTACCCGCGGGCCAACGCCGGGCTCGGGGTCGGCATGATCGACCCCGCCTGGTTCGAGACGGCCGCCTGCTACCAGTTCTCCCGGGTCGGCCGGAAGCACGCCCAGCGTTCCGGCTTCGCGTGGACCTTCGTCCCCGACGTGTACGACTGGGACTACATGGAGCAGGAGGCCGCCGGCACCGTCCCCAAGTCGGCGCTCGACGGCGAGATCCTCTACGGCAACAACCACGGCAAGAAGTCCCTCGTACAGACCTACCTCGCCCAGGCGAGGGCCACGGGCAAGGTCTCCATCTCCGCCCTGCACAAGGTCACCACGGTCACCCCCACGACCGGCGGCGGCTACACGGTCGGCATCGACCAGCTCAACACCACCGGCGACACCGTGGCCACCAAGACGGTGACCGCGGACCGGGTGTTCTTCGCGGCCGGCAGCGTCGGCACCAGCAAGCTCCTGGTCAAGCTGAAGGCCACGGGCGCGCTGCCCGACCTCAACAGCGAGGTCGGCAAGGGCTGGGGCGACAACGGCAACGTCATGTGCGGCCGCGCCAACCACATGTGGGACCCGACCGGGAAGCTCCAGGCCACCATCCCCTGCTCCGGCATCGACAACTGGGACGCCGGCGGCGCGTTCGCCGAGGTGGCGCCGCTCCCCACCGGCATCGAGACGTACGCCTCGTTCTACCTGTCGATCACGAAGAACCCGAACCGCGCCGAGTTCAGCTGGAACGCCGCCACCGGCAAGGCCGACCTCAGCTGGCAGACGGCCTGGAAGCAGCCGTCGATCGACATGGCCAAGACCATCTTCGACAAGATCAACGCGAAGGAGGGCACGATCTACCGGACCGACCTGTTCGGCGGCAACAAGATCTGGAACGACACCCTCACCTACCACCCGCTCGGCGGCGCGGTCCTGAACAAGGCCACCGACAACTACGGGCGCCTGCACGGCTACACCGGCCTGTACGTGATCGACGGAGCGCTCATCCCCGGCAACACCAGCGTCAACCCGTTCGTCACGATCACGGCGCTCGCCGAACGCAACATCGAGAAGATCATCGCCACCGACCTGTAAGGGACGCCGGCGCGGATCCCGCGGGCCGCCGGAAAAGCGTTTGACGCCCCAGGGCGTCGGACGGTCGGATGGCGGCCCATGGGCACAGCACAGATGCACCCCGGACAGCACCCCATCGACGAGGACCTCGTACGGCGCCTGGTCGCCGGGCAGTTCCCCCGGTGGGCGGGGCTCCCGGTGGAGCGGTTCCCGTCCGGCGGCACGGTCAACGCCATGTACCGGCTGGGTGACGTCATGGTCGTACGGCTGCCCCTGGTGCGGGACGGAGCCGAGGACGTGGGGATGGAGCGGCACTGGCTGCCGCTCCTCGCGGCCCGGCTGCCCACGGCGATCCCCGAGGTGCTCGGCGCCGGGGAGCCCGCGGAAGGCTATCCCTGGCCCTGGTCGGTGTACCGGTGGCGGGCCGGGCAGACCCCGGTGGCGGGCGCGCTCGGGCAGCCCGTACGACTGGCCGAGGACCTGGCGGCCTTCGTGGCGGCCATGCGGGGCATCAGCCTGCCGGGGCGCCGAAGGCCCACCGCGGCGGGCCCCTCGCCGCGCTGGACGCGGCGACCTTGGCGGCGATCGAGCAGTTGCGGGGGCTGCCGGAGGAAGGCGTCGACTGCGATGCCGTGGCCGCAGTCTGGAAGAACGCGCTGCGGGCGCCGGAGTGGGACGGGCCCCCGGTGTGGCTGCACGCCGACCTGACGCCGGGCAACCTGCTCGTGGACGACGGCAGGCTGACCTCGGTGATCGACTTCGGGTGCACGGGCGTGGGCGATCCCGCCTGCGACCTGTTCCCCGCCTGGAACCTGCTCCCGGCCGACGCGCGGGAGGTGTTCCGCGAGGCGCTCGGCGTGGACCGGGCGACCTGGATCCGCGGCCGGGGCCGGACGCTCTCCCAGGCGCTCATCGCGCTGCCGTACTACCGCGACACGAACCCGGCCATGGCGCTGGGCGCCCGGCACGTGATCCGGGCGGTGCTGGAGGAGCTCTGAGCCCGTGGCCCCGTACCGCAGCCGCCGCGGCGGCTGCGGTACGACCCGCGTCAATGGCCGGGCAGCACGCACACGCTGTCGAGGCCGAGCACGTGGTTGAGCCGGCCGAAGGCCAGCCAGGAGCCGATGCTCATGGTCAGCTCCACGATCTCCAACTGGCTGTAGTGCGCGGTCATCCGGTCCCAGAACTCCTCGTCGAGCCCGTGGTGGTCCAGGGTGTACCGCTCGGCGTACTCCGCCGCCAGCCGGGTCCGGTCGTCGAAGGCCTCGGTGGTGCGCCACTCGGTGACCGCCTCCGAGAACTCCTCCTCGACCTTCTCGCCGTCCCGTTCCGTGCGCCAGTCGAGGCAGAACACACAGCCGTTGATCTGCGCGACCCGCAGTCGGGCCGCCTCGAACTCGCGCAGCCCCAGGGTGGTGTGGGCGTACACCGACAGCGAGAAGTTCGCCGCGGCCATGCCGATGCCGGGGACCATGTCCCCCCACACGTACTCGATGGGGTGCTGGCCTTCGGGGATGTCGATCCTCATGACTGCTTCCTTCCGAGTCTGCCGATGGCGGGGCGCAGCGGGACGTCGAGGGCGTCGTAGAGTCCGGGTTCCGCCTCGGTGAGCCAGTCGATGGCGCTCACCAGGCGGCCCACGGCGGTGGCGTTGCCGCCGGCCGAGCGGTTGTCGCCCTCGTCGGTGGCCTCGACGGTGACCTCGATGCGGGGGCGGCCCTCGATGACGACCCGGTGGGCGCCGTCGCCGCCGTCGGGCGGGGCCGGCCAGTCCGGTGCGCACGAGGCGTGGATACGGGTGACGTGCTCGATGACGATGCGGGGTTCGCCCTCGACGATGCCCTGCACCTCGAAGCGGATCGCCCCTTGGGTGCCGGCTTCGAACTCGCCCATGGTGCGGGTGGTCACGGTGGTGTCGAGCGGTCGGCGCTCCGAGGTTTCGCGGATCTCGTCGAGTTCGACGCCGAGGGCCCGGGCCATCATCCTGATCTGCCCGCCCCACACCATGGTCGGGATGGCGGGCATGAGCATCATCGGTTCGTAGTCCATGGGCTGGCCCATGCCGACGAGGTAGCGGACGGAGTCCGGCTGGTCGTAGGTGGAGTAGTCGAATATCTCCTGGCAGCGGATGGCGTCGATGGTGGTGCCCAGTCCGCTGAGCAGGAGCGGGAGGACGTCGTTGCCCCAGCCGGGGTCGACACCGGAGGCGAAGAGCGAGCCTCCGCCCTCGGCGATGGCGGCCAGGACCGGGTCGCGGAACTCCGGTGGGGCGCTGCGGTGGTCGTAGAGCGGGTACAGGGCGGGACTGACGACGACGGCCCCGGACCTGATGGCCCGGGTGATGTCGGCGAGTGCGTCGTCGGGGCGGACGTCGCCGGAGGCGGCGTACACCACGGCGCGGGGGCGGGCGGCCAGTACGGCCTCGATGTCGTCGGTGGCCGCCACCCCCAACGGGTGGGGGAGTCCGCCGAGTTCGCCCGCGTCGCGGCCGACCTTGGCCGGGTCGTGGACGATGACGGCGGTGAGCTCCAGCGCGGGATGGGCCTCGACGGCACGAATGGCCAAACGGCCGACGTTGCCGGTGCCCCAGACAACCGTGGGAATCATGCGCGGAGGGTAGCCACAGGACCTGCACGTTTCCAGAGTCGTGCGGCATGCGGTCACACGCCCCGCGGCGTCACTGGTTCTGGGCGCCCAGGACGAAGAGGAGGTAGACGAAGAAGGCGAAGAGGTGGCCGACGAACAGGTAGGCGATCAGCCGGATGACGAGGCCGCGCGGGAACTTCGCTTCGATGCGGGACCGCATGGTCGCGGGGGTCACGGCGGTCACCCCGATCTCTTCTTGGGACATGGGTACGGCTCCTCGGCTCATCGGTGGTGCGTGGACGTGGCGGACCCGCCGAGGCACAGCCCGGCGAGGCTGCTCTGCAGCAGCGTGTGGACGAACAGCAGCTCCGCCCCGCCCGCCGAGGCCGCGCCGATCCGGTGCGGGGTGAGGGAGTCGAAGTGGGCGCTGTCCCCCGGTTCGAGGAGGTACTCGGCCTCGCCCAGGTGCAGGCGCAGCCGCCCGTCGAGCACGTACAGCCATTCCTCGCCGGGATGTACGCGGACCAGCTCGCCCTGGCTGCGGCCGTGGGGGACGTGCACGCGCAGGGCCTGCATCCCGCGCCCGGAGCCGCCGGCCTGCCAGTAGGTCCACCCGTCGGCCTCGCGGGCGCCCGGGCCGCCGGCCCGTACGATGGGATCGGCGACGGCGGGGGTCTCGCCGAGCAGCTCGGAGACCGTGGTGCCGTAGGTGCGCGCGAGTCCGAGCAGGAGCGGCAGCGAAGGCTGGCGGCGGCCGGTCTCCAGGCGGGACAGGTGGGCGGGCGAGAGCCGGGCCCGGGCGGCGGCGGCTTCCAGGGTGAGGCCGGCGCGCCGGCGCAGCTCGCGCAGTTGCGGGGCGACGGCGGGCAGCTCGTCGGGCGCCTCTTCGGGACCGGGGGCGGGTCCGGGGGCGGGACCGGGGGCGGGACCGGGGGCAGGACCGGGTGTCATGCCCCGATTGAGCCAGATGCTTGCCTGCTTGGCAATCTAACGTGCCTCTGAGGCAAAACCGCCGCCTCCTCCCAGCACCCTCTCCACCGTGTCCGCCTGCTCCGCGCTCTTGTCCGGGCGGTGCCTGAGCACCCGCGCGAAGCGCAGGGCCACCCCCGCCGGGTAGCGCGGGGAGCGCTGGAGGCCGTCGTAGGCGATCTCCACGACCAGTTCGGGCCGCACCCGCACGGTGAAACCGTCGTCCGAGATGGCGAGGGCGCGCAGGGCTCCGGTCTGCCAGCGCAGCATCTCGTCGGTGAGCCCCTTGAAGGTCTTGCCGAGCATGGCGTACGTGCCGTCGGCGGCCCGCGCGCCCAGGTGCAGGTTCGACAGCAGGCCGGTGCGCCGCCCGTGGCCCCATTCGGCGGCGAGGACCACCAGGTCGAGGGTGTGCACGGGTTTCACCTTCAGCCAGTGTTTGCCGCGCCGGCCGGCCGCGTAGGAGGAGTCGAGGGCCTTGACCATGACGCCCTCGTGGCCGCGGCGCAGGGTCTCGGCCCGGAACTCCTCGGCCTCGGCCGCCTGCGCCACCGGGTCCTCCACCACGAGCCGGCGGACCCGGGCGTGCTCGGGCACGAGGGCGGCGAGGGCCTCGTACCGTGCGCGGACCGGGAGGTCGAGCAGCACGTCCTCGCCGACGGCCAGGACGTCGAAGAAGCAGGGGACGACCGGGAGCGCCTGCCGGGCCGCCGCGACGTCCACGCGGGAGCCGACCCGGCTCGCGATGTCCTGGAAGGGGACCGGCCGGCCGTCCGCGGCCAGCCCGATGACCTCCCCGTCGAGGATGAACCGCTCCCCCGGCAGCGCCCGGGCGAGTTCCGCCACCTCGGGCAGCCGGTCCGTGATCTCGTCGAGGGAGCGCGTGTACACCCGTACGTCGGCACCCTCGCGGTGCACTTGGACCCGGATCCCGTCGAGCTTCTCCTCCACCGCACAGGGCCCGAGCGCCTCCAGCGCCTCGGCGAGGGACCCGGCGGTGTTCGCCAGCATCGGCTGGACGGGCTGCCCGACGCGCAGGGTGAACCCGCCCAGCGCCTCCGCGCCGCCGGCCAGCACGGCCTGCGCGACCCGGGGCAGCGAGCCGTCGAGCATCACCGCGCGGCCCAGGGCGGCGGCCGGCACCCCGGCGGCCGCGGCCACGCCCTCCAGGGCGACCGCGTCCAGCGCGCCCTGGCGCACCTCCCCGGAGAGCAGGCTGCGCAGGAACGCCTGCTCGGCCCCGGTGGCCGCGCCCAGCAGCGCGCCGAGGATCCGGCGCCGCTCCGCCTGCGACCCGGTGCCCTTGGCGGCGGCGAGCTCGGTGACCGCCGCGTCGACGGCGGGCACCGTGAGCGTGGGCTCCTGCGCGGGCGGGACCTCCTGGGCCAGGGCGCGCCAGCCGATGCCCGGGCGGCCCTGCGGGAGGCGCCCGGCGAGGTACGCGATCACCAGTCCGGCCTCCTCGGGCGGCGCGGCGGCGAAGAGTTCCGCGAGCAGGGCGGTCTTGCGGGAGCGGGCGGAGGTGTCGGCGACCTCCCGGGACACGCGCGCGAGCTCGGCCAGCAGCATGCGGCCATCCTCCCGCCGCGGGGCGCGGGGCGCAGGTCGGAACAGCTCGGCAGCGGTCGCGCGGATACCGCAGGCGCGGTACACGGAGCGGTCGGCGTACTCCTCGAGAAGTGCCGGACATCCCCCTTCGGGCGCTCGGGCGCGGGGCACCCGGGCGTCTAGGGTTCCCATATGAAGCTCCGATTGCCCCGGCACCGCCGAGACCGCCTGCTGGCGGGCGCCGCAGCCTTCGCCGTCGTCGCGGGAGCCGGCACCTGGTCGGTGGCGGGCGGCGGCGACCAGCCGACCGTGCGCCGCCAGGACCAGGTGCTGAAGATGCCCGGCCGGCAGGCGCCCGATGTCGGGATCGACATCTCGTACTTCACCACCGACGGCGGGGAGAAACGTCCCGCCGTCCTCCTGGGGCACGGCTTCGGGGGCAGCAAGGACGATGTCCGCGAGCAGGCCGAGGGGTTGGCCCGGGACGGGTACGCCGTGCTGACCTGGTCGGCGCGCGGCTTCGGCCGTTCCGGCGGCGAGATCGGGCTGAACGACCCCGACTACGAGGTCAAGGACGTCTCGCGGCTCGTCGACTGGCTGGCGGCCCGCCCGGAGGTGCTCCTCGACGCGGACGGCGATCCGCGCGTCGGCGTCTCCGGAGCCTCCTACGGCGGTGCCGTCTCGCTGCTCGCCGCCGGCCACGACCGGCGGGTGGACGCCATCGCCCCGCAGATCACCTACTGGAACCTCGCGGACTCCCTCTTCCCCCAGGGCGTGTTCAAGAAGCTGTGGTCCGGCATCTTCTTCACCACCGGCTCCGCCGGCGGGATGCAGCAGCAGGCGGGTCCGCAGCGGGAGGGGCCGCAGCGGGAGGCTCCCCCGGCCCCCGGCTGCGGCCGGTTCCAGCCCGAGCTGTGCGCCATGTACGAGCGCGTCGCGACGGCCGGGAAGCCCGACCCCGAGGCCCGCGCCCTGCTGGAACAGCGCAGTCCGTCGGCCGTGGGCGCCAGGATCAAGGTGCCGACGCTGATCGTGCAGGGCCAGGACGACTCCCTGTTCCCGCTGGACCAGGCCGACGCCATGGCCAAGGCCATTGCGGCGAACGGTGCGCCCGTCTCCGTGGACTGGGCGGCCGGCGGCCACGACGGGGGCATGCGCGAGGCGGACCGGGCCGAGGACCGGGTCGCATCGTGGTTCGACCGCCACCTCAAGGGGGACGCGGGCGCGGACACCGGCCCGGTGTTCCGGGTCTCGCGCTCCGGCGGCATCGACTCCACCGACGGCCGGGTGCAGCTGCGCGGCGCGAGCGGCGGGCAGTACCCCGGGCTGGCCTCCGGCCCGCGGGAGTTCGCGCTGGCCGGGCGCGAGCAGACCTTCGCCAATCCCGCGGGCGGGGCTCCTCCCGCCCTGTCCTCGCTACCCGGCATCGGCGGGCAGCTCGCCGCCTTCGGGGCCGGGCTCTCACTGGACTTCCCCGGCCAGCACGCCCGGTTCGAGTCGGAGCCGCTGACGCGCGAGGTGCGCATCACGGGCACGCCGACCGTCACCCTGAACGTGAGGTCGACGGCTGCCGACGGATCGGCCGTCCTGTTCGGCAAGGTGTACGACGTCGGGCCGGACGGGCGTCAGCAGGTGCTGCCCAGTCAGCTGGTCGCCCCGGTACGAGTGGAGAACGCGCAGCAGGGCGTGGACGTCGAGCTGCGGCTGCCCGCGATCGACCACGCCGTGGAGGCCGGGCACCGGCTGCGGCTGGTGGTCGCCGCGACCGACCTCGGCTACGCGACCCCGGCCGCGCCGGCGACGTACACGGTCGCGGCACGCAGCGCCCTGACCGTCCCCGAGGCGCCCGGAGTACGGACCTCGGCGGCCGGGCTGCCCGCCTGGACGTGGGGGCTGCCGCTGGGCGCCGCCGCGCTGGCCGCGGCGCTGCTCGGGATCCGCAGGACGGGGCGGCGGCCCGCGGCGGCGCAGCCGGAGGCCGCGCCGGCCGACGTACCGCTGGAGATCACGGGACTGACGAAGCGGTACGCGAAGGCGCAGGACCGGTACGCGGTGCGGGACCTTTCCTTCCGGGTGGAGAAGGGGCAGGTGCTGGGGCTGCTCGGGCCCAACGGGGCCGGGAAGACCACCACCCTGCGGATGCTGATGGGGCTGATCTCGCCGGACGCCGGGGAGATCCGGGTGTTCGGGCACGCGGTGCGGGCCGGGGCGCCGGTGCTGTCGCGGGTCGGGGCCTTCGTGGAGGGCGCGGGTTTCCTTCCGCACCTGACCGGGCGCGCCAACCTGGAGCTGTACTGGCAGGCCACCGGACGGCCCGCCGAGGACGCGCACATGGCGGAGGCCCTGGAGATCGCCGGGCTCGGCGACGCGCTGGAGCGGGCGGTGCGCACGTACTCGCAGGGCATGCGCCAGCGGCTCGCGATCGCGCAGGCCATGCTCGGGCTGCCGGACCTGCTGATCCTCGACGAGCCGACGAACGGTCTGGACCCGCCGCAGATCAGGGAGATGCGGGACGTGATGATCCGCTACGCGGCGGGCGGCCGGACGGTCATCGTCTCCAGCCACCTGCTGTCGGAGGTGGAGCAGTCCTGCACGCACCTGGTGGTCATGGACCGCGGGCGGCGGGTGGCGGCGGGCGAGGTCGCCGAGATCACGGGCGGCGGTGACACGCTGCTGGTGACGCTGGCGGAGCCGGTGGACGAGGCGGCGGTCGAGAAGGTCGCGACGCTGGAGGGAGTGGGTTCGGTGGCGGCCACCGATGACGGGCTGCTCGTAAGGCTGGAAGGCGCGACGGCCGCGGGGCTGATCGCGGAACTCGTACGGCTGGAGGTGCCGGTGGCCGGAGTGGGACCGCACCGGCGACTGGAGGACGCGTTCCTCACCCTGATCGGAGGTCCGGCATGACGGCCGCGAGCGTGATGCAAGAGGTGGCTCCGGGCTACCGGGCGAGCCGTACGCTGCCGCTCCGCGTGGAGGCGCTGAGGCAGTGGCGCCGGCGGCGGACGCTGGTGATGGGCGGGGTGCTGGCCGCGCTGCCGTTCATCCTGATGATCGCGTTCGCGGTGGGTGGCGGACCGGGCAGCCGGGGCGGCGGTGACGGCCGGATCACCCTGATCGACACGGCCACGGCTTCGGCCGCGAACTTCGCCGCGACCTGCCTGTTCGTCTCGGCCGGCTTCCTGCTGGTAGTGCCGGTGGCGCTGTTCTGCGGGGACACGGTGGCCTCGGAGGCGAGCTGGTCCTCGCTGCGCTACCTGCTGGCCTCGCCCGTGCCGAGGGCACGGCTGCTGTGGAGCAAGCTGGTCGTGGCGCTCGGCTTCAGCCTGGCGGCGATGGTGCTGCTGCCGGTGGTGGCCCTCGCCGTGGGAACGGCCGCGTACGGGTGGGGGCCGCTGCAGCTCCCGGCGGGCGGGGCGCTGCCGGCCGGGGACACGGTGCCGAGGCTCGCGCTCGCGGTGGCCTTCGTCTTCGTCTCGCAGCTGGTGACGGCGGGGCTGGCGTTCTGGCTGTCCACGCGGACGGACGCGCCGCTGGGCGCGGTGGGCGGGGCGGTCGGGCTGACGATCGTCGGCAACGTACTGGACGCGGTGACCGCGCTCGGCTCGTGGCGCGAGTTCCTGCCGGCGCACTGGCAGTTCGCATGGGCGGACGCCTTGCAGCCGCAGCTGGAGTGGGGCGGGATGATCAAGGGCGCGGCGGTGTCGGTGTCGTACGCGCTGGTGCTGTTCGCCCTGGCGTTCCGTGGGTTCTCCCGCAAGGACATCGTGTCGTGAGTGTCGCGAGCGGGAGAACCGTCCGGTCCTAGCCGAGTACGCGTACGGGTGAGCCGTCGAGGAACGCGATGACGTCCTCGACGGCTTCGCCGTAGTACGTGGCGTAGTTGGACCGGGTCACATAGCCCAGGTGCGGGGTGGCGAGCAGCCGCGGCGCGGTCCGCAGGGGGTGGTCGGCGGGCAGCGGCTCGATGTCGAAGACGTCGAGGCCCGCGCCCGCGATCCGGCCCGCGTGCAGGGCTTCGAGGAGTGCCCGCTGGTCGACGATGGCGGCCCGGGAGGTGTTGACCAGGTACGCGGTCGGCCGCATCAGGGCCAGCTCGGCCGCGCCGATGAGGCCGCGGCTGCGCTCGCCGAGCGCGAGGTGGACGGAGACGAAGTCGCTGCTGGCGAGGAGCTCCTCCTTGGAGGGCGCGAGGGCGACCCCCACCTCGTCGGCCCGTTCCTTGGTGAGGTTGCCGCTCCAGGCCACCACGTCCATGCCGAAGGCGAGCCCGACCTGGGCGACCTTGCTGCCGATCTTGCCGAGGCCGAGCAGTCCGAGCCGCCGCCCGTGCAGGTCCGCGCCGACCGTCTGCTGCCAGGGGCCGCCGTCGCGGAGGGCGGCGGACTCCTGGACCAGGCCGCGGGCCAGGCCGAGCAGCAGGGCCCAGGTCAGTTCCACGGGCGGGGTGGAGGAGCTGGCGGTGCCGCAGACGGTCACGCCGGCCCGTGCGGCGGCCGCGTAGTCGATCACGCTGTTGCGCATGCCGGAGGCGATGAGGAGGCGGAGGCGCGGCAGCCGGTCGAGCAGCGAGCCGGGGAAGGGCACGCGTTCGCGCAGGGTGACGACGATGTCGAAGCCTGCCAGCCGGGCGGCGAGTTCGTCCTCGTCGTCCGTGTGATCGGGGAAGCTCACCACCTCGACGCGGCCGGCGAGCGGCGACCAGTCGGCGGCGGTGGCGCCGACGCTCTGGAAGTCGTCGAGGAGCGCGCAGCGCAGCGGCGGGCGGGCGGTGGCGGTCATGCGGCGGCCGGGGCGATGGCGTCGATCTCGGCGACCAGCTCGGCGTCCAGTGGGCGGTCGGCGACGGCGGCGTTGGCGCGCACCTGCTCGGCGGAGGTGGCTCCGGCGATGACGGAGGCGCAGCCGGGCTGGGCGCCGAGCCAGCCGATGGCCAGTTCGAGGATGCTGCGGCCGTGCTTCTCGGCGAGGGCGGCGAGCGCTTCGACCACGTCGAGGCGCTGCTCGGTGAGGTAGGTGTCGCGGCCTTCGAGGCGGGAGCCGGCCGGTACGGGTGCGCCCCGGCGGATCTTGCCGGTCAGCAGGCCGTTGGCGAGCGGGAAGTACGGGAGCACACCGACGCCGTAGTGCAGGGCGGCGGGGACCAGTTCGCGTTCTGCCGACCGCTCCAGCAGCGACCACTGGTTCTGCGCCGATACGAAGGGTGCCGCGCCGGTCTCGCGGGCGACGTGGGCGGCTTCGGCGAGCTGCCAGCCGCTGAGGTTGGAGTGGCCGATGTAGCGGACCTTGCCCTCGGTGACGAGCTCGGTGAGCGCGGCCAGGGTCTCGGCGATCGGAGTGGCCGGGTCGGGGCTGTGCAGCTGGTAGAGGTCGATGTGGTCCGTGTCGAGGCGGCGCAGGGACTCCTCGACGGCCCGCCGGATGTAGGCGCGGCCGCCGCGGGCTCCGGCGGCGGGCCCGTACTTCATGTCCATCCCGGCGAAGCCGAACTTGGTGGCCAGGACGACCTGGTCGCGGCGGCCCTTGAGGGCCTGGCCGAGGTGGCTCTCGGAGCCGCCGAGGCCGCCGTAGATGTCGGCGGTGTCGAGGAGGGTGATGCCCGCGTCGAGTGCGGCGTCGACCACGGCACGGGTGGCGCGGGCGTCGAGGCGGCCCCCGAAGTTGTTGCAGCCGAGGCCGACGGCGGAGACCTGAAGTCCTGAATTGCCCAGGGGGAGATGGCGCATGCGGTTCGTTCCTCCACGCTCGTCGGCTACCGGATCGATCAAGTGGTCAGTCTAGGCAGGCCGTTCCCGGTGGCGGCAGGGCGAGGCCCGGGGCGGTTCCGTAGTGAACGCGTCGAGCACCCCAGCCGTGACGAAGTTGATCGGAAACGATCGTATCGATCGCATCGATTCCCTATGATGGTGCGTACCGACTCGCGGCAGCGGACCGTCACCACGTCAGGGGGACCACGTGAGACCACATGTAGACCAGCGTCAGGCGCGGGTGCGCGAGCTCGTGCGGGCCCGGGGCAGCGTGCGCGTGGCGGAGCTGGCCCAGGAGCTCGGCATCTCCCCCGTCACCCTGCGCCGGGACATCGAGGCGATGGCGGCCCGGGGTGAGATCCACCGGATGCACGGGGTGATCGGCCGGGTGGAGCCGGGGCGCACGCCAACCGCCGCGTCCGCGCCGGCGACGACCCCGGCACCGGTTCCGGCCGGGCGCGGGGGCGAGGGCCTGGTGGTCGGGATGGTGGTTCCGACGACCGAGTACTACTACGCCGACGTCGTGCGCGGCGCCCGCGAGGCCGTCGAGGCGCGGGGGGCCCGGCTGACGGTCGGGCTGACGCGGTACCTGGCGGGCGAGGACCGGACGCAGGCGGACCGGCTGCTGTCCACCGGCGCGGACGGGCTGCTGCTGACGCCGAACTGGGAGGCCGGCTCGCCCGGGCCCGGCGAGGGCGCGTGGACGGCGGAACTGCCGGTTCCCACCGTGCTGGTGGAGCGGTGGGCGCCGCCGGGACACCCCGCGGCCGCCCTGGACCGGGTGGCCTCCGACCACGCGCACGGCGCGGCCCGGGCCGTGCAGCACCTGGTGGAGCTGGGCCACCGGCGGATCGCCCTCGCCAGCCGGTCGACCCCGACCTCGGCCCGGCTCCGGGCGGGCTACGAGGCGGCCGTGGCCGCGCTCGGACTGGAGCCGGCACCGGACTGGCCGGTGGCCGGGCCGGACCCGCTGTCCGAGGCGGACCTGTTCGCGCGGACGCTGGACTACCTGTGCGACGCGGTGGCGAAGCACGGGGTGACCGCCGCCCTGATCCACAGCGACACCGACGCGATCATGCTGATCCCGCGGCTCCAGGCGCGGGGCGTGCGGGTGCCGGAGGACCTGGCCGTGATCACCTACGACGACGAGGTGGCCGGCATGGCCGACGTCCCGCTCTCGGCGGTGGCCCCGGCCAAGCACGAGGTGGGCGCACGCGCGGCGGCCCTGCTACTGGACCGCCTGTCGCCCGCCACCCCACAGGACGCCCCCCGCCAACACCTGGAACTCCTCCCCCTCCTCACCATCCGCACGTAGGGTCGCGGATCGACGCGGCGGGGGCGCTGCGCATGCCGGCCGGACCCGACTTCTACGCGACCCAGCAGTACAAGCCGTGACCGAGCTCGCCCGCGCCGTGGGCGAGAGCGCCCAGACCGCTCAGCATCTCACCGGCCAACTCGGCATCGATCGGCTGCCCGTCCTCCGCCCGCTGCCGGGCCCACTCCACGGCTACGTCATGCAGCCGGGGCGGCTCCCCCTCGGCCAGGGCCCGCACCAAGCGGTCGGAGAGCGCGAAGACAACGCATGCGTCATCGTCCCCGCCCGCGACGATCCTCGGTTCGCCGGCCTCCAGCAGTTCCTCGAAACTGCCTCCGCCGAAGAGGCATTCCCACTCGACCACGGCCTCTTCGGGATCGACGTTGCCGAACGAGAGGGACGCGACGGCACGTCCCGGTCCGGTCCTGACGACGAGGGCGGCCGACGCATCGTCCGGTGCCACGAAGAACTTCACGATGGTGCTCACAAGAAGCATGATGCCGGACGGCTGGTAGGACGCCCCGGGCCGCCGGGGTCCGCGGCTACCCGGGCCGGCTCGCCAGCAGGCGCTCCAGGTACTCCCGGCCGCGGGTGAGCTGCGCCGGCAGTTCGGCGGCGGCGGGATACCACCGTTTCTCGTACTCCCAGCAGAGCCAGCCGTCGGGCGGCGCCGCCCGCACCGCCTCGGCGAGCGGGAGTGTCCCGGCGCCCAGGCCGAGCGGGGTGAGTTCCCGCGGCGACGCCACGTCCTTCACCTGTACGTAGCCCAGGTGCGGGCCAAGGGTGCGCAGGGACTCGGCCGGGGATTCGCCGCCCAGCCAGGTGTGCAGGACGTCCCACAGCGCGCCGGCGCCGGGGCGGGCGACCGCGTCGAGGACGCGGGCCGCCGCGGCGGCGGTGCGGTGGGAGTCGTGGGTCTCCAGCAGGATCCGCACGCCGTGGCGCTCGGCGAACGGCGCGGCTGCCCGCAGCCGGCGGACGGCGCGGGCGTCGGCGGCCGCCTCGGGCTGATCGCCGCCGCCGGGGAAGACGCGCACGTACGGGGCTTCCAGGTCGGCCGCGAGCCCGACCAGGCCCCGCAGTTCGGCGAGGACCGGCTCGTCCTCACCGGGGGCGGCCACCTGGGCGTAGCCCGCGATCCCGAGGGCGGTGATGCCGGCGGCGCCCAGGGTCCGCAGTCCGGCGGCGCGCTCGGCGGCCGGGGTGCCCGGGTGCAGGGGCTCCTCGGGGTGGGCGCGCAGTTCGAGGCCGTGGAACCCGTGGGACGCGGCGAGGGCCGCAGCGCGGTCGAGTGGGGTGCCGGGCAGGCCGAGCGTGGAGAAGGCGTACTTCACGGGCGGCCTCCGTCCGGCGGGGGCGGCGCGGTGGACGCCCGGACCATCAGCTCGGTGGGCAGCGTGGTGATCCCGCCCGGGGGCAGCGGCCGGCGGCCCGTGACCAGTTGGGCGGCGAGTACACCGGCCTCGCGCAGGGGCACGCGCACCGTGGTCAGCGCGGGGGCGGTGTCGACGCAGACCGGGAGGTCGTCGAAGCCCGCGACGGAGACGTCCTCGGGGATGCGTATGCCCGCTTCGCGCAGGGCGGCGGCGACTCCGGTGGCGACGGTGTCGTTGGCGGCGGCCACGGCGGTGAAGCGGGCCCCGCGGCGCAGGAGTTCGCGGGTGGCGTCATAACCCGCCGCGCGCTCGAAGCCGGCGTGCACGGTGAGCTCGGCGCAGGTCTCGGCCAGACCGGGGTCGTGCCGCACCAGGGCGGCGTGGTGTCCGGCCAGCCGCTCCCGGGTGGTACTCAGACCCGGCGGGCCGGCGATATAGGCGATCCGGCGGTGCCCGAGCGACAGCAGGTGCTCGGCGAGGCGGAAGGCGCCGCCGCGGTCGTCGAACATGACGGTGGCGACGGGCAGCCCGGCGGGCACCGGCAGCGGCGGCCGCCCGCACAGGACGACGGGGGCGCCGTTGGCCGCCGCCCGCGCGATGCGGGCGGCCAGTGCCGCGGTGTGCTCCGGCTCCTCGACGGCGCCGCCGGTGAGGACGAGGCCGCCCGCCCGCTGCCCCTCCAGCAGGACGAGGTAGGCCAGCTCGGCCTCGGGGACGCCCTCCGTGTTGCAGACGAAGGCGAGCCGGCGGGCGCCTCCCGTGCCGACGGGCGCCAGGGCGCTCTGCAGGGAACCGGCGAGGATCCCGAAGAAGCTGTCGGCCACGTCGTGGACGAGGACGCCGACGAGGTCGGAGGTGGCGGCCGCCAGTGCGCGGGCCGGGCCGTTCACCACGTAACCGAGGTCTTCTACGGCCTGCTCCACCCGGGTCCGGGTGGAACCGGCCACCGGGTACCCGCCGTTCAGTACGCGCGAGACCGTGGCGGGCGAAACACCCGCGTGTGCCGCGACCTCGGCGAGAGTCACCGCCATACCGCTCCCCCTCCTCTGCTGGTCCAGGGCCATCGTCTCATCCGGTCCGTGGACCTCCATGCTCCCAGAAAAAGAAAGCGCTTTCCGTCACTCGTTCGAGTCTTGCGCGGCGGAGAATCCCCGCCCTAGCCTGGCGAGAGTGAAAGCGCTTTCTGTGCTTTCTGTCATCGAATGGGGAGGGGCATCGTGGAGCGCAGGACGATCAAGATCGCCATGAACGGCGTCACCGGCCGCATGGGGTACCGGCAGCATCTGCTCCGGTCCCTGCTCGCCCTGCGCGTGCAGGGCGGCCTCGACCTGGGCGACGGCAGGGTGCTGTGGCCGGAGCCGGTGCTCGTGGGGCGCCGGGAGCCCGCCCTGCGGGCCATCGCCGAGCGGCATGGGCTGGAGCACGTCAGCACGGACCTCGCGGCCGTTCTCGCGGATCCCGAGGTGGAGATCTACTTCGACGCACAGGTCACCGGCGCCCGCGAGGCGGCCGTACGGCAGGCCATAGCGGCCGGCAAGCACGTCTACTGCGAGAAGCCGACGGCGCTGAGCTTCGAGGCCTCCCTGGAGCTGGCCCGGCTGGCCTCGGCCGCGGGGATCAAGCACGGCGTGGTCCAGGACAAGCTGTTCCTGCCGGGGCTGCTCAAGCTGAGGCGGCTGATCGAGGGCGGCTTCTTCGGCGAGATCCTGTCCGTACGGGGGGAGTTCGGCTACTGGGTCTTCGAGGGTGACTGGCAGCCCGCCCAGCGGCCCTCGTGGAACTACCGCTCGCAGGACGGCGGCGGCATCGTCGCCGACATGTTCCCGCACTGGGAGTACCTGCTCCACGAGCTGTTCGGCCGGGTGGAAACCGTGCAGGCGCTGCACCGCACCCACATCGGCCGCCGCTGGGACGAGGAGGGCAAGCCGTACGAGGCGACTGCGGACGACGCCGCCTACGGCATCTTCGAGCTGGAGGGCGGGGTGGTCGCCCAGATCAACTCCTCCTGGGCGGTCCGGGTCAACCGGGACGAGCTGGTGGAGTTCCAGGTGGACGGCACGCACGGGTCGGCCGTCGCCGGATTGCGCGGGTGCCGCATACAGCACCGCTCGGCGACCCCCAAGCCGGTGTGGAACCCGGACCTGCCGCAGACGGAGGCCTTCCGCTCGCAGTGGCAGGAGGTTCCGGACAACGAGCCCGCCGACAACGGCTTCAAGGCCCAGTGGGAGCTCTTCCTGCGGCACGTCGTACTGGACGAGCCCTGGCCGTGGGACCTGCTGGCCGGCGCGCGCGGGGTACAGCTCGCCGATCTCGGGCTGCGCTCCTCGGCCGAGGGACGTCGGCTCCCGGTGCCGGAGGTGACCCTGTGAGCATCCGGCTCCCCTCGGCGGACGGCACGTACCGCATGCACCGCCCGAACACCGATCCCCTCACACCGCTCGCCTGCGGCCCCGCCCGCAGCCGTGCCTTCTACTCGGCCGCGCACGTGGTCGCCGATCCGCTGGCCGCGTCGGCCGAGGCGGGTCCCGTGGTCGACTGGGAGGCCACGCTGGCCTTCCGGCGCCGGCTGTGGGCCCAGGGGCTCGGGGTCGCCGAGGCCATGGACACGGCGCAGCGGGGCATGGGCCTGGACTGGCCCACGGCCGCGGAGTTGATACGCCGTTCGGCGGCGGAGGCCCGGGAGGCAGGCGGCCGGATCGTCTGCGGCGCGGGCACCGACCAGCTCCCCGCCGACGGCGCGCATTCCCTGGCCGCGATCACCGCGGCGTACGAGGAGCAGCTCGCACACACCGAGGCGTGCGGGGCGGGCGCCGTCCTGATGGCTTCGCGGGCCCTGGCCGCCGCGGCCCGCGGCCCGGAGGACTATCTGGAGGTGTACGGCGGCCTGCTCCGGCAGAGCGCGCGGCCGGTCGTACTGCACTGGCTGGGGCCGATGTTCGATCCGGCGCTGGCCGGCTACTGGGGGCACGAAGACCTCGACGAGGCGACGGACGTGTTCCTGAAGGTGATCGCCGAGTGCCCGCAGAAGGTGGACGGGATCAAGGTCTCCTTGCTGGACGCGGACCGGGAGGTGGGCATACGGCGGCGCCTGCCCGCCGGGGTGCGCTGCTACACGGGCGATGACTACCACTACCCGGAACTCATCGCCGGGGATGGGGAGCTGGCCTGCGACGCGCTGCTGGGGATCTTCGACCCGATCGCACCGATCGCCGCGCGGGCCGCAATCGCGCTCGACCGGGACGACGTCACGGGCTTCCGGGAACTGCTGGATCCGACGGTCCCGCTGTCGAGACACCTGTTCGCACCTCCGACCCGGTTCTACAAGACCGGAGTGGTCCTGCTCGCCTGGCTGGCCGGGTACCAGGAGCACTTCACGATGGTGGGCGGTCTCCAGTCGGCCCGGTCGCTCCCGCACCTGGCGACCGCGTACGAACTCGCCGACGGGCTGGGGCTGTTCCCCGATCCGGAACTGGCCGAGGACCGGATGCGGCGGCTGCTGTCCGTACACGGGGTGGAATCGTGAGCACCTCTCCCGCACGGCTGAGCATCAATCAGGAGACGATACGCCAGTGGTCGCTGCCCGAGCTGGTCGCCGGGTGCACGGCGGCCGGGGTGGGCGCGGTCGGGCTCTGGCGCGATCCCGTCCGCCGGCACGGGGTGCGGGAGACCGCCGAGCTGGTCGCCGGAGCGGGGCTGCGCGTCAGCTCGCTGTGCCGGGGCGGCTTCTTCACCGCCGCGGATCCCGGCGGGCGGGCCGACGCGCTCGAGGACAACCGCCGGGCCGTCGAGGAGGCCGCCGAACTGGGCGCCGACACGCTGGTTCTGGTCTCGGGCGGGCTGCCGGAAGGCGACCGGGACCTGGTGGGGGCGCGCGGCCGGATCGCGGACATCCTCGGTGAGCTGGCGCCGTGGGCGGCCGGGCACGGGGTCCGGCTGGGCATCGAGCCGCTGCACCCGATGTACGCCTCGGACCGCTGCGTCGTCTCCACCCTCGGCCAGGCCCTCGACCTCGCCGAGCTCTTCCCCCCGGAGCAGGTCGGGGTGGTGGTGGACTCCTACCACCTGTGGTGGGACGAGCGGCTCCCCGCGGATCTGCGCCGGGCCGGCGAGGGCGGGCGCATCGTGTCGGTGCAGGTGGCGGACTGGGTGACGCCATTGCCGCAGGGCGTCCTGCTGGGGCGCGGGCAGCTGGGCGACGGGTCCATCGACCTCAGGGCCTTCCGGGAGCTGGCTGACGCGGCCGGCTACCGGGGCCGGGTGGAGGTGGAGATCTTCAATCCCGGGCTGTGGGCCCGGGACGGCGCGGAGGTACTGCGGGAGGTGATCGAGCGCTACCGCGAGCACGTGGACTGAGCCCCCTGCACCGCTGTCAGCGGTGTCCGTTTCAATACCGCCATGGACGAACAACGAGAACTGCTCTCGGCTGTCTTCGGCATCGCGCGGCCGGGCCCTGGCGAGCTGACGTGTGACGAGGCGGGGCACCCGGCGGGGCACTCCTGCCTCACGCCCCCGGAGGAGTACGACCTCCCCACGCTCCAGGAGGTGCTGCGCGGGGGGCTCGGGCAGCCGCGCAATCTCGCCTCGGGCGGATTCGTCGATCCGACCGTCTCCCCGCGGACCGGGCTGCCGCTCCTGGCCCCGTTCGGCGACCGGCTCGTCGAGATGCGCGCGTGGGCGTACGGGGGCCGGTGGATCGGCTGCGGTACCGCCCGCTTCGGCGAGGAGGTACGGCCGGTGCTGCTGGTCGCCGAGCGGGAGGACCCGGCGGCGGAGCTGCACGAGGACGGCTCGCGGGTGGACGCGGCCGTCGCCGAGCGGGAGGACCCGGCGGCAGAGCTGCCCGAGGGCACCTCCTGGGTGGACGCGGTGGTCGCCGTCACCGGGTGGGACGCACGTCGTAGGCGTACGTTCGACTGGGCGGACGTCGAGGCCCGTCTCGGAACGGCGCTGCCCGGTGACTACAAGCAGCTCGTCGAGCTGTTCGGAGTGGGCGCGTTCGACGGCTTCCTCACGCTGTACCTGCCCGACGCGCGCTTCCCGGGCGAGGACATCGTGCGGGCGGCCGAGCGGGGGCGGGCGTACGGCGAGCTGTGGGAGCCGTACGAGGCGTACCCGGCCCCGGGCGGGCTGCTGGAGTGGGCGAGCAGCGAACAGGCCGACCAGTGCTTCTGGCTCACGGAGGGCCCGGACCCCGACCGGTGGCCGGTCATGGTGACGGAGGACGTCCCCGACTCGTGGCAGCGGTTCGACGGCACGACGGCCGAGTTCGTCTACCGCATGCTCACCGACCGGAGCCATCCCCTCGCCACTGCCCGCTACTTCGACACCCACTGGTTCCAGAGTTACGAGAGCGAGGGTCCCGAGTAGTCGTACTTCATGCCGATGCCCAGCGTGCTCTGGGACGGCAGGAGGCCGGTGGCCACGATGTCGAGGACCGGCGGGAGCAGCAGGTCGGCGAGCCGGGCCGCTTCCTCGCGGGTGAGCGCGGTCCACGGGGCCGAGGCGAGTTCGTCGGTCAGCTTCTCGACCGCGGTGCGCAGGGCCATCCCGGCGTCGGTGGCCGTGCCGTCCTCGGCGAGGAGGCTCCGGGCGACGAGTCGGCCGCGGGCGGAGTTCCACGCGTCGGCGGACCACTGGCGGCTCTCGAACACCTCGACCGGCGCCGCTCCGGCTCCGGCGTGCAGGACCAGGGACTCCGCCGGATCGAGGTGGTGGGCCTGGAGCGCGACGAGGTGGCCGTCCCCGCGGTGCTCGCGCAGGATCGTGGCCGCGTGCCACAGCACCGCGTGCGGGGCCTCGGGCCAGGGCAGGGCGGCGTTGGCGGCGGCCAGCGGGCGCCCGGCGGTGGCGGCGGCCTCGGCTGCGCGGCGGAGCAGCCCGGCCGCCTCGGCGAGGTCCGGGGATACGGTGCGCTCCCCGAACGCGGCCCGCAGGGCGCGGTCGGCGGCCGCCGCGCGGGCCTCGAGGACCCGGTCCGGCGGGGCGGCCCGCCAGGAGCCGTCCACGTACTGCCGGACCATGCCCGGGCTGAAGCTGTAGAAGAGGGCGCTCACGAGCCCGGCCTCCGCGGGGCCGAGCGGGGCGGCCCGGAAGGCGAAGTACATCGGCCACCGGTCGTCGGTGGGGTAGCCGAGGGCTCCGGCCTCCTCGTAGGACTCGGGCGCGAAGTAGACGAGTGCGTGGACGGGTTCGAGCAGCTGCCACAGCTGCCGGACCGTGCCCGGTTCATGTACGGCGTCGTACGTCATCTCACGTTCCCCCAGGGTCGGTTGGTGCGTCGGACTGCCGGGGGTAAGCGTAGGGCAGCAGGTGCCGGGCGGGTCGGCCGAAGCTTGGGCCCAAGCGTGACATAACGTGCCCTCCATGGATCAGGAGCACATAGCCGGGGTGGCCGGGGGCGGCGGCGACGGCGCGGACAGACGGCGGTTCCTCGCCTTGGCGTCGGGAGTGGCCACGGTGGCCGGGATCGGGGCCGTGTCCGGCTGCGCGGGCGGGGACGGTGGCGCCGAATTGCAGGGCGGGAAGCGGCCCGGCGGGTCCGGGGCTCCGAGCGGGAAGCCGTCGGCGGGCGGGCCGCGGGGATTCGACGTCAAGGCGGAGAACGCCCGCCCGGGCAACGCCGACTGGCCGGTGACCAAGGCCGGCGCGCCCCGCGCCATCGAGGGCTTCGCGGACAGGGTCAGTGTGCTGCCCGGGGAGTCCTTCGGGCTGTACGTGTCGACCACCGCGCCCCGGTTCACCGTCTCCGCCTACCGGATGGGCTGGTACGGCGGCGCCCGGGCGCGGCTGGTGTGGCGTTCCGAGGCGCTGCCGGGGACGCCGCAGCCCGAGCACACCGTGGACTCCGGGACGCGTATGGTCCGCACGCGCTGGGCCCGTACCGCCACGGTCGAGACCAAGGACTGGCCCGAGGGCTGCTACCTGCTGCGGCTCGACGCGCAGGGCGGCGAGGGCCAGCGCTTCGTCCCGGTGACGGTCCGGTCCGCCGCGACGGCCGGCCGTACGGTGGTGGTCAACGCCGTGGCGACCTGGCAGGCCTACAACCGGTGGGGCGGCTACGGCAGCTACGACGGCCCCAGCGGCGGCTACGCCTCGCGCTCGCTGTCGGTGACCTTCGACCGGCCGTACGACTATGACGACGGCGCGGGCCTGTTCCTTGTGTACGAGGCCCCGCTGATCGCGCTCGCCGAGCGGCTCGGCATCCCCCTCGCCTACGCGACCACCACCGACGTGGCGCGCGAGAAGCGGCTGCTGGAGGGCGCGGCGGCGGTGCTGTCGCTCGGGCACGACGAGTACTGGTCGCCGGAGCAGCGGGCGCACGTCACGGCCGCGCGCGACGCGGGCACCAACCTCGCGGTCCTCGGCGCGAACTGCTGCTACCGGAGGATCCGGCTCGAGGCCTCCGACCTCGGGCCGGACCGCACGGTGGTCTGCTACAAGTCCTCCTACGCCCAGGACCCGGCGGTCAAGCGGGGCCATCCGGCGACGGTCGACTTCCGGTCGGCGCCCGGCGCGGACCCGGAGAGCTCGCTCCTCGGCGTGATCTACGACGGCTACCCGGTGGACGCCCCGTACGTGGTGACGCACCCCGGCCACTGGCTCTTCGAGGGCACCGGCGCGAAGGCCGGGGACCGCTTCGAGCACCTGGTCGGCGTGGAGTACGACAAGGTGAACACCGGCTTTCCGACGCCCCGGCCGATCGAGATCCTGGCGCACTCCCCCGTGGTGTGCGACGGGCGCCCGAGCCACCAGGACACGGCGTACTACACGACGGCCGGCGGGGCGGGGGTCTTCGCGACCGGGACGATGCGGTGGGTGGAGGCCCTGGACGCGACGGGCGACGGCCGCGACGGGAGCAACCACGGCCTGGACGCGCGCTCCGGCGCGCTGACGACCCGGGTGACGGAGAACCTGCTGCGGGTCTTCGCGGCGGGCCCGGCCGGCCGGACGCACCCGGCGCAGGACAACGTCAAGGCGGTGTACGGGGGTTCGTGAGGTCCGGCGGACGGGATGCCCGGGTCCCGGTGGACTTCCCGCGGAGGGCGTGCTTAGGATCGTGATCACGGCATCGCGTGTCGGTCACCGACCGGGTGAGGCATGGAGGTGCCCGTGACGTGCCTTTCGGAGGCATTCACCCATGTCAGTCGAACTGAACCACACGATCATCCACTCCCGTGACAACCGGGAGTCCGCCGAATTCCTGGCGCACATCCTCGCCCTCGAGGTCGGAACGGAGTGGGGACCCTTCATCCCCGTCGCGACCGCGAACGGCGTCACCCTGGACTTCGCGACCATCCCGGCCGGGTCCATCACCCCGCAGCACTACGCGTTCCTCCTCTCCGAAGCCGAGTTCGACGCGGCGTTCGAGAAGATCCGGTCGGCGGGGGTCCCGTACTTCGCCGACCCGCACGGCAAGCACCCCGGCGAGATCAACCACAACGACGGGGGCCGCGGGGTCTACTTCACGGACCCGAGCGGGCACGGGATGGAGATCATCACGCGCCCGTACGGATATCAGGAGGACCCGGCCGAGTAGGGCCGGGAGCAGGGCCGAGCGGTAGGTAGACGATGTGGGGCGCGCCCGTGTCGGGATGGACCCCGATGCGGGCGCGGACCCCGTACACCTCGGCCAGCAGTTCCTCGGTGAGCACCTCGGCGGGCGGCCCGGAGGCCGTGACCCGGCCGCCGCGGAGCACGTACAGCCGGTCGCAGAAGGCGGCTGCGAGGTTGAGGTCGTGCAGGACGAGCAGGCTGGTGGCGGGCAGTCCCCGGACCAGGGTCAGGATCTCCAGCTGGTGGCGGATGTCCAGGTGGTTGGTCGGCTCGTCGAGGGCGAGCAGTCCCGGCTCCTGGACGAGGGCCCGGGCCACCAGGGCCCGCTGGCGTTCGCCGCCGGAGAGTTCGTCGAAGCGGCGGGCGGCGAGGCGGGCCGCGCCGACGGTCTCCAGGGCTTCGGCGATCCGGTGCGCGTCCTGCGGTCCGTCCTGTTCCCAGAACCGTTTGTGCGGGCTGCGCCCCATGGCGACGACCTCGCGGACGGTCAGCCCGAAGGTTCCGCTCGCGTCCTGCGGTACGACCGCCGTCCGCCGCGCGCGCTCCTTGACGGTGAGCGCGCCCGCGTCGGCGCCGTCCAGCAGCACCCGGCCGGAGGTGGGCCTCAACGTGCCGTAGACGCAGCGCAGCAGCGTGGTCTTGCCGCTGCCGTTGGGGCCGACCACGCCGACCGTCTCGCCGGGCAGGGCGGTGAGGTCGACGCGGTGCAGCAGCGTGTGCCCGTCGGTCTCGTACCGCAGGGCCTCGACCACGAGTTCCGTCATCCGGCGACCCCCTCCGTACGGCTGGAACGTCTCAGCATCCACAGGAAGAACGGGCCGCCGGCCAGCGCCGTGACCACCCCGACCGGGATCTCCTCGGGCGCGGCGGCGGTACGCGCGAGGAGGTCGGCCAGGGTCAGGAACACCGCGCCGCCGAGCGCGGCCACCGGCAGCAGCGCCCGGTGGCCGGCCCCCACGACCATCCGGGCGGCGTGCGGAACCATCAGGCCGACGAAGCCGATCGCACCGCTGTAGGCGACGAGCACGCCGATGACGAGGGAGGTCAGGACGAACACGGCGGCGCGGAACCGCCCGGTGTCCAGGCCCAGGGTGCGGGCGCCTTCCTCCCCGGCGAGCAGCAGGTCGAGCGGCCGGGCGAGGGCGACGAGCAGACCCGTGCCGAGCAGGAGCGCGGCGGCGGGCAGGGCGAGTTCGTCCCAGCGGGCGCCGCCGAGGCCGCCGAGGGTCCAGAAGAGGACGGAGCGCAGCTGGTCGGGGTGCGCGGCGAGCACGAGGACCAGGCGGCGGAGGCGCCGGAGGAGGCGCCGAGCAGGAAGGGGTCCGCGAGCCGGTTGCGTACGAGGGCTTGCAGCACGGTGCCCGCCACGGCGAGGCCGGCGCCGACGAGGGCCCCGAGGATGACCCGCGGCATCCGCACGTCCCACACGATGGCGGCGAAGGCTCCGGAGCGGTGCTCCCCGGACAGGCCGCCGAGCACGGTGTCGAGGACCCGGCCGGGTGCGATCCGTACGGGCCCCAGGGCCAGCCCGGCGACCGCCGACACGAGGAGGGCCGCGGCCAGGGCGCAGAGCACCGCGGCCGTACGGAGCCTCACGCGGTGTCGGGGTGCAGCTGGCGCCCCAGCGACTCGACCGCGTCGGCGACGCGCACGCCGAGCACGGCCGAGGACAGCGGCAGCACGACGAACCGGCGGTTCTTGACCGCGGGAACTCCGGCGAGCGCCGGGTCGTTCAACAGGCGCTGCTTCTTGGCTTCGACGGTGGTGCCGCCGTAGTCGTAGATGAGGACGACCTCGGGCCGCCGCTCGATGACCTTCTCCCACGACACGTCGCCGAAGGTGTCCTTGAGGTCGGCGAAGACGTTCGTGCCGCCGGAGAGGGTGACGATCTCGTTGCCTATGCCGCCGCCTCCGGAGGTGGAGGCCGTGGCGTCGCCGGAGTCGTAGACGAAGACGGCCGGGCGGGGCTTGTCCTTGACCCGGGTGGTCACGGCGTCGATGCGGCGCTGCTCGTCGGCGATGAGCTCGGCGCCGCGCTCGGGCACGCCGAAGATCCGGGCGACCTCGGTGATCTCGGTCTTGAGCTGGTCGAGGCGGACGGGACCGCTGGTGCAGTACTCCACGTTCAGCCGGGAGTTGATGCCGGACTTGGCGAGCCCCGCGCGGTCGCGGCCCTGCGCCTTGTCGAAGGCGCTGGAATAGCCGCCGTACACGAAGTCGGGGTCGGCGCCGAGCAGGGTCTCCTTGGAGGGGTACTCCTTCGCCAGCACCTTGACCGTGTCGTAGGCGGGCCGGTACGCGGGCAGCACGGCGTCGTCGAGGTAGGCGGAACCGACGATACGGTCCTGGAGGCCCAGGGCGAGCAGGAGTTCGGTGGCGTGCTGGTTCATGGTGACGGCGCGTCGGGGCGGGCCCTGGAAGGTGCTGGTCACCCCGCAGTTGGTGACGGTGTACGGGAACCCGGGCGCGGCGGCGGTGTCCTGGCCCCGGCCCCCCTCCCCCGGCGAACCGCCGCAGGCGGCCAGCGGCACCAGGAACACCAAGGGGACAACGGCGCGCAAAACGGCGCGGGAACGCGACATGGCGAGGCCTCTCCGGGGGATCCGCGTCCCCTGGTCGACGTGAAGGACGAGCAGAGGCGGTGCGTCAGTGTCTGACTCCCGGCCTCCCGCGCGGAGACGGCCGGTCACAGTGGCGGGACCGCACCGGAATCGCACCGGTTTCCTGTCCTGCACCGCCTGGGGTTCGGGGGCCAGTCTGCCAGACGTGTCCCCGGGCTCCGGCGGAGTCCGAAATCCCGTTGCCGGCGGCGGTGACCGGGGACGATCCTCCGCACATGGACCTTCCACCGCAGGTGATCGAACTGGGTGATGTGACGCTTCGCCGTTTCGACCGCGACGCGGACCTCCAGGAGTTGTGCCAGGTCATCGAGGAGTCGCTGGAGCACCTGCGCCCGTGGATGCCGTGGGTCGCGGGGCACGGCCCGGCCAGGACCGCCGAGTTCCTGGCCCGCCGCGAGGAGGCCTGGGAGCGCGGCCGGGAATTCACCTACGCGATCGTGCTGGGCGGGGCCGTCGTCGGCGCCTGCCAGCTGTTCCTGCGTGACGACGGCCCGGCCAACGGTCGCGAGCTCGGCTACTGGCTGCACCCGGCGGCCACCGGCCGCGGCCTGGCCACCCGGGCCGCGCGGGCCCTGGTCGACCAGGCCTTCCGCTTCCCCGGCGTCGACCACGTCGAGGTCGTCCACGACCCGGCCAACCGCGCCAGCGGCGCCGTCCCGTCCCGGCTCGGCTTCACCGCACTCAGCCGGACCGACACCGGCGAGTACCAGGTCTGGCGGCTGACCCGCGATCTCCTCCCCGACGAGGTCGAGGAGGAGCTGCGGGAGACGTTCCGCACGGTGGGTGAGGACCCGGCGTCGGACTCGTGAACGTTCTGCGCTACTCCTGGAACGATCCATTCCGCAGGGGTTGACGCAGGCATCTGCCGGGCGGATCGTAGGCGCCTCAGCCGAACGAACGCTGGAGGTTCCATGGCCGACGAGTACCGCACCAGAGTGATGACGCTGTCCGACGGCACCCCCCTCCGAACAGTCCTTGGGGGAGCCGACGCGGACCTGAGTGACGCCGAGATCCTCGAGCGGTACCCGCGCGTGGCCGAGATCCTGGCGCGTTGGGAGTGTGAAGAGGCCGGCTGACGCCGGCCGCCCGCCCCTCCCGGCTCCCCACGGGAGGGGCATCGCGCCCCTGCTCGACGGTCAGCCGCATCCCGCGGTCAGTCGCCGTCGCCCCATTCCTCCGGGCCGCCGCCCAGCCAGCGGATCGGCGGCCGGCCCTCGGCCGTCTCCAACCCCGCCGCCCGCAGCAGCTCCGTCACGCCGGTAAGGGAGTGCGCGATCCCGAGGGCCTGGTCCTCGGCATGCACGTGCGCCACTACGGCCCTGCCGCCGGCGACGACGGGATGTACAACGATGTAGACGCGGTCAGCCATACCTCCAGCCTGCGACGGGCCGGTCAGTCCAGCACACCGAGCCCCGTTTCGGGGCGGCCGGCTGATTATCGGACACAAGTTCGGTTTTACGTCCAGGCCGCGACCTCGTTGTCAGTGCCTGGGGCTAGCGTGAACACATCATCCGCGAGCAGATCTGACTTGCGGGGACGCTGCAGGGCTGCAGCCGCACGATCCTGCCCCACCGGACCCCCGCGGGGGACAGCGCCCGGCGGGGCGGGCTCTTACCTGCTGGTGGCAGGCCCGACCGAAAGCGTTCTCAGCTCAGTGGCAGAGCTTGCCAAGCTCTCTCCCAGGTAGAGCACCGCGCTGTGGACACGGGGTCCGTGCCGGCCGCTGGCGCAGTGGGGCGAGTTCGTCAGATCGACCGAGCCGGTACGCCCCCGGAAAATGGGCGGATTGGCCCCCTGGTTCGGTGAGGGTGTTTTCTGCGACGCCGCGAGCGTGTTCCGCTTCCCGCCGAGTTTCTCGGCATTCCCCCTCCTGCCCGGGGACGAGCGCACATCCGGTTTCGCGTGCGCCTACCGGCGGCTGATCACAGACGGGTTCGTCAGCACCCGGTTCGAGCTGGCCGTCGCGGGCGGAAGGTCGGGAAGACGGGGGCGGGCGAGGCTGCCCGGCCAGGACTTCGCCGCACTCCTGATCAACTGGCTCGGCCTACCCGTCGCCATCACGTCCCGTGGTGATGGCGACCACCGCAGCAGCTGTCATCTCGGACAGGCGGGAAAGCCGCTCACGGCGCACATGCTCCGGGCGACCACCAGATTCCCCACCTCCACCCCGGCGGTCGACCGTTCCTGGCTCCAGCCCGGCCGGCCGCTGCTGCTGGCCGACTACACGTCCAAGGAGGCCGAGTCGCCGCCGGACGCCAAGGTCGTGGACCTGCACCAGGACATCGGGGTGCGCCTGGCGCACTGCCGGGTGGGCTTCCGCGGAACCCTGGTCGGCGTCTGGCTGCTCGAACGGACGGGCCCGAGTCCCGACAAGGACGCCCTGCGCCGGCTCCGGATCCACCTGCTCCGCCTCCACACGGAATACGAGTGCGTGCGACTCGTACTCCGATTCCTCACCAGACAGGCGCAGGACGACAGCGACACCGCAGCAGGTGGCGGTTCGCAGCCGGTCTACATCGCGGACCGGATCGTGGTGGCGGGGAGAGGCGGGACCGTGAACGAATTCCACACCCGCGCAGGCGGGGACATACACGGCGTCATCGGCAGCGGAAACATCGTGACGAACAGTTTCAACCGGATAGACGGCTCGGACCTACCCGACGAAGCCAAGGCCTTGCTGAAGCAGCTCACGCAAGCCGTCGCACTGACGGCGACCAGGCTGCCCGCCGAAGAGGCCGAGCAGGTGAACAGGGACCTCACCGCCTTCCAGGACGAAGCCCTGTCCGGCACACCACGCAGGAACGTGCTCCAGGTCTTCGGCGATTCGCTCCAGAAGGCATCCGACTTCGTCGGCGACGTCGGCGCTCCGATCGCGAACCTCGTCACCGCAGTGATCGGCTTGATCGCGACCTAACGACCAAGACCCAGGCAGACTGGGTCCGACCTGGGCCTTCGACTCTCAAGCACCTGCTCGACGTTGCAGGGGCGGCAGGATTCGAACCTGCGACATCTGGTTTTGGAGACCAGCGCTCTGACCAGCTGAGCTACGCCCCTTCGGCGTGACCAACCATGGCACGGCCCGCTCCGCAGGTCCACCAGAATTCGCCGGATGTCCGCGTCCTGAGATGCCCGCACCGCCGCGGGTGGCGGGAGGCGGGGGCGGGGAGGATCGTGGAGAGGGTGATCCGCGGATCGGAAGGTGCCGCCACGCCCCGGGGCCGGGGCCGGGGCCACGCACCCCTCCGGCTGAGGGCGGCGCTCGCCTCGCTGGCGTTCACCGTCCCCGTGCTGCTCGGGGCGGGGCCCGGCGGTTCCGGGGAGACGATCCCGCTGGCCGGCCAGGAGCCGGGCGAGCGGCTCGACGTGACGCTGACGCAGGTGGTCGACCCGGCAAGCCCGGCAGGGCCCGCGGAGGCGGCGGCCACGAAGGTCGACGACCGGCTGGTCGCCGTCCGGTTCCGCCTGGAGAACACCGGAACCGCCGTCTACCAGGACTCCCCCGCCGCCTCAGCGCACCTGCTCGACACCGCGGGGCAGCGGTTCGCCGGGCTCAACACCGCCACGACCGCCGGGGCGTCCTTCCCCGACACCGTCACGCTCGACCCCGGCGGCACGGCGGAGGGCTTCGTGACCTTCGAGCTCCCGCGGGACGCCGGCCTGGCAGCGGTCCAGTTCGCGCTCAACGGCGGCCTCGCCGACGACGTCGGCCAGTGGAGCCTCTCCTAACGGTCCGCGCCGCCGCCCTCTTGACCCGCTCTGGTCCAGACCAATAGTTTCCGGCATGCACAGCGCACGCGCACACGCCTCTTTCCCCGCATCCGCAAAGGAAGCCCATGCGCCGCAGCATGCTCGGCAGGCTGGCCGTCGCCACCTGCTCCCTCTCCCTGCTGACCGCGCTCGCGCCCGCCGCCGCGCAGGCCGACGGCGGCCACGACCTCCCGTACAAGAAGGTCGGCTACTTCACCCAATGGGGCGTCTACGGACGGGACTTCCAGGTCCAGGACCTGGAGGCGAACGGCTCCGCCGGCAAGCTCACCCACATCAACTACGCCTTCGGCAACGTCAGCCCGCAGGGCAAGTGCTTCAGTGGGAACGTCCCCGGCGAGGCGGACGCCTGGGCCGACTACGTGCGCCCGCTCGACGCCGAGAACTCCGTCGACGGGGTGGCCGACACCTGGGAGCAGCCGCTCGCGGGCAACTTCAACCAGCTGCGCGAGCTCAAGGCCAAGCACCCCGGGCTCAAGGTGCTGATCTCGCTGGGCGGTTGGAGCTGGTCCACGCACTTCTCGGACGCCGCCCTCACCCCGGCCTCCCGCAAGGCCTTCGTCGAGTCCTGCATCGACCTGTACATCAAGGGCAACCTCCCGCAGGACGGCACCCGCGGTGGCGCGGGCGCCGCCGCGGGCGTGTTCGACGGGATCGACCTCGACTGGGAGTGGCCCGGCTCGGCCGGTGACGCCGACACGAAGTTCCGCCCGGAGGACAAGGAGAACTTCGCCGAACTCGTCAAGGAGTTCCGCACGCAGCTCGACGCGTACGCACGCGACCAGAAGCGGAAGGCGAAGTACGAGCTGACGGCCTTCGTCCCGGCCGCACCCGCCAAGATCGACGCGGGGTTCGACGTCCGCCGCATCATGCGCCACCTGGACTTCGTGACGCTCCAGGGCTACGACTTCCACGTCTCGGGCGAGCCGGTCACCGCCCAGCAGTCCGCGCTCTACGCCCGGGGCGACTTCAGCGTCGACGGCACGGTGGACGCCTGGCGGGAGCGCGGGGCGCCCGCGCACAAGCTGGTGGTGGGCATGCCGTTCTACGGCCAGGGCTGGACGGGCGTCAGTGGCGGCGGGGACGGCATGGGGCAGCCCGCGACCGGCCCGGCGCCGGCCACCTGGTCCGCCGGGTACGAGGACTACAAGGCGTTGAAGAAGCTGGCCGGTTCGGGGGCCTACCAGGTCTACCGGGACCGGCGCGGCGGCCACGCCTGGCTGTTCGACGGCACCACCCTGTGGACGTACGACGACCCGCAGGTGCTGCGCGCCAAGAGCGGCTACGTCCGCGAACGCGGGCTGGGCGGCGCGATGTTCTGGTCGCTGGACGCGGACACCGCCGACGGCGAGCTGATCACGGCCGTCGACCGGGGCCTGCGCAGCCGCTGACCGGCGCCGCCGGGCCGCGAAATTCGTTCCGGCCCGGCGGCGTCCTCCACGTACCCTCCGCGCATGAGGAACTCGACGGTACGGGCGGTCAACCGCCTCACGCAGCGCTGGGCGGAGCAGGCCGCGACGGGAAACGCGGGCACGGTCTTCACCGCGGCCGGGGTCTGGCCGCTGCTCGCCCTGCTCGCGGACGGCGCGGGCGGCCCGGCCCGCGCGGAGCTCGCTGAGGCCCTCGGGATGCCCGCCGGGGCCGCCGCGGGGGCCGCACGCGAGCTGCTGGGCGCGCTGGGCGACGTACGGGGCCTCCAGTCGGCGACCGGGCTGTGGGCGAAAGCCGATGTCCGGTTGGAGGAAGGCTGGTCGGCGAAGCTCCCGGCGGGCACCCGGGGAACGCTGTCCGGGGATCCGGACGCGGACGGCAAGGCGCTGGACGCATGGGCCGGCGAGCGGACCGGCGGGCTGATCGAGCGCATGCCGGTGGTCCTCGACCACGAGACCCGGCTGGTCCTGGCCTCGGCACTCGCCCTGCGACTGCGGTGGATCAAGCCGTTCTACGACTGGCCCTGCGAGCTGGAGCAGGGTCCGTGGGCCGACCGGACCGTGTGCGTGCTGAGCCGCAGCACCTCGCTCCTGGACCGGGTCACGGTGGCGCACGGCCCCGCCGGGGCGGTCACGCTGCTGGAGGTCGTCGGGGACACCGGGGTGGACGTCCACCTCGTGCTGGGCGAGCCCGGCACGCTGCCCGGACAGGTCCTCACCACCGGGATCGACGTGGTCACCAGGGCCCTCCCGGCCACGGGCGCGAGCCTGCTCCCGGACGGAAACCCGGGTCCCGGCCTGCACATCGGCAGCGCCTCCTCCACGGTCCGTGTGCCGCGGCTCGACATCAGGGCGGTGGCCTTCGACATACGCGCGGAGCACGACCTCCTCGACCACGCCGGGCTGTTCGGACTGGCGACCGCCTCGGAGCGGTCCACCGGGCACTTCCCCGGTGTCAGCGCCGAGCCCCTCGCCATCGGCTCGGCGCGGCAGTCGGCGCTGGCCCGGTTCCATGCGGAGGGCTTCGAGGCGGCCGCGGTGACGGCGATGGCCGCCGCGGTCGGCTGCGCACCGCCCAGCAAGACGTACCGGGTCCGCCGGGCCGAAGTCCGCTTCGACCGGCCCTTCGGCTTCCTCGCCGTGCACCGGACCTCCCGGCTCGTCCTCGCCGCCGGATGGGTCAACGAGCCAGCTATGGTCACCGAATGACAGAAACGATCACTGCGGCCGCGGCCGGCACCTGGCAGCTCGGCGACCTCACCGTCAACCGGATCGGCTTCGGCGCGATGCGCCTCACGCATCTCGCCGACGGCTCCCCCAGCGACCGCGAGCGGGTGACCGGCGTGCTGCGCCGGGCCGTCGAGCTCGGCGTGAACCACATCGACACCGCCGCGTTCTACTTCTCCCCGCTTCGCTCCGCCAACGAGTTGATCAACCGCGCGCTCGCCCCGTACGCCGACGAGCTCGTCATCACCACCAAGGTCGGCCCGGGCCGCGACGCGGGCGGCGACTGGTGGTGGGCCACGCCCGAGCAGCTGCGCGGGCAGGTCGAGGAGAACCTGCGCCAGCTCGGCCGGGACCACCTCGACGTGGTCAACCTCCGCGTCAAGCGCCGGGAGACGACCGGGTCGATAGCCGAGCACTTCGGCGCGCTCGCCGAGCTCCGCACGGCCGGGCTGATCCGGCACCTGGGCATCTCCAACGCCCGCGCCGACCACCTCGCCGAGGCGCGGGCCATCGCGCCCGTGGTGTGCGTGCAGAACCCGTACGGGATCGACTCGCCCGCCGAGGACCACGCCTTCGCGGACGCCTGCGGGGAGCAGGGCGTCGCCTTCGTGCCCTTCTTCGCCATCGCCGGCGCGGGCAAGGAGGCCGGGGTGGTGGCGGACGACGGCGAGCGGGTGCGCGCGATCGCCGAGGCGCACGGGGTGTCGGCGGCTCAGCTGCGCCTGGCGTGGACGCTGAACCGCGGTCCGCACGTCCTGTCGATCACCGGCACCGGAAACCCGGACCACCTGGTCGAGAACATCGCCGCGGGCGGGCTGCGCCTCACGCCGGAGGAGATGGACGTCCTGACGTCCGCGTGAGCGCGGCCAGCGCCGCCGTCTCCGCGAAGTCTGGTACGCGCCCGGTGCCGCCGCGCCCCGACACCGAGAGGGAGGCGGCGGCCAGGCCGTAGGACACGGCGTCCGCGAGCGGGTCGCCGAGCGCCAGCCGGGCGGTGGCGGTCCCGGTGAAGCAGTCCCCGGCTCCGGTCGCGTCGACGGGAGCCGGGTTGACGGGCACGGGGTGGTAGCGGGCGGCGCCCGTACCGTCGTCCAGCAGCAGCCGGCCGGCGCCCGCGGTGACCGCCACCGCCCGGGCGCCGAGCGCGCGGTAGCGGGCGGCCGCGGTCCGCGGCTCGCCGGTGCCGACAAGGGCCAGCGCGTCGGCCGGGCAGGAGGTCTTGAGCAGTCCGGTCAGCGGGGCGATCCGGGCGAGCAGCTCGCGGGCCTCGGCCCGGCCCGTCAGCCGGGGGCGGAAGTTGGGGTCGTACGAGAGGTGTCCGCCGGCCCCGTGCACGATGCGGGCGGCTGCCTGCACGGCCTCGCGGCTGGTCCGCGACAGGGCGCCGGCGATGCCGCTGGTGACGAGCGCCCGGCAGCCGGTGAGCAGTCCGCGCCAGGACTCGACGTGCTCCGGCGAGAGGGTGGAACCGGCGCTGCGGGTGCGCCAGTAGACGAACGCGCGGTCGCCGTCAGGGTCGGCGGAGAGCAGGTAGGCGCCATTGGGGCGCGGGGCGCGGCGCACGTGGGAGACGTCCACGCCGAGTGCGGCGGCCCGCCGCAGCAGCGGCACGCTGAGCTCGTCGTCGCCGACCACGGCGAGCAGCGCGGTCCGGGCCCCGGCCGCGGCTGCCGCGGCGGCCGCGTTGAGGGCGTCGCCCGAGTAGGAGATGCGGGCCGGGGTGCCGTCGGCGGCCTCCCGCAGGGCGGTGTCGGCGTGGATCTCGACGAGCACCTCGCCGAGCACGAGCACGTCGTAGCGGGCGCGGCCTCCGGCGCCGCTCACCGTGGGCCTCCCGACGCACGGCACGCGCAGCACGGCTCGGCCGGTTCCCCGAACAGAGCGGCCAGCTCCGCCGGTTCAGCGGGCAGGCCGCCCCCGATGCCCACGGCGCTCGCGCCGGCCGCGATCCAGTCGGGGACCTCGGCGGGCCGGATCCCGCCGGTGGGGATGATCACCGCCTCGGGGAGCACCGCCCGGAGGGAGCGGATGTACCCCGGGCCGCCCACGTGCGCCGGGAACACCTTGGCAGCGCCCGCCGCCCGAACGGCCGCGGCGATCTCGCCGGGGGTGAACCCGCCCTCGACGAAGACGGCCCGGCGGCGCGCGGCGACCTCGCGGACCTCGGGGGCCGGGTACGGGGAGACCAGGAAGGCGGCGCCCCCGTCCAGGGCGGTCTCGGCCTGCGCGGCCGTCGTGACGGTGCCGACGCCGATGAGGGCGCGGCGGCCGTGCGCGTCGGCGAGCGGGACCGTGCGGGCGAGGGCTTCGGCCCAGCCGGGCGTGGAGGTGGTCAGTTCCACGGCGCGGCAGCCGGCGGCGAGCAGGGCTCGGGCGTCGCGGACCGCTTCGTCGGCGTCGGCGTTGCGCAGCACCGGCAGCAGACGCTGCGCGGTGAGCACGGCGTACGGGTGACAGGACTCGCAGGACTGGCAGGACTGGCAGGACAAGGAACCCTCCCGTTGTTCCACTTAATGGAACGGGGTAGCGTCTTGTGGAACCATGTGGTCTAGACCCTACACAGACGGGGAGTTCGCGTGTCAACGCCCACGGAGTCCTCACCCCGCCCCCCGCGCGGCGGCCGGTCCTCCGCCGCCGGGTCCGCCCTGGAGAAGTCCCTGCGCGTCCTGGAGGCGGTGGCGGCGCCGGGCGGTCCGCACCGGCTGGCCGAGCTCACGGCGGCGGCCGCCGTCCCCAAGTCCACGGCCTTCCGGATCCTGGCCTCGCTGATCGAACAGGGCTTCGTACGCCAGGAGTCCGACAGCCGCTACGGGGTGGGGCCCCGGCTGCGCGGGCTGTCCGCCCTGGTCGCGGGCGGGGAGCCGGCCACCGTCGGGCGGGTCCTCGGGGAACTCCGGCGGGCCACCGGCCAGACCGTGCACCTCGCCCTGCGCAGCGGGGAGTCGATCACCTACATCCGCAAGCTGGAGGGCGAGGACCAGCCGTTCAGGACGGCCTCGCGCGTCGGCACGCGCATGCCGCTGCACACGACCGCGATCGGCAAGAGCGTCCTGGCCCACCTGCCCGCCGCGGAGGTCCGGGACCTGATCGCCACCACCGGCCTGCCGGCCCGCACCCCGCGCTCACTGACCACCGAAGAGGCGCTGACCGCCGACCTCGCGGAGATCCGCGCCCGGGGTTTCGCCGTCGACGACGAGGAGAACGAGCCGAGCATCCGGTGCGTCGGCGCCGCGGTCCTCGGCCCGGACGGCCGCCCGGTCGGCGGGGTGAGCGTGACGACCGTCACCTTCCTGGTCTCCCGCGAGGAAATCGATACGTACGCGGCGGCCTTGCTCGCCGCAGCGGAGGCACTCTCCCCGCTGCTGTGACGGCGGGGCAGGGCGGTCTCCACCGCGTGCCGGGAAATGGATTTCCGGATAACTGTTATCGGGGCCCCGCTCGACGGTCTCCCAGGTATCGGGCATCATCAACCGCCGGTACGGACAGGGACATCACATGAGTACTCAGCAGACGGCAGCGCTGGTGGCAGCGGCGCGCTCGGGCGACTTCCGGGCGCAGGACGAGCTCGTCGCCGCCCATCTGCCTCTGGTCTACAACATCGTCGGACGCGCGCTGAACGGGTCCTGCGACGTCGACGACGTGGTGCAGGACACCATGCTGCGGGCACTCGACGGGCTGGGCGGCCTGCGCTCGGACGAGAGCTTCCGGTCCTGGCTGGTGGCCATCGCGATGAACCGGGTCCGGGCGCACTGGCAGGCCCGGCAGAGCGGCTTCGGCGACAGTGCCGCCCTGGACGCGGCCGATGACCTCGCCGACCCGGGGGCCGACTTCGTCGACCTGACCGTCGTCCGCCTGAACCTGTCGGGCCAGCGGCGCGAGACCGCCCGTGCCACGCGCTGGCTGGAGCCCGACGACCGGGCGCTGCTGTCGCTGTGGTGGCTGGAGTGCGCCGGAGAGCTGACCCGGGCCGAGGTGGCCGCCGCCCTGGAGCTGCCCGCGCAGCACGCGGCGGTACGGGTGCAGCGGATGAAGGCGCAGCTGGAGTCGGCCCGGGTGGTGGAGCGGGCACTGGACGCGCAGCCGCGGTGCGAGGAGCTGCGGGGCGTGGTGGCGGCGTGGGACGGGGAGCCCTCCGCCCTGTGGCGCAAGCGAATAGCCCGCCACGCGCGTGAGTGCGTACGGTGCTCCGGCCTGTGGAGCGGCCTGGTCCCGGCGGAGGGGCTGCTGGCCGGACTGGCGCTCGTGCCCCTCTCGGCGGCGCTGCTCGCGTGGACCCGTACGGCCGGGGCGGCCGGCTTCGCCCCCACGGCCGCCGCCTTCGCCTCCGGCCCGGACGAGCTCGCCCAGGTCGGCACCACGGCCGGGGCCGGCGGGGCGGGCGGTGGCCGAGGTGCTCTGCGCCGGCGCCGGCACCGGCGCCGCCGGGTGGTCGGCGGCGCGGTGATCGCCGCCTGCGTCGCGGGGGGCGGCCTGGTCTACCTCGGCGGGCTCCCCGGTTCCGGCGGCGCGAAGGACGCGGACGCTCCCGCCGCCCCCCTGGCCGCGCTCTCGGCGACCGAGTCCGCGACGCCGCTCCCCTCCGCGTCGGCCTCCCCCTCACCGTCCGCTTCGCCCTCGCCGTCGGCGTCCCCCTCGGCGAGCCCGAGCCCGACCCCCGCGAAGACCTCCGCCTCCCCGACCCGGCGGCCCACCACTCCCCCGCCCGCCCCGGCCCCGCAGGGGCTCGCCGGGCAGGTCGTGGCCCTGGTCAACTCCGAGCGGGCGGCGGCCGGCTGCGGCCCCCTCAAGGAGGACGCGCAGCTGCGGGCGGCCGCCCAGGGGCACTCGGACGACATGGCGGCGCGGAACTTCTTCGACCACACCAACCCCGACGGCGCGGACCCGGGTCAGCGGACGACCGCCGCCGGGTACCGCTGGTCGACGTACGGGGAGAACATCGCGCGGGGGCAGTCGACGGCGAAGTCGGTCATGGACTCCTGGATGAACAGCCCGGGCCACCGCGCGAACATCCTCAACTGCTCCTTCAAGGACATCGGCGTGGGCATCCACCAGGGTTCGGGCGGACCCTGGTGGACCCAGAACTTCGGCGCCCGGTAGCGGGCGCCGGGCGCGGGGAGCGTCAGGGGCCGGGTGGGGCCTCGGGGTGCGGCCGCTGTGGGACGTCGTCGCGGTGGCCGGTCACCACCAGGTCGCCGTCCGGGGTGCGGCGTGCGAGGTCGCCGGTGCGGAAGTAGCCGTCGGCGGTGAAGGAGCGCGCGTTGAGGTCGGGCGCCCGGTAGTAGCCGCGCGGGATGTACGGGCCGCGGGCGAGGAGTTCGCCGGGCTCACCGTCGGGCACGTCCTCGCCGTCGGCGTCGACGATGCGGATCTCGTCGTCGGGCGAGAGCGGACGGCCCTGCGCGGCGAGCACCGCAGAGTCCGGATCGTCGGGCCGGGTGAAGGTGAGCAATCCCCCGGCCGTGCCGTGGACCCGCTGGGGGCGGCAGCCCAGTTCGGGGCCGATGCGTTCGGCGGTCGCCGGATCCTGGGGCGCGTCGCCGATCTGCACGAGGCGCAGACTGCTCACGTCGGCGCCCAGCGCGGGAAGCGCGTCGAGCCAGAGCCGGGCGACGGCGGGCACGACCGAGGTGACGGTGACCCGCTCCCGTTCGACGGCCGCGAGGCAGTCGGCGGGTTCCGCGTCCTCGACCAGGACGACGGTCCCGCCGACGGAGAGGGTGCCGACGATGCCGGGGCAGCCGAAGGCGAAGTCGGACCCGGCGGGCAGCACGGCGAGGTACACGTCGTCCTCGGTGAGCGACACCAGCTCGGCGGCGGCCCGCGCCTGGTAGGCGTAGTCGTTGTGGGTGCGCGGGACGAGCCGGGGCTCCTCGCCGGCACCGCCGGAGCGTACGAGGAACGCCACCTGGTCTGCGCTGTGCGCGAGCGCGGGCCCGGGCGGCGCATCGATGGAGCCCAGCGGACTGTACTGGCAGCCCCACGTGTCGATGGTGAGGCCGCCGGACGAGGCACCCGGCTCCTCGAGGGTGAACACCTGCCGCAGGAGCGGGACTCGGGCCGCGATGTCCGCGGCCATCGCGGTGTGGTCGAAGCCCCGGTACGTCGCGGGGCCGACGTAGCCGAGGGCCTGGGTGAGCCGCACGAGGCGGGACACCTCGGACGTGCGGTGCGAGACCGGGCAGAAGACGGGGATCGCGCCGGCCCGCATCAACGCGAACACGGCGATGACGAACTCGGGCACGTTCGGCAGCTGGACGACGACCCGGTGCCCGGGGCGCAGGCCGCGCAGCCGGAACCCGGCGGCCATCCGGTCGACGCGCCGGTTCAGCGCCGCGTACGTGAGGCGGGCGCCGCCGTGCACGAGCGCGGTCCGCGGAGCGTACTGCAAGGCCCAGCCGCGCAGCAGGTTGTCCAGGGTGTTGCCGCGCCAGTGCCCGGCCGCCCAGTAGCGGTCGACGAACTCCTCGGGCCAGGGGGTGCAGCCGTCCCGGATGGATGCCATGCGCTTCCTTCTGTACGGCTCCGCGTCTTGATCTTGATCATCCAAACCGGCGGCATCCCCGCGCGCAATGCGCGTTCCCGACGAGGGGGGCGGGGAGGCTCCGGCGCATCCGCCGAAAATAGTAGCCATGGACATAGTAGCCATGTACTCTATTTGACATGAGCAAGGGTTCACCGGGTCCCACGCCCGGCTTCCTGGTATGGCGGCTCGCCAACAAATGGCGTGTCGCGGTCGATCGCGCGGTGGCTCCGCTGGGCCTCACCCACGCGCAGTACTCGCTGGTCGCGTCGCTGTACGGCATGCAGCGCAGCGGCGAGCGGCCCAGTCAGCGCCGGCTCGCCGACCACACCGGCCTGGAGGCGCTGTACGTCTCGAAGCTGGCGCGCGCCCTGGAGTCGGCCGGCCTGATCGAGCGCACCCGCGATCCCCGCGACCCGCGCGCCGTACAGCTCGCCCTCACCGAGCAGGGCGAGGCCGTCACGCGGCGGGCCATCGCGATGGTCCAGGAACTGCTCCAGCAGCTGCTGGAGCCGCTCGGCGGCCTCGACGCCCCGCGCACCCGCGCGCTGACCGAGGAGCTGACCACCCTGCTCGACGCACCTCTCGCTCCACCCGTACCGACCGACGAGAGCAGTCAGGGGACGACACCATGACCACGAACACCTCAGCCACCGCGCCCGTCGCCGACGCCCGCGCCCTCGGCCTGGCCCACTACGCCGCCCGCGGCGTCCTGGAACAGGTCCTGGCCCGGCACGGCATGACGTTCCAGCAGCAGGTCACCCTGCGCGCCGCCGCCACGGCCGACGCGCCCCGGACCCCGGACGAGCTCGTCGCCCAGGTCCGGGACTCCCTCAAGGCCGATCCGGCCGACGTCCACGCCACCTTCGACGAGCTGCTGGCCAGGCGGCTCCTCGTCGCGGACGGCCCGCACCTGCTCCCCACGGATGCGGGCCGTGAACTGCTCGCCGCCGTCGGCGCGGAGACCGCCCCCGTCACCGCCCGCGTCTGGGGCGGGATACCCGCCGAGGACCTGGCGGCGGCCGGCCGTGTCCTCGCCCTGGTCACCGAACGCGCCAACGCGGAGTTCGCGGCGCTGACCGGCTGATCCCCGACCGCCCCGATCGCCCCGACGGGCCCTACGGCTGGAGGCCGCGAAGCTTCTCCGGGTTGATCGCGAGGCGCAGCGCGGTGATCCGGCCGCCGGCGGACTCGAAGGTGAGGGCGCCCGCGTTCACGCCGCCGTACACCAGGAGCAGGCCGGGCTCCCCGTTGATCTCGGCGGGGTGCATCTCGACGCCCCGGACCTCGGGTTTGGCCAGGACGCCGAGGAACCAGCGGGCGACGTGGTCCGGCCCGTGGAGGGGGCGGCGGGCGGCCGTGACGACGCCGCCGCCGTCCGACCAGGAGACGACGTCGGGGGCGAGGAGCGAGAGCACCTCGCCGAGGTCCCCGCCGGCGCAGGCCGCACGGAACTTCTCGGCGATCTCGCGCTGTTCGGCGACCTCGGTGGTGAAGCGGGGGCGGCGGGCCTGTACGTGTTCGCGAGCCCGGTGGGCGGACTGGCGGACGGCCGCCTCGGACTTCCCGACGACCTCGGCGATCTCCGCGTGGGAGTACCCGAAGACCTCGCGGAGCACGAACACGGCGCGCTCGGTCGGGGTCAGGGTCTCCAGGACGACCAGGACCGCCATCGAGACGGTGTCGGCCAGTTCGGCCTCCTCGGCGATGTCGGGCGAGGTGAGGAGCGGCTCGGGGAGCCAGGGTCCGACGTACGCCTCGCGCACGACCTGGGCGGACTTGAGCCGGTTCAGGCTCAGGTTGGTGACGGTGCGCACCAGGTAGGCCTTCGGGTTGTCGACGGCTGCCCGGTCGGTACGGTGCCAGGCGAGCCAGGCGTCCTGCACGATGTCCTCGGCGTCGGCGACGCTGCCCAGCATGCGGTAGGCGGTCCCGAACAGCAGTCGCCGGTATTCCTCGAAGTGGTCTGTCACGATCGCCACGGTCGCACCGCCCGGCCGACCGATCAAGATCCGTCTCACGCGCCCGCGAGTGCGCTCAGGGCTTCGACGCATCCCGGGTGGCTCGGCGTCCACCCGAGGCCGGCCTTCGCCTTGGCGTTGGACACGCGCATGTTCGTGGTGACCACGCGGTGCACGTAGGGGAAGGGGCGCATCAGCCAGGTGGGCACGGTCATCGGCTTCGGGGTGCCGAACACCCCGGCGACCGCCTTCACGTGCTCGCCGAAGCCCATCGGGGTCTCGTCGACGATGTTGTACGCCTCCCCCGCGCGGCCGCCTTCGACGGCGAGGGCCACGGCGCGGCCCGCGTCCGCGAGTTCGACCCAGGGCAGCACCCGGCCGTGGTCGGCGACCGCCGGGGCCTGCCGCTTGCGCAGCATCCCCACGAGCGTCTCGGTGGCTCCGGCGCCGTAGAAGAGGCCGAAGCGCAGCGCGATCCCCTCGATGTCCCGGTCGCCCAGGATCAGTTGCTCCTTGACCCGCATTCCTTCGAGGTGGCGTTCCACGGCCGGGTCGCCGACCGGGCCGAACAGGTCGGTGTCCTCGGTGATGACGTGGTCGCCGAAGTCCCGGTAGCCGTACCCGAAGACCATCGACTCGGCGATGACGCGGCGGGCGCCGACGGCGCGGGCGGCCTCCATCAGGTGCGCGGTCCCGGTCAGCCGCAGGTCGTCGGTGGCGAACATGTCCTTGTGTCTCATGGGGGGCCTGCGCAGGGCGGTGGCGGCGTGCACGACGGTGTCGACGTGGAGGCCTTCGACCGCGCGCAGCAGCCCGTCGCGGTCCATCAGGTCGGCCCGGACGTCGGCCCCGGCGCCCCGGCCGAGGCCGAGCACGGTGTATCCGTCGCGGGTGAGCGCCTCGGTGATGTGGCGTCCCAGGACTCCGCTCGCCCCGGCCAGCAGTACGTTCTTGGTCTCGTTCATACCCATGGGACAAGACTGCTCCGCCGAACGTGACAGTCGCGGATGTGACCCGCGTCACGAATCTCCCCGCTTCTGCGTCAAAATCAGGGCAGGATAGGAGCTGGAGACGAATCAGCAGATCACAGGGGTGGGTGACGTAGGTGGTGAGGAAGGAACTGCGCCCGCACCAGCGTGAGGCCGTGGACGCCGTGGTGCGGGCCCTGGAGCTGCCCGCGGGGGGCCGGGTCCCCGAGGCGGGGCTGCGCACTCAGGTGATCATGGCGACGGGGTCGGGTAAGTCCCTGGTCGCCGTCCGCTCCGCCGAGGAGCTGCGGGCCGGCCGGGTGCTGGTGCTGGTGCCGTCCCTGGACCTGCTGGTGCAGACGGCCGCGGCCTGGCGGGACGGCGGGCGGACGGGCCGGTCCCTGGCCGTGTGCTCGCTGCGCGGCGAGGACGCCGGGGTGCCGACGACCACCGATCCGGCGGAGCTGGCCCGCTGGGGCGGCCCCTCGGTGGACCGGGTGACCGTGTTCGCCACGTACGCCTCGCTGGGTCTGGGCATCGTCGAGCGGGCGCACCTCTCCGGGCTGCCCGGCTGGGACCTGGTCGTGGTCGACGAGGCGCACCGTACGTCCGGGAGGATCGGCAAACCCTGGGCGGTGGTCCACGACAACACGCGGATCCCCGCCGTCCGGCGGCTCTACCTGACGGCCACGCCGCGGGTCTGGCAGGACGGCGAGGAGAGCGGCGAACGGGGCGCCGGGAGCGGGGGCAAGGGACGCGGTGAGCTGGTCGCCTCCATGGAGGACGATCCGCGGGGGCCCTTCGGCGCCCGCTGCTACACGCTCTCCCTGGCCGAGGCCATCGACCGCGGGATCTGCGCCCCCTACCGGGTCGTGTGCGTGGACGTGACCGATCCGGGGTTCCAGGCGGCCGTGCTGATGGGCCGCGACGGGCGCTCCGACGCGGTGCGCGGGGCTCGGCTGGCCGCCCTGCAGACGGCGCTCGTGAAGGCCGCGGTGCACCAGGGGTTCCGGCGGACGCTGGTCTTCCACCACCTGACGAAGGAGGCCGAGGCCTTCGCGGCCGGACTGCCCGCGGTGGCGAAGCGGCTGCGGCTGACGAGCCGGAGCCCGCGGCCCGTGTACCCCCGCAAGGTGTGGGCGGACTGGCTGTGCGGGCAGCACTCGGCGGCGCACCGGCGGCGGGTGCTGGGCGCCTTCGCCGACGGCCGGGTCGCCGAGAAGGCGTTCCTGGGCAGTGTCCGGGTGCTGGGCGAGGGCGTGGACACCAAGGAGTGCGACTCCGTCTTCTGGGCCGACGTACGGGGCTCCATGCCCGACCTGGTCCAGGCGGTCGGGCGGGCGCTGCGGATCCGGCCCGGCGAGGGCAAGGTCGCCTCGCTCGTGGTGCCGGTGCTGCTGGGTCCGGGCGAGACCCCGGAGGAGATGCTGACCTCCCGGGCGTACGGGGACCTGGCGCGGCTGCTGGAGGCGCTGCGGGCGCACGACACGCGGCTGGTCGAGTCCCTGGCCCAGCCGCAGGTACCGGGCCGGGCCGGGGGCGCCGCGGTCTCGGGCGGCCTCAGCGGCGGCGCCGAGGGCCTGCTGAGCTTCTCCACGCCCCGGGACCCGGCGCTGCTGGCCGCCTTCGTCCGGCTGCGCGTCCTGAACCCGGAGCACGAGCACTGGCGGCGCGGGGTCGAGGCCGCGCGGATCTACGCCGCCGCGGCCGGGGACCTGAAGGTGCCCTTCGGCTACAAGGTGCCGTCCGGCGACGGGGCGTGGCCGCCCGGGCTCGCCCGGTTCCCGCTCGGCCAGTGGATCGCGGACGTGCGGCGCACCTACCGCCGGGGCGCGCTGGGCCGGGAGCGGGCGGCCGAGCTCGACGAACTCGGCATGGTGTGGAGCCACTTCGACGTGGCCTTCGAGGAGGGGCTCGCGGCGGCCCGCGCCTGGGCGGCGGAGCACGGTCACCTGCTGCCGCCGGTGGAGGCCACCTGGGCGGGCGCCCCGGTCGGGGTGTGGGTGAAGAACCAGCGGGCGGCAGCCCGCCGGGAGGGGCCGGGGGCCCTGTCGGAGGAGCGGCGGGAGGCCCTGGAGGCGGTCGACGCCTCCTGGTGCCCGGCCTGGGAGATCTCCTGGCAGCGCGCCTTCCACCTGACCCGGGTGCACCTGGACGCGGGGGGCCGGCTTCCGCTCGCGCCCGGCAAGGTGCTGGTCCAGGGCGAGGACCTGGGGGCGTGGGTCCGCTTCCAGCGGCTGAACTGGGAGCGGCTGACGTGGGCGCAGCGCTGGCTGCTGGAGCACACCCTCGGCGCGACCCCGGCGAGCGAGGCGGAGCGCCCGGCGCCGCGCCGCAGCCACGCCGAAGCCTGGGCGGGCCATCTGGAGGCGGCCCGGCAGTTCCACGCGCGGGAGCGGCACCTCAAGGTGCCGCGGGGGCACGTGGAGCCGGTCGGCGACCAGGAGGTGCGGCTGGGCGCGTGGATCGCCAACCAGCGCTCCCGGGCGGCCTCCCTCGCCCCGGAGCGGGTGGCGGCCCTCGACGCCCTGGGCATGCGCTGGTCGGCGTCCGGCTGAGGCCCCGGCGGCTTCAGTGGTGGAAGCCCGACCGGGGCTCGGTGGCCGGCACGGGCGGGGGCGCGGCGGTGAGGTGCTCGACGGCCCGGCGCAGGTCGGTGACGAGGAGGGCGATCTGATCGCGGGTCACGCCGTGCCGGATGAGCACCCGCTGGATCACGGTGTCGTCGCGGTCGGGCGGCAGCGGGTACGAGGGCACCTGCCAGCCGCGCATGCGCAGCCGGTCGGAGAGGTCGTAGAGGGTGAAGGGAGATCCCGCCGGGTCGGTGAGCGTGTAGGAGACGGCGGGGAGTCCGCCCTGGCCGTCGTACAAGAGGGTGAAGGGGCCCATGGCGGCGATCTCGCCGGCCAGGTACTGGGCGGTGTCGGCGCAGGCCTGATGGACGCGCCGGTAGCCGCCGCGGCCGAGGCGCAGGAAGAGGTAGTACTGGGCGATGACCTCGCCGCCGGGCCGGGAGAAGTTGAGGGCGAAGGTCGGCATGTCGCCGCCGAGGTAGTCCACGTCGAAGACGAGGTCCGCGGGGAGCAGGTCGGCGGTGCGCCACACGATCCAGCCGACTCCGAGGGGTGCGAGTCCGTACTTGTGGCCGGAGGTGTTGACGGAGGCCACGCGGGGCAGCCGGAAGTCCCAGACCACGTCGGGGTGGAGGAAGGGGGCGACGAAGCCGCCGCTGGCGCCGTCGACGTGGATGGGGATGTCCCAGCCGTGTTCGGCCTGGATCCGGTCGAGTTCGGCGGAGATCTCGGCGACGGGCTCGTAGTCGCAGGTGTAGGTCACCCCGAGGATGGCGACGACGCCGATGGTGTTCTCGTCCACGTAGTCGGCGAGCTGGTGGGCGCGCAGGCCGGTGGCTCCGGGCTCGAGGGGGACCGGGCGCAGTTCGACGTCGAAGTAGCGGGCGAACTTCTCCCAGCAGATCTGGACCGGGCCGCAGACCAGGTTGGGGCGGTCCACGGGCAGGCCCTGGGCGCGGCGGCGCTCGCGCCAGCGGAATTTGAGGGCGAGTCCGCCGAGCATGGCGGCCTCGCTGGAGCCCGTGGTGGAGCACCCGGTGGCGGCGGTTCCGGCGGGGGCGTTCCACAGGTCGGCGAGGATGTTGACGCAGCGCGCCTCGATCTCGGCGGTCTGCGGGTACTCGTCCTTGTCGATCATGTTCTTGTCGAGGCACTCGTTCATCAGGCGGTGCACGCCGTCGTCCGACCAAGTGGTGCAGAAGGTGGCCAGGTTCTGAGCGGCGTTGCCGTCGAGGAGGAGCTCGTTGTGGAGGAGCTCGTAGACCACCTCGGTGGGCGAGTGGTCCTCCGGCATCCGGTACTTGGGGAGGATCTGGCCGCTCAGCGTGGACGCGAACACGTCCGTGTCGGCGTCGAGCGCGCGGTCGTCCTTCGTCTCATGAAGAGGCATAGCGGGACTATATGGGACAAGCAGGAACCAATGTCGGTCGCGGCCGACCGGCGCGCCCCGCCAGTTCCGGCCGACCCGGCGGTGTGATCCCCTCCATAGCCCTCCGGTACGACCGTAAGATTTTCGGTCGAGTAGGGTTCTGTCCATAGGTCTTCCCGTTCGGGCCGCTGGAGCCGGTCCGGACGGGAAGATCACCCAACTTGTTCTACCGACAACTTATCCGCAGATGTCCGGATATCGGCCTGCCCTCTCCGGCGCCCTGATACCTCTTCGGGCCATGAACAAGATCACCCGCCGACAGGCCTTAGCGGGCACCGCTGCCGGCGCGCTCACCGCGTTCGGCATCGCGGCCACCACCGCGAACGCCGCCCAGGCCACCGCCCCGACACCCTCGGGCACGGCCACCGACGAGGTCTACCAGGGCCGCCGGATACAGATCACCCAGGGCGGAGGGGGCCACCACGGCGGCCACCACTCCGCCGGACTGCCCACCGTCCGGATAGACGGCCGCGAGCTGCACGTGATGCGCAACGCCGACGGCAGCTGGATCAGCGTGGTCAACCACTACGAGACCTACGCCGACCCGCTCTCCCTCGCCCGCGCCGCGGTCCGCGAGCTCCAGGGCGCCGCGCTCGTCCCGTTCGGCGGTGCGGCATGACCGTCCGCAAGAACCAGGCGTCCCTCACCCCCGAGGAGAAGCGCGCCTTCACGGCCGCCCTGCTGGAGCTCAAGCGCACCGGCACGTACGACCGGTTCGTCACCACCCACAACGGCTTCATCATGGCGGACACCGACGCCGGCGACCGGGTCGGCCACCGCTCCCCCTCGTTCCTGCCCTGGCACCGGCGTTTCCTGCTGGAGTTCGAGGCGGCACTGCAGAAAGTGGACGCGAGCGTCTCCCTCCCCTACTGGGACTGGACCGCGGACCGCACCGCCCGCTCCTCGCTCTGGGCGGCCGACTTCCTCGGCGGCACCGGACGGGCCCGCGACGGGCAGGTGCTCGACGGACCCTTCGCCCACGCGGCCGGGAAGTGGACCGTGAACGTACGGGTCGACGGGCGCGCGTACCTGCGCCGGGCCCTCGGCACGGGGGTCGCCGAGCTGCCGACCAGGGCGGAGGTGGACGCCGTACTGGCCATGCCCGTGTACGACGCGGCCCCCTGGAACAGCTCCTCCGGCGGCTTCCGCAACCACCTGGAGGGCTGGCGGGGCGCCAACCTGCACAACCGGGTGCACGTATGGGTCGGCGGGCAGATGGCGACCGGCGTGTCCCCGAACGACCCCGTCTTCTGGATGCACCACGCCTTCGTGGACAAGCTGTGGGCCGACTGGCAGGCCCGCCACCCCCAGTCCACGTACCTGCCGACGGTGGGCACCGCGAACGTGGTGGACCTGAACGATCGCATGAGGCCGTGGAACGACGTCACCCCGGCGGACCTGCTGGACCACCGGAAGTTCTACACCTTCGACACCGAGCCCGCCGCCGCCAGCCAGCGGTAGTGCAGTTCGGGGCGGCCCACCTGGCCGTACCGGGGGGTGCGGTCCGCGCGGCCGGTGTCCACCAGGTGCTCCAGGTAGCGGCGGGCCGTGATCCGGGAGATCCCGGCCGCCTCGGCCGCCCCCGCCGCGGTCAGCCCCTCGGTCGCCGCCCTCAGCAGGGCGGCGACCTTGTCGAGGGTCGGCGCGCTCAGCCCCTTGGGGAGCTCGGCCGGGCGGGGTGCGCGCAGGGCGGCCATCGCCCGGTCCACGTCGTCCTGGCCGGCCGCCTCGCCCGCCGTCTGGCGGAACTCGGCGTAGCGCAGGAGCCGTTCGCGCAGGGTCGGGAAGGCGAAGGGCTTCAGCACGTACTGGACCACGCCGAGGGAGACGCTCTCGCGGACCACGGCCAGGTCCCGCGCGGAGGTCACCACGATCACGTCGACGGGATGCCCGGCGGCCCGCAGCCCGCGCGCGAAGCGCAGCCCGTGGCCGTCGGGCAGGGTGAGGTCGAGCAGCAGCAGGTCGACCCGGGTCCGCTCCAGGGTCCGGGTGGCCTCGGCGAGCGAGTGCGCCACCCCGACGGCGGTGAACCCGGGCACCCGCCCGACGTACAGCGCGTGCGCGTCGGCGGCCACGGGGTCGTCCTCGACGACCAGCACCCGCACCTCGCCCGCGCTCACCGGACACCGCCCAGGACGGGCAGCCGTACGGTGAACTCCGCGCCCCCGGCCGGTCCTTGGGCCGCCGTCACACTGCCGCCGTAACGCTGCACCACCTGGCGGACCAGGGCCAGGCCGAGGCCCCTCCCCTCACCCTTGCCGGACCAGCCCCGGCGGAACACGTCCACGCCCTGCGGCAGCCCGGGCCCGTTGTCGGCGACCCGCAGCAGCAGCTCGTCCCCGTCGGGCCGCAGCGTCACCGCGATCCGCGCGCCCGGGACGGCGGTGACGGCGTCGGCCGCGTTGTCTATGAGGTTGCCCAGCACGGTGACCAGGTCGCGGGCCGGCGGCAGATCGCCCCCGTCGGCGAGGCTCCGGCTGTCGGGCGTGACGACCAGCTCCACGCCGCGCTCGTGCGCCTGGGCGGCCTTGCCCAGCAGGAGGGCGACCAGCACCGGCTCGCCCACCGCGGTGATCACCTGGTCGGTGAGCGCCTGGGCGAGCTCCAGTTCGGCGGTGGCGAACTCCACCGCCTCGTCGGCGCGGCCGAGTTCGATGAGGGAGACCACGGTGTGCAGCCGGTTGGCCGCCTCGTGGGCCTGCGAGCGCAGCGCCTGGGTGAATCCCCGCTCGTGGTCCAACTCGCCGGTCAGTGCCTGGAGTTCGGTGTGGTCGCGCAGGGTGACCACGGTGCCCCGGCGGCCGCCGCCCGCGACCGGCGAGCTGTTGACGACCAGCACCCGGTCGGCGGTCAGGTGCACTTCGTCGACCCGGGGCCGGTCCGCGAGCAGGGCCCCGGTGAGCGGGGCGGGCAGCCCGAGGTCGGCGGCGCCGGATCCGGTGATCTCGCCGCGCAGGCCGAGGAGTTCGCGGCCCGCGTCGTTGATGAGGGTGATCCTGCGCTGGCCGTCGAGCAGCAGCAGCCCCTCGCGGACCCCGTGCAGGGCCGCCTGGTGGTAGTCGTACATCCGGCTGAGCTCGGCGGCGTTCATGCCGTGCGTGTGACGGCGCAGCCGGGCGTTGACCACGTAGGTGCCGAGGCCCCCGAGGGCGAGCGCGCCGCCCGCGACCCAGGCGAGCGCGGAGAGCTGTGCGGCGAGCCGGTCGCTGATCGCGCGGACGGTGATCCCGGAGCTGACGAGGCCGACGATCCGGCCGCCGTCGGTGAGCGGGGTGACCACCCGGATGGAGGGGCCGAGGGTGCCGGTGTAGGTCTCGCTGAAGGTCTCGCCGCGCAGCGCCGGAGCGGTGTTGCCCATGAAGGTCTCGCCGATGCGCCGCGGGTCGGGGTGGGTCCAGCGCCGTCCGTCGGGGGCCATGATCGTCACGAAGTCCACGCCGGAGTCGGCGCGGACCTTCTCCGCGTAGGGCTGGAGCGCGGCCGACGGGTCGGTTCCGCGCGCGGATCCCCGTACGGCCTCGCGCACCGACGGCGAGTCCGCGACCGCGTGGGCCACGGCCCCGGCCTGGCGCCGCGCGGCGTCCTCGGCCTGGCCGCGTGCGGTGGCGTACGCGAAGACGGCGCACCCGGCGACGACCACGGCGACCAGCAGCACCTGCATGGCGAAGAGCTGGCCGGCGAGGCTGCGCGGCGGCCGGGGGAAGCGGAACATGGCGCTCAGTGTGCACCGGGTCGTGAACTCAATGAACGCAAGGGTGACCGGGGTCACAGCGCTGGGCGATGGTCTCCCGGAACGACTTCACCACCAGGAGGCATCGTGGCCGCCAGGCGCGACAGAACGCACTATCTCTACATCGCGGTGATCGCCGCGGTGCTGCTCGGCATCGCCGTCGGCTTCGCCGCGCCCGGCGTGGCCGTGGAGCTCAAGCCGCTGGGCACCGGCTTCGTCAACCTCATCAAGATGATGATCTCGCCGGTGATCTTCTGCACGATCGTGCTGGGCATCGGCTCGGTCCGCAAGGCCGCCAAGGTGGGGGCGGTGGGCGGGCTCGCCCTCGGCTATTTCATGGTCATGTCCACGGTCGCGCTGGCGATCGGGCTGCTGGTCGGCAACCTGCTGGAGCCGGGGAGCGGGCTGCACCTGACCGAGGCCGCGGCGAAGGCCGGCGAGGCGCAGGCCAAGGCGGGCGGGGCGCAGAGCACGCCGGAGTTCCTGCTCGGGATCATCCCGACCACGCTGGTGTCCGCCTTCACCGGGGGCCAGGTGCTCCAGACGCTGCTGGTGGCGCTGCTCTGCGGGTTCGCGCTGCAGGCCATGGGCGCGGCGGGCGAGCCGGTGCTGCGCGGGATCGGGCACGTGCAGAAGCTGGTGTTCCGGGTGCTCGCGATGATCATGTGGGCGGCTCCGGTGGGCGCGTTCGGCGCGATCGCGGCGGTGGTCGGGGCGACGGGCATCGACGCGCTGAAGTCGCTGGCCGTCATCATGGTCGGTTTCTACGCCACGTGCCTGCTGTTCGTGTTCCTGGTGCTGGGCACGCTGCTGCGGCTGTGCACGGGGGTGAACGTCTTCACCCTGTTCCGCTACCTGGGCCGCGAGTTCCTGCTGATCCTGTCGACCTCCTCCTCGGAGTCGGCGCTGCCGCGGCTGATCGCGAAGATGGAGCACCTGGGCGTCTCCCGCCCGGTCACCGGGATCACGGTGCCGACCGGGTACTCGTTCAACCTGGACGGGACCGCGATCTACCTGACGATGTCCTCGCTGTTCATCGCCGAGGCCATGGGCAAGCCGCTCGCGCTGGGCGAGCAGATCTCGCTGCTGCTGTTCATGATCATCGCCTCGAAGGGGGCGGCCGGGGTCACCGGCGCGGGTCTGGCCACCCTGGCCGGCGGACTCCAGTCGCACCGGCCGGAACTCGTCGACGGCGTCGGCCTGATCGTGGGCATCGACCGGTTCATGAGCGAGGCGCGGGCGCTGACCAACTTCGCGGGCAATGCCATCGCGACGGTGCTCATCGGGACGTGGACGAAGGAGTTCGACCACGCACGGGCCGCGGAAGTCCTCGCCGGGCGGCTGCCGTTCGACGAGAACACGCTGGTCGACGACGCGCCGGCGGAACCGGGCGAGCCCGCGGCGGCCTCCGTGCCGCAGCCGTCGGGCGCCCCCAAGGACGGCGTTCCGGCCTAGCCGTTGCGCCCGTACGGGCCGGCCGGGCAGGGTTCGCCCCCACGGTACCCAGTCCGGCCGGCCCGCCGCATTCTCCGCACTTGTCACCCATAGTCGGTATTCGGCCACCGATAAACGAACCTCCAGGCTGCAAAAGGTACTTCCGCAACAGGCTGTGTGCATGACATCTTGCGTCCACCACTTGTTTCGTACGACCCGGCACGTGCCACGCGCACCACCGGGTCCTCGGAGGACGCATTGATACCCCACATATCCAGCCGACCTCGACGTACCCTCGTGCTGGCCGCCACCATCGGCGCCGCACTCGCTTTCGGGGCCCCCGCCGCGCTCGCCGGCACCGCCCCCGTCTCTCCCAACGGCTCCGTCTCCGCCCCGGCGGCGGCGCCCCGGGCCGCGGCCCCGACTTCCCAGAGTGCGACCTGGGTTGCCGGCACCCGCGCCTACTTCGTGATCACCGCTCCCGGTGACACCACCGCGGTGCGCAACGCCGTCGCCGCCAACGGCGGCACGGTGTTCCAGTCCTACGACGCCATCGGCGTGATCCTCGCCCACTCCGCCTCCGGCTCCTTCGCCACGACGATGCGCGGCGTGAGCGGGGTCCAGCAGGTCGGCGCCACCCGCACCTCGGACGTGCCGGCCGACGCCTACAACCCGGCGCTGCCGGCCAACCCGTCACAGGCCACGACGCCCGCGGGCGAGCCGAACCGCGTGGACATGACCCAGATCAAGGCCGACCAGGCCTGGGCCGTCACCACCGGCTCCGCCTCCGTCAAGGTCGGCATCCTGGACACCGGTGTGGACGACCAGCACCAGGACCTGGCCCCGAACTTCAACGCGGCCGACTCGGTCTCCTGCGCCTACGGCAAGCCCGACACCCGTGCGGGTGCCTGGCGGGACGTGGGCACCCACGGCACCCACGTGGCCGGTACGGTCGCCGCCGCCAAGAACGGCAAGGGCGTCATCGGCGTGGCCCCGGGCGTGAAGATCTCCTCGGTGCGCATCGCCGAGCCGAACTCGTCGCTCTTCTTCGCCGAGAACACCGTCTGCGGGTTCATGTGGGCCGGTGACCACGGCTTCCAGGTCACCAACAACAGCTACTACACGGACCCGTGGCAGTTCAACTGCCCGGACAACGCCGACCAGGCCGCGATCATCGAGGGCGTCAAGCGCGCCCAGGAGTACGCGGAGGGCAAGGGTTCGCTCCAGGTCGCGGCGGCGGGCAACGAGAACTACGACCTCGCCAACAAGACGACCGACACGGCGAGCCCGAACGACTCGACCCCGGTCACCCGCACGATCACCAACGCGTGCCTGGACATCCCGACCGAGCTCCCGGGCGTGGTCACGGTCGCGGCGAACGGCACCGGCACCACCAAGGCCTCGTTCTCCAACTTCGGCCTGGGCAAGATCGACGTCGCCGCTCCGGGCAGCAACGTCTACTCCACCGCGCCGGGCGGCACCTACGCCACCATGAGCGGTACCTCGATGGCCAGCCCGCACGTGGCGGGTGTGGCCGCGCTCATCGCCAGCACCAACCCGGGCATCACGCCGGCCCAGATCCGCGACAAGCTGGCCACCCAGGCCAACGACGTAGCCTGCCCGTCGGACAGCCGCTGCAAGGGCACCACGGCCAACAACGGGTTCTTCGGCGAGGGCCAGGTCGACGCCCTCAAGGCGGTCGGGACCACCCCGCCGCCCGGCAAGTACTTCGAGAACCCCGGTGACTTCGCCATCGCCGACAACGCCACCGTGGAGAGCCCGATCACCGTCAGCGGTGTGACCGGCAACGCCCCGGCCACCCTCAAGGTGGGCGTGAACATCGCGCACACCTACATCGGCGACCTCAAGGTCGACCTGGTCGCCCCGGACGGCACCGTCTACACGGTGCACAACCGGACCGGCGGCAGCGCCGACAACATCAACCAGGTCTACACCGTCAACGCCTCCGCCGAGGTGGCCAACGGCACCTGGAAGCTGCGCGTGAACGACAACGCCAGCGCCGACACCGGCAAGATCGACTCCTGGAACCTCACCTTCTAGTTCCAGCGGTGTCGCGGGGCCATCGGGAGGCAGTGCGCCTGCTCCCCGATGGCCCCACTCATTTCCGCCCGGTCCGCAGCACGCAGTCCCCGCACAGCCCGCCACCGGGCACCTTGTAGTAGAGGCAGCAGCTGCGCCGTACGAAGGCCACGCCCAGCCCCTCCTCGTGGATGAAGGTGCCCGTACCGCCCAGGGCCCCGCCGTCGGCCAGCAGGTCCCCCGCCAGCGCGACGGCCGCGCCGCCCGGCACCCGGTCGAGCAGCACCCGCAGCGCCCCGACCAGTCCCGAAGCGGCGTTGCCCCGCAGGATCTTCTGCGAGACCCCGAACCCGTCCCGCAGGCCCGCGTCGAGCACGGCCAGGTTCCCGAGGACGCTCTCCCCGAGCGCCCCGGCGGGCAGTTCCCCGGGCTCGGGCAGCCACAGCTCCAGCGAACCGGCCCCCGGCAGCCGCCACCAGAGCCGGTCGGGCGCCAGGTCCGGCACCCTCCCGGCCAGCGCGGCGCAGCCCAGCCCGAGGGACCACAGCCGCGAGGCGATCCCGAGCTGCGCGGTCGAGGCGGCCACCCGCCCGGGCCCGCTGCCGATCCGCCGGCCCACCTCGGCGACGTACGGCCCGAGCCGCTCCCCGTACAGCTCGGTCAGCGGCCGGAAACCGGGCCCGGGCGGCTCCTTCCCACAGGGCACGGTGAAGAAGGGCCCGACGGAGGCCAGTTGCCGCAGTACGCCGTCCAGTCCGCCCGCCACGTCACGCCCCGGTCCCGTCACGAAGTCCATGCCCGGATGATCTCAGGTGGCGGCTGCCTCTCGGATCACGGTCGGGGTGTGGGCGGCCACGTCGAACCACCGTCTCCAGGACCACGCGGACGGCGTCGGCCACCCGCGGCAGCCGCACGGTGAACAGGTTCTCCTCGACGTCCACGTCCGCCGTGGTGATCAGCAGGGTCAGGTGGCCTGCTCGCGCGAGTGAGCGGGCCGGCTCGATCTCGCGGCCGTCGCCGTACACGAGGTGAAGGGTGCCGCCCGCCGACTCCATCTCCCCGTGCAGGCAATTGCGGGTGGCCGAGGCGGCGGCGGTCATCCTGACCACCTCGCGCAGCAGCAGCGCGCCCTCCTCCGCCGACGCGCGGGAGGCGCCCGCCGCCACCCCGTCGGAGGCGATGCACCGGGCTCCGCGCTCGCGCAGACCCGCGACGACCTCGGCGGCCTGCCGGTGGACCGCGGTGGTCTGCTCGGCGGGAAGCCGCCGGTCATGAACTGGCCGGCCGAGGGGTCGCCGGCCAGGCCTCGACGTGCCCGCCGGCACCCCGCTGCTGCGCCTGGAGCGGATCCGGCTGCTCAACGAGGTACGCATCGCCCTCGACCGCACCCTGGTGCTCTGCGAGCTCGCCCCGGATCCGACCCGGACCGACTTCCGCGAGGCCTCCCTCTTCGAGGAACTCCGCCGCTGGGGCGTCCAGCCGGCTGCGCACGACCCTCCGTACAGACTGACACGCGGTGGCCCGGCATCCGGGCCTGCCATCGGTCACCCGGGTGCACGCCGAACGGTCCGGATCAGCCCGCCGTCGCGGCCGCCACCGCACCGGCACGCCCCCGGACCGCCCCGGCCCACCGCACCGCCGGGCCCATCGCGTACGAGGCGGCCGTCAGTACGGCCCCCAGCAGCAGCCACCCCGGGATCCCCCACACCAGGAGCAGGGAGGTCAGCACCAGCGGTCCCAGGGTGCGGGCCACCGGGACCCCGGTGCCGAAGAAGCCCTGGTACTGGCCGATCCGGTCGGCGGGGGCCAGCGCGAAGCCGATCTGCCAGGACCCGGCGGACTGCCGCATCTCGGCGTCGACCTGGAGCACCGCGCCGGCCACGAGCAGCGCCGCGGCCGCCCAGCCCGCCCCGGGGACCGCCGAGAGGGCGAACGCCGCGCACGAGGCGGCCATCACCGGCCCGGACACCCGGACCGCGCGCAGGGCGCCGTCCAGGCCGGTCACGGACCGGGCCGTGCGCACCTGGAACAGCATCACGGCGACGGTGTTGAGCACGAACAGCGCCGACACCAGCCAGCCGGGGGCGTGCGTGCGCTGCACGATCCACAGCGGCACGGCGAGGCTGAGCAGCGGCATCCGCAGCAGCAGGATCGCGTTCAGCAGCGTGACCAGGGCGTACGGACGGTCGCGGAGCACCGCCAGCCTGGGCTCCCCGGCCGCCCGCCCGGGAACGGGGGCCACGGCGGGCAGCGCGAGCAGGACGGCGGCGCAGGCCAGGAAGCCCACCGCGTCCAGCACGAAGACCGCGAGGTAGGCCCGCTCGGTGTCCGCGCCCAGCGCCAGCCCGCCGAGCGCCGCCCCCAGGGCGAGGCCCCCGTTGAGCATGGCCTGGAGGTGGGCCAGCACCCCCGTCCGCCGCTCCGGCGGGACCAGTCCCGCGAGCAGCGCCTGCCGGGCGGCCGCGAGACCGCACTGGGCGGTGGCGTAGACGACGGCGGCCGGCAGGAAGGCCCAGAAGGACCGCACGAAGAGGAACGAGAGCACCGAGGCCGCGGTGGCCGCCGCCAGCACCGCCGATGTGCCGCGCGGGCCGCGCCGGTCGGCGAGCGCCCCCAGGGGCACCCCGGCGACGGAGCCGACCGCCCAGGCGACGGTCAGCCCGAGGCCGATCTGCGCGGGCGAGAGGCCGACCACCCGGGTGAAGTAGAGCGCCGAACACACGTAGTAGGCGCCGTCTCCGACGGAGTTGCTCAACTGGGCCGCGGCCAGTCGGCGCGGCGCCCCGGGCGGGGGCAGGATCCGTAGCGTCACCCCCTGATTGCACCAGCCCGGTGGCCCGCCGGGCAGTGCCAATCAGGGCGCATGGCATTGGGCCACTTGCCGCCCCGTCACAGCCCCGCGAGGAACTCCAGCAGCGCTTTGTTGAAGGCCTCCGGCTGCTCCACGCCGGGCAGGTGGCCCGCACCGTCGATGACGGCGAGCACCGAGTTCGGCATCAGGGCGTGCAGGGCCTCGGCCTCGGCGACCGGGGTGTAGACGTCGTCCGCGCCCACCAGCACCAGGCAGGGCTCGGCGGCCCCGGCGAGCACGGGCCGGTAGTCGGGGCGCTCGGCCCGCCCGCGCAGGGCGGCGGCCGCGCCCTCGGGATCGGTCGCGCACATCATGGCGCTCACCCGGGCGGCCGCCTCGGGCATGCCGGTGACGTTGTAAGGCGCCAGCATCTTGTCGATGACCTCATCGGCGTACGGCTCCATGCCCTCGACGAGGAGCCGCTCGGCGAGCTCCCGGCGGAACTTCTTGCCGTCCTCGGTCTCCGGCGCCGGCGAGGTGTCGGAGAGCACGAGGGCCCGTACCACACCCGGGTGGCGCAGCCGCAGCTCCATCGCGATCTGCCCGCCCATGGACACACCGCCGACGACCGCGCGTTCGATACCCAGCCGGGCGAGGAGGGCGGCGAGATCGTCCGCGAGGTCGGCAAGCAGCGCCTTCCCCGGGACCACCGGGCTTTCCCCGTATCCCCGCAGGTCAGGGGTAATCACGCGGTAACCGGCGGTCGTCAGGGCGGCCGTCTGGGGGGCCCACATCGTGCGGTTGAAGGGATGTCCGTGGATCAGGATTACGACCGCTCCGTGGCGGGGACCCAAGTCGTCGAAAAAGACGTTCACGCCATTGCCAAATTGGGGGTTCATGAGAGGACTTTAAGGGGCTACATTGAGCCACTCGCGTTCACCTGACAGCCCGTTGCCTTTCACCCGTGTTTTGCACGGGGGGCGACGTCAGACACGCAGACTGTGCAACCACCCCACCGCCCAGAAGGACCGAAGGCTCCGTGCCCGTACCCGTACTCCTCGCCGGCCGCACCGTGCGGCTTGAGCCCCTCGCCCCCCACCACACTGAGGCCCTGGCCGTGGCCGGGGCCGAGGATCGTACGACTTACGCCTTCACTCCCGTACCCCACGGCGTGCAGGCGTCCCACGAGTACATCGAACGTGCCCTCGCCGATCAGGCCTCGGGTCGCTCGGTCCCGTTCGCGGTGGTCAGAGCCACCGATGGGCGGGTCGTCGGGTCGACCCGGTTCCTGGAACTCGACTACTGGCAGGGGCCCCTGGTGTGGCCCGCCGTGCCGGGCGTCCCGTTCGGCGATCCGGCGACGGCGATCCCCGATGCCGCCGAGATCGGCAATACCTGGCTGTCCCCGGGCGCCCAGGGCACCGGCATCAACACCGAGGCGAAGCTGCTCATGCTCCGCCATGCCTTCGAGACCTGGGGCGTGCGGCGCATCTCGCTGCGCGCGGACGCCCGCAACGGCCGCTCCCGGGCCGCCATGGAACGCCTGGGCTTCACCTGCGAGGGGGTCCGCCGGGCCCATTCGCGGGGCCTCGACGGGGCGGTCCGCAGTACGGCCTTCTACTCGATCCTCGACGAGGAGTGGCCGGCCGTGCGGTCGATCATCGAGCTGCGGCTGTCGGGCGGCGCCCCGCGCAAGCGGCGCCGCAAGACGCTCGTCCCGGCCTAGCGCGGGCGTAACGGTCCTGCGGCCCTCCCTCCGCCTTCCCACGGTCAGCCGAGGAAGGCGGGGGCGAGGGCCGATGCCATCAGCCGGGCCGGGGCGCCGCTCCCGTCGGCCGGCACCGCGTACAGGTCGGCTCCGAAGTCCCCGGGCAGGGAGTAGACGACGGTCCGGTCGTCCCGCCACACCACCTGGTCGTCCACGCTGCGCTCCTCGGCGAGCGGGGTCTCCGTGCCGGAGGTCAGGTCCAGGGCGTGGAGCCGCCACGGGGCCTCGGCCGGCAGGCCCTCCACCCGCTTCTTGAACACCAGGCGCTTCCCGTCGGGCGACAGCGACGGGCACTCCACGTTCTCGCGCAGGACGGTCACCGAGCGTGCGGCCAGGTTCCCGCGGACCAGGTGCGTGCGGCCGCCGGTGGCCATGGTCGCGTAGAAGGTCCGCTCGTCGGCGACGAACGTGACCCCCCAGAAGTTCACGTCGGCGTTCCGGAACTCCTTGCCGTCCTTGAGGATCGTGAAGTCCTCCAGTGAGGCGTCGAGCCTGCCCGTGCCCAGATCGAGCACCGAGGTCCGCGTCGAGAAGTTCGTGCCTGCGTACGAGTCCCCGCCGACGAAGACGGTCCACGCGACACGCAGCCCGCCGGGCGAGACACGGGCCCGGGTGGGGATGCCGGCCAGCCGATGCGCGGACACCTCCCTCAGGCGGGCGTCGAGGACGACGGCCCGGTAGCCGTCCTGGACCCCGCCCTTCACGGCCTGGAGGCAGATCCCGGTGCCCCCCGCCGAGTGGAACCGCAGGCAGCTCACCCCGGAGGCGGTACGGGCTCCCTCGGGTGCAGCGGCGGGAACGGAGGCGAGTTCGTCGCGGTTCGGTCCCCAGGCCATGTTGCGGAAGACGATCCGCGGGCCGTCCTCGCCCGGGGTCAGGGAGAGCCCGCCCCTGGCGATCTCGGGGCCGCCGGCCTGGGTGCGGCCTCGCTGCTCGGCCCGGTCGGCGGCCCGCAGGAAGGACAGCCCGGCCACCCCTGCCAGCACGCACACGACCGCGACCAGGATCAGGATCCGGCGGCGAAGCGACAACGGCGGCATCGGGGGCATGGGGGCCTTTCGGGCTCCGGCGGCACGGGGTGATCGGGCGGCTGCGCGGAGGCACCATACCCACGGACATGTGCACTGGCCAGGGCCAGTCGGCGAACAGATCCCGAACCCGACATGCCCTGCGGGCGCCGGGTAAGGTCCTTCTCCCGAAATCCCCAAGAGAAGGAAAAATCCGGAACCCGGACAAGTTTTCGTTCATCTTCCGAACGGACGGACGCAGCCGCCCAGACCACATCGCCCCTTCGGGGCAGCACCAGCCGGAGAGCCACCGCACATGTCGTACTCACCCGACGGGCAGCAGTACCAGCCGTACCGGCCGCAGGGGCAGAGCCCCCAGCCGCCCCACGGCGACCAGTACGGCGGTCCGTACGGACAGCCGCATCCTCCGTACGGACAGCAACCGCAGGCCCCGTACGGTCAGGAGCCCCGGTACGAGCACCAGCAGTACGGGGACCAGTACGGCTACGACCCCGAGCCCCCGCCCCGCAAGTCCCGGGTCCGCCGCTGGGTGATCGCCGGTGCGTCCGTCCTCGCGCTCGCCGGCATCGCGGCGCTCGTGATGAACCACTTCGAGATACCCCCGTTCACCGACAAGGGCTCCCAGGTGTCCTTCGGGCAGCCGCCGGCCGGTTCCGGCAAGAAGAACGACGCGGCCGCGCAGCCCGCGAGCTCCAAGATGCTGATGCCCACCGGCCCGGCCGCCGACTTCAAGAACTCGATGACCCTGCCGGACGGCACGCACGTGGCCGTCACCACGCTGGACGGCAAGAAGTCCGGCTTCAAGGGCAAGGTCTGGGTCTGGGCCCCCAAGGAGTACAACGACCCGAAGTTCGCCAAGAGCGGCTTCCCGGTCCTGATCGCCCTGCCCGGCGGCGCCGGATTCCCGACCAACTACTGGATGGGCACCGACCTCGGGCTCCAGACCAGCATCAGCAAGTGGTACGCGGAGGGGAAGAGCAAGCCCTTCCTCCTGGCCATGCCGGTGCTGAACCCGCAGCCGGACGACAAGGGCATCTACTGGGACGGCTCCGACATCCCCGGCCAGCCCAAGATGGGCACCTGGCTGACCGAGGACGTGCCGGACCTGATGAAGGCGAACTTCCGCACCGTCAAGTCCCGTGACGGCTGGGCCTTCATGGGCTCCTCCACCGGCGGCTTCGCGGGCCTCAAGGCCGTGCTCAAGCACCCGGACAAGTTCAAGGCCGTGATCGCCTCCGGCCCGGACATCGTCCCGGACTCCTCCCTGTGGAAGGGCTACGACAAGGAGAAGGCCGAGAACAACCCGGAGGTGCTGGCGAAGCAGCTCATCGACCGCAAGGGTCCGGACGTCTACCTCGCCTTCCAGGTCGGCGACAGCGAGAACAACAAGAAGACCCTGCCGGACGTGCAGAAGTTCATCGCCACCTACGGCAACAAGGGGCCCGTCCACACCGACCTGAGGATCATCAAGGGCGGCCAGCACAACGCGAAGACCTACGTCCCGAACATGGGCGAGGGCCCGATCCAGTTCATCAGCAAGGTCATGGAAGGGCCCGTCGAGTAGCCTCCGGTCCTTCCGCCCGCTCCTCCTTCAGCTCCGGCCCGCCGAACCTCCTCGGCGGGCCGTTGCCGTCCCAGGGCGCCCAGCCCGGATCCCCGAGGGCGGCGAACCGCACCCAGGCCGAGTGCATCTCCTCGGCCAGCGCCTGCGGGGTGTCCGGACCGGCCAGCCACGAGGCCTCCGGCACGCCCAGGGTGTCGAACACGAAGCCCAGTTCCAGTGCGTGACAGGCGCCGAGCCCCGGTACGCCGGAGGGCCAGCCGAACTCGTACACCCAGCTCGGCGCGGCTCGCCGGGCCCCGGCGAGCCGCCGCAGCGGGTCGCGCAGCAGGCTGTCCGTGAGCAGCTGCCCCGCGAGCTCGGCGGGGCTCGCCCCGGGCAGGGCGGCGCGCAGCGCCCGTACGTCGGCACGGGACTTGCCGCTGCGGAAGCGGGCCAGCGCCACGGCGAGCGGGCCGAGCCGGTCCAGGAGCCGCATCCCGCCCGTGGGGGCGAGCCACAGCCGGTACTCGTCGCTGGTCCAGCCCAGCAGCAGGGGCACCTCGCCGCGTGCCGCGGCCCCTTCGAGGGGGTCGCCGGGGAGCGTGTCCGGGTCGGCCACGAGACCGAAGGCGGGCCCGCCCACGAGCGGGCTGGACTTGCGGAGCACGGCGGCCTGCGCGACGAGCAGATCGGGCAGCTCGACGCCGGCGAACGCCCGCGCGGTGGCTTGCACCTTGAGCAGGGAGGCCATCCGCCGCACCATGGCGCGGACCTTGTCGCGCGGCAGCGCCTCGGGGGCCCCGCTCTGCAGGACGGCCTGGGAGAAGAGCCCGGCGGCACGCGGGGCGGCGAGCAGGGCGCCGGTGCTGATGGCACCCGCGGACTCGCCGAACAGGGTGACGCCGGCCGGGTCGCCGCCGAAGGCCTCGATGTTGTCGCGGACCCATTCCAGGGCGGCGATCTGGTCGAGCAGCCCGCGGTTGGCGGGGGCGTCGGGGAAGAGCCCGTAGCCGAGCACCCCGAGGCGGAAGTTGCAGGAGACGAGCACGACCCCGTCGCGCGCGAAGGCGGAGCCGTCGTAGACGGGCACGGCCGAGGAGCCCCGGGTGTGCGCTCCGCCGTGCAGCCACACCATGACGGGCAGGCGGGCCGCGGGCGCCGGGTCGGGCGTCCACACGTTGACGGTCAGGCAGTCGTCCCCGGGGATCCGCGGATCGGGCAGCAGGGCCGCGAAGGTGTCCGGGTAGGGCACCTTGGGCGCGGTGGGCCCGAAGGACCCGGCGTCCCGTACGCCCTCCCAGGCGGCCGGGGGCGCGGGCGCCGCGAAGCGCAGGGCGCCGACGGGCGGGGCGGCGTAGGGGATGCCCCGGAAGACGGCGTTCCCGTGGGTGTCCGTGCGGCCCTCCACCACGCCGGACCCGGTCCTGACCTGGGGCCGCGCGCGGCCGCCCCCACCCGGTGCGCTCATCTACTTCCTCCTGCTGTCGCGGTGCTCCGCGCACGGTCGCACAGCCCTCCGACGGGTGACAAGGCGTGACCGCCGCCGGGCCCCGGCTGGTTGGACGGGGCATGCGATCCCTGCGTATCCACCCCATCCTGCCCGCTCTGCTGCTGGCCGCGGCCGCATTCGCCGCCGGCGGCGCGGCCCGGGCCGTTGCCGCCGGGCCCGACTTCCAGTACGTCGGCCAGGACGACCGGCCCCACGGACTCTCCGCGCCGAGGGGCTGCGCCCCGGCGGAGGGCGGCGGCGGCCGCGCGGTCTCCAACAGGACTTCGGCCACGGCGACCTTCTACCGCGATCCGGGATGCACGGGCCGGGTGGTCGAGGTTCTGCGGCCCGGCACCGTCACCCAGGTGCGCCCGTACTTCGCCTCGGTGGCATTTGCCGTCACCGGGTAGGCGCAGCGGCCGTGACCCCTCGGCCCTCCCCGCGTTGTATGCCATGTCAATGCCGCAGATTCTGTGGCCCCTATATCTCACGAGGAGATCTTGATGTCGCGTATCGCGAAGGCATTCGCCATCACCGCTGTGGCCGGTAGCGCCGTGACCGCCGGCGCGGGTCTGGCTGTCGCCGATGCCGGAGCGCACGGTGCGGCGGCCCACTCTCCCGGTGTCCTGTCGGGCAACCTGCTCCAGGTTCCGGTGCACGTCCCCGTCAACGTCTGCGGCAACACGGTCAACGTGATCGCGCTGCTCAACCCGGCGTTCGGCAACACCTGCGTGAACGCCTCGGGCGGCCACGGCGACGACCACCACACCGAGGGCGGGGACTACGGCCACTGATCGCCTGATCCCTTGATCGTCTGATCGTCGAAAGGGCCCCCGCCGAGCGGCGGGGGCCCTTTCCGTCATCCGTTCTCAGGTCATTCGTAGCGGTACACGCCCCGATGGCTGAGCACCTCGCGCGGGGTGAGGTTCCACGGGGGCATCGGCTCGTCGAGGGCGATCACCCGCCCGCGCTGGAGGTCCTCGTACGGCAGCGGTGCGGCCGGCAGGTACCCGGATGCGGGGTGCTTCTCCTGCCAGCGGTCCCAGATCAGGTCGACGAAGGCGTGGTGCAGCCAGAACGCCGGGTCGTTGGGGGCCGTACCGCCCGTCATGTGGCCGCCGATCCACTGGTGGACCTTGTTGTGGTTGCGCCAGCGCTCGCTCCTGGGCGCGGCCCAGCCCTCCAGCTTGTTGCGGAAGCTGCCGCCGGAGGCGGTGGAGTTCCAGGGCGAGGAGTCGTAGGTCGGATCGTCGATCGCCCACTGGAGCTCGGCCGGGGTGGGCAGGGTGATCGGGTTCTGCGGCCGGCCCAGGTTGCGGGTGAGGAAGGCGGACTCCGTGATGCCCACCGTCACCGTCCAGTTGCCCTTGTCGTGGGCGAACGGGCCGGTCATCACCTTGCGGTCGCTCTCCCGGCCCGTGCCGCCGAGGAAGTCGTCGGCCCACAGGGAGGACACCGGGCTGGTGTCGGTGGTCCAGTCCCAGTAGGGGATGGAGACGCCGGGGTCCACGCGCTGCAACTCCTGCTCGAAGCGCAGCAGGTAGAGCCGGTGCCACGGGAAGAAGGACGGCGACATGTGCCCGACGCGGAGCTTGCGGTCGCGGTCGGGCACGAAGTACTTGTCGTGGGTGCGCACGAAGGAGTCGTAGGTGCCGTCGCGCTTCAGCTCCAGCACGGCCGCCGTGAACCGCTTCTTCTGGGCGCTGGTCAGGTTCCTCTGGTTCTGCCGGGTGTACAACGCGGAGCTCCTCCTGTTCCCGTACGTGTGTCAGCCGTGGTGCGGGGCCGCGAACGCCAGCTGGGCCGTGCCCAGTTCGTCGACTGCGGCGCGGGCCAGTTCCAGGGGCGTCGCGTAGGACTGGAAGTGGTTGATCCCGCTGAGGTAGCTGCCGTCTGCGCGGCGCATGACGTGCAGCGGCCGGCCGTCGATGCGGACACCCGCGAGGTCGACGGCGATGTGCCGGCCCCGGTAGGTCTCCTCCTCGGCGAGCGGCGCCGGGGTCAGGGTCTGCCGGGGGCGCCTGGCGCGCAGTACGGGGGCCAGGGCGGCGCCGGTACCGGCGAGCACGAGCGCGGTGAAGGCCGTACGGAGGACCGCGCGGCGGGTCAGTGGTGCGGCGGCGGTTGCTGCGGACGACATACGGGCTCCCTCGCTCGGTGGCCGGCGGCTACGGGTCTAACGCCGCGCGGCGGGCGAGGTCACCCTTGAGGGTGCTTGTAGAAGAGGGTGGTGGGGCGCAGGTTGCCGGCCGGGTCGGTGGCGTAGTCGGGAATGGTGCCGACCTCGGTCCAGCCCGCCCGGAGGTAGACCTGCTCGGCGCCGCTGCCGGTCTCGGTGTCCAGGAACAGCAGCACCACCCCGGCGCGGGCGGCGGCCGACTCGGCCGCGGCGAGCAGGGCGCCGGCGGTGCCCCGGCCGCGGGCCGCCGGATGGACCATGAGCTTGCGCAGCTCGGCGCGGTGGCGGCCGTTGGGCTTGGACTCCCGGTACCAGCTGACGGTGCCGTCGATGCGGCCGCCGCCGGTGCGGGAGACCCACAGCGCGAGGGAGCCCTCCTCCACGGCGGGCAGCAGGGAGTCCCACCAGGCGGCGGCGCCCGCGTGGTCGAGGCCTGCGAGGAAGCCGAGCGAGGAGCCGCCCTCGACGACCGCGAGGAGCAGGGCGGCCAGTTCGTCGCGGTGCGCACGCAGGCCGGTGGCGTCGAGGGGGCTGATGGTGGCCGTCATGCGGCCACCCTACGGATCAGGCGGAGGCGCGCTGGAGGCGGGGCAGGTGGAGGTCGCGGAAGATCGCGGCCATGCGGAGTGCGAAGACGAGGGCCGCGGAGCCGGCGGTGTTGAGGGTGTCCGGGGCCCCGGCCCAGTGCAGTCCCAGGTAGCAGGCGGCGCCGGCGAGGGCGGCTGTCGCGTACACCTCCTCCCGCAGCAGCAGCGGCGGCAACTCCCCGCAGAGCACGTCGCGGACGACCTCGCCGGTCACCCCGGTCAGGACGGCGAGGATGAGCACGGCGACGGGGGTGACGTGGGCGTCGACGGCGGCGCGGGCGCCGATGACGGTGACCACGGCCAGGCCGACCGCGTCGACGACCATGAGGGCGCGGTGCGGGAGGGTGCGCCGGCGGCGCAGGTGGAGCATGGTCAGGACGGCGACGGAGGCGATGAGGGCGAGCAGCAGCCAGTCGTGCGTCCAGTAGAGGGGGTGCCGGTCGAGGATGAGGTCGCGCAGGGTGCCGCCGGAGATGGCAGCGGCGAAGGCGAGGACGAGCCCGCCGAAGGGGTCCATGTCGGCGCGGTGCGCGGCGAGGACGCCGGAGGCGGCGAAGGCGGCGATGCCGAGGAGGTAGAGGGCGTGCAGCACGGCGCGGCCTCCTTCACGGGGTGTGCGGTGTGTCGGGCAACCCGTCGAGGGTGCCGGAGCACACCCGCACGTCGCATCGGCCGTTCGGCCGGTTCCCTGCCGGGGGCCGTGCGGGGTGCGCCCTGGCGCGGCGCAGCCCCGCGCCCGAGCCGGTCCCAGCCCGGGGAACTCCAGCCCCTCCGGCGATTGAGGAGCGGGGGCTACGGGGCCGGGAGTTCCGCGAAGTCGGCCACGAGGCCGCGGTGGTGGCCCGTCGTGCCCAGGGCCAGGGAGTCGGCCTTGGCCCGCTTGAGGTACAGGTGGGCCGGGTGCTCCCAGGTCATGCCGATGCCGCCGTGGAGCTGTACGCATTCCTCCGCGGCCCGGACGGCCACGCCCGAGCAGTAGGCCTGGGCCACGGCCACCGTGAGGGGGGCGTCGGGGGCGCCGGTGGCCAGCGCGTCGGCCGCCGCTCTGGCGGCCGCGCGCGCGGAGGCCACGTCGAGCCAGAGCCGGGCGAGGCGGTGCTTGAGGGCCTGGAAGGAGCCGACGGGCCGGTTGAACTGGTGGCGCGTGCGGACGTGGGCGACGGTCTCGGTCAGGCACCACTCGGCCAGCCCCAGCTGCTCGGAGGCCAGCAGGCCGGCCCCGGTGAGCAGCGCTCCGGCGACCGCCGCGCGGGCCGTGGCCGGGTCGGCGAGGCGGGTGCCCGGGGCCTGCCGCAGGGTGACGGTGGCGAGCGGCCGGGTCAGGTCCAGCGGGACCTGCCCGGTCAGCTCGGCCGAGGCGGCGGGGACGGCGTACAGGCCGGTGTCGGCCGGCACGAGGAGGACGTCGGCGGCCACCGCGTCGGCGACGGAGGTGACCGAGCCGCTCAGGGTGCCGTCGCCGGAGTCCCGGGCGGGGGCCGGCAGGGGGGCGCCCGGGGCGAGGGTGAGCGGTACGGCCGGTGCGCAGATCCGGCTGCCGGAGGCCAGCTCCCGTAGGAGGTCGGCGGCTTCCGGGGTGTCGCAGCCGAGCAGGATCTCCGTGGCGAGCACCGAGCTCGTCAGGTACGGCACGGGCGCCACGGCCCTGCCCAGCTCCTCCAGGACCACGGCGGCTTCGCGGTGGCTCGCGCCCTGGCCGCCGAGCTTCTCGGGGACGAGGAGGCCGGCGGCTCCGATGCCGGCGGCGAGGGTGTCCCACAGGGCCGGGTCGTGCGGCCTGCCGGTCTCGGCGCGGGCGAGGACGGCCGCGCTGTCGCAGCGGTCGGCGAGCAAGGACCGTACGGCCGAGCGGAGTTCCTCTTCCGTCTCGGAGTAGAGCAGGTCGAGGGTCATCGGGCCAGGTCCTTCCAGGGGAGGTCCTTGTCGTCGCGCGGCTCGGGGGGCAGGCCGAGGACGCGTTCGGCGACGATGTTGAGGAGGATTTCGCTGGTGCCGCCCTCGATGCTGTTGCCCTTGGCGCGCAGGTAGCGGTAGCCGGCTTCGCGGCCGGTGAAGTCGACGCCCTCGGGGCGCCGCATGGTCCAGTCGTCGTACGACAGGCCTTCCTCGGCCAGGAGTTCGACCTCCAGGCCGCTGATCTCCTGGTTGAGGCGGGCGAACGTGAGCTTCATGCCAGACCCCTCGGGGCCGGGCTGTCCGGCGGCCAGCTGCTGGCGCAGTCGTTCGCCGGTGAGGCGGGCGACTTCGGCCTCCACCCACAGTTCCAGCAGCCGCTGGTGGAGGGCGTGGGTGCGCAGTTCGGGGCGCTCGCGCCAGGCGGCGCAGACGGGTTCGATCATTCCGCCCTCGCGCGGGAGGCGCATGCCGCCGATGGAGACGCGTTCGTTCATCAGGGTGGTCCGGGCGACGGCCCAGCCCTCGCCGACGGCACCCAGGCGCCGGGCGTCGGGGATGCGGACGCCGGTCAGGAAGACCTCGTTGAACTCGGCCTCGCCGGTGATCTGGCGCAGCGGCCGGACCTCGACGCCCGGGGCGCGCATGTCGCACAGGAAGTAGGTGATGCCCTGGTGCTTGGGGAGCGTGGGGTCGGTGCGGGCGATCAGGATGCCCCAGCGGGCGGTGTGGGCGCTGGAGGTCCACACCTTCTGGCCGTCCACCACCCACTCCCCCGTGGACTCGTCGAGGACGGCGCGGGTGGCGAGCGCGGCGAGGTCGGAGCCGGCTCCGGGCTCGCTGAAAAGCTGGCACCAGACCTCCTCGCCGACCCACAGGGGGCGCAGGAAGCGGCGCTTCTGCTCCTCGGTGCCGTAGGCGAGGATCGTCGGCGCGGCCATGCCGAGGCCGATGCCGATCCGGCGCGGGTCGTTGTCGGGGGCTCCGGCGGCCTCCAGTTCGGCGTCGACGACGGCCTGGAGGGTGCGGGGCGCGCCGAGTCCGCCGAGGCCCTCGGGGTAGTGGACCCAGGCGAGTCCGGCGTCGAAGCGGGCGCGCAGGAAGTCGGCGCGGTCGGTGCCGGCGGGCGGGTGGGCGTCCAGCAGGTCCCGTACGCGGGCGGTGAGTTCTTCGGCGGACACGGTCATCGCGTCGCTCCGTCCATGGCCGGTACGAGCACCAGCCGGCCGGTGGTGGTGCCGTCGGCGAGGCGTTGTACGGCGTCGGCGGCCGCGGTCAGCGGGAGGCGTTCGCTGACGAGCGGTGTGACGGCCCCCTCGGCGGCGAGCCGGGTGAGTTCGGTGTGGCAGGCGAGGATGGCGGCGGGCTCCTTGGCGGCGTAGAGCCCCCAGTGCAGGCCGAGGACGGCGTAGTTCTTCACCAGCGCGTGGTTGAGCGCGGGGGCGGGGATGGTGCCGCTCGCGAAGCCGACGACGACGATCCGGCCCTCGAACGCCACGCACTTGGTGGAGGCGGTGTAGGCGTCGCCGCCGACCGGGTCGTAGACCACGTCGGCGCCGCGGCCGCCGGTGAACTCCTTGACCCGGGCGACGATGTCCTCCGCCGTGCGGTCGATGACCAGGTCGCAGCCGAGTTCCTCGGCGGTGCGGGCCTTGGCCTTCCCGCCGACGACCCCGATGACGGTGGCTCCGGCGGCCTTGCCGAGCTGGACGGCGGCGCTGCCGACCCCGCCGGCCGCGGCGTGCACGAGGAGGGTCTCGCCGCTCCGCAGGCGGGCGCGGCGGTGCAGGCCGAACCAGCCGGTCTGGTAGCCGATGTGCAGGGCGGCGGCCTCGGCGTCGTCGAGGGCGTCCGGTGCGGGGAGCAGGGCGCGCGCGGGCGCGGTGACGTACTCGGCGAAGCCGCCGTGCGGCAGGCTCGGGTTGGCGATGACGCGGCGGCCGTCCTCGGTCTCGGCGCAGACCTCGACGCCGGGGGTGAACGGCAGGGGCGGGCGGATCTGGTACTGGCCGCGGACGAGCAGCGCGTCGGGGAAGTTGACGTTGGCGGCGAGCACCTTGAGCCTCACCTCGCCCTCACCGGGCACCGGCTCGGGAACCTCTTCGAGGCGCATCGCCTCGCGGGGTTCGCCGGGGGTGTGTACGCGCCATGCCTGCATCCGGGGCCTCCAGCCGCCGTCGAGAATCACGCTCCGCGGGCATACTAAGCGGTCGCTTGATGTTCTGTGAACCCGTCGGGACCGCCGGGGGAACGACCCGGTCCGGGTTGACGCCGACGCCGTGCCGGAACGGTGCGGGGGCGGGCGCCGCGATCCGAGCTGCGCGGGCGGTCGGCGTACGCCCCTGGCGATCGTCCGCGTCCCGGGCATGGCCATCTCAGCGCCCGCACGCTATCGATGGGCGCATGGAGACCCCCCTGCGCGGGCTGCCCGCGCCACCCCCGCTCGGCGCCGCCGCCCTGCCTCCCGGTACGTACGCCGGGCAGGTGGTCCTCGTGACCGGTGGCGGCACCGGGCTGGGCAAGGCCGTCGCCGCCGAGTTCGCGCGGCTCGGCGCCGATCTGGTGATCGCGAGCCGGCGGGCCGAGCAGCTCAAGGCGGCGCGGGAGGAGTTGGCGGCCGTACCCGGCGCGGGCCGGGTGTCGGCGGCCGTCTGCGACATCCGGGACCCGGAGCGGGTCGCGGAGGTCTTCGACGCGGCCGAGGCGGCGTTCGGCCTCCCGGACGTACTGGTGAACAACGCGGCCGCCAACTTCCCCTCCCCCGCCGAGGACCTGACGCCGAACGCCTGGCGCGCGGTGGTCGACATCACCCTGACCGGCACCTGGTTCATGACCCGCGAGTTCGGCCGCCGCCACCTCGCCGCCGGCACCCCGGGGTCGATCGTGAACATCGGCGCGTCCTACGCGTGGACGGGCGGCCCGGGTTTCGCCCACAGCGCCGCCGCCAAGGCCGGGGTGAAGAACCTGGTGGAGACGCTCGCGGTCGAGTGGGGCCCGTACGGCATCCAGATCAACGGGCTGGTGCCCGGGCTGTTCCCGCACGCCGAGATGACCGAGGACATCCGGGGCGGCCTGGAGCGCGCCGCTCCCGACACCAAGACCCCTGACACCAAGGGCGGCCGGCAGCCCGCCCTGCGGGTGGGGGCGCCGCGCGAGCTGGGCTGGGCCGCGACCTTCCTGGCCTCCCCCTACGCCCGGTTCGTGACCGGCCACACGCTGGTGGTGGACGGGGCGAACTGGCAGCGCCGGGCCGTGGTCAACCCCCAGGTGGTCCCGGTCCGGGAGCAGCTGGGGCGCGGCCCGTTCGGCGGATAGGGCGTGCCTGTCGGAACAGGCAGGATCAGCCGCCCGTGAAGTGGGGCGGGCGGCGGGCCGCCTTGGCGCCGTAGCCCTCGCGGACGTCCTCCGAGGTGAGGGTGAGGGCGGCGGTCATCGCCACGCGGTCGAGGGCGGCGGGCAGGGCGGCGTCGGCGTAGGAGTCGATCCCCCGCTTGATCCCCTGCACCGCGAGGGGCGCGTTCGCGGCGATCTCCGCGGCCAGCGCGCGGGCGGTGGGCTCCAGTTCCCCGCCCGGGACGACCAGTTGGAGCAGGTTCAGCCGGTGCGCCGTGGCGGCGTCGATGCGGCGGCCGGTCAGGGCCAGGTACTTGGCCCAGCCGGCGCCCGCCTCGCGGGCGATGCGGAGGTCGCCGCCCGCGTCGACGGCCACGCCCAACTGGGCTTCCGGCAGGGCGAAGACGGCGTCCTCGGCGGCCACCCGGACGTCCGCCATCAGTGCCAGCTCGAAGCCGAAGCCGAGGCAGTGGCCCTGGACTGCGGCCACCACGGGCTGCGGGAGGCGGGCGAGCACGGCGAACCGCTCGTGGACCCAGCGGATGCCCTCGTAGTAGTTGCGGGTGCGCTCGGCGGCGGAGGCGCCGGTGATGGCGCCGCCCGGCGCGGTCACGTCGATCCCCGCGCAGAAGGCCCGCCCCTCGGCGCGCAGCAGCACCGCGCGCACCGAGGGGTCGAAGCGGATCCGGTCCGCGAGCAGGCCGAGCTGCCGGGTGGACTCCCAGCTCCAGCCGTTGAGCTTCTCCGGGCGGCACAGGGTGAGGACCGCGATGCCGTCCGCCGTGTCCAGCCGGATCCGCTCCTCGCCCTCCGCGATCTCCGTCGAAACGGTGTCGATCACCGGGCCCGCACCCCCTCCATACCTGACGAGCCGTCAGACTAGGGGTGGCGGGCCGGCCGGGGAAGACTCAGCGGGGGAAGACCTCGAACAGCACCGCCGGGCGGCCGCCGAACCGGGCCCCCGCCTGCGCGGCGACGCCGCCGAGGAAGCCGCGTACGTACTCCTCGGGGTCCTGGTCCGTCAGCACCTCGATGTACGCCTTGTGCTCCATGAGCGACTTCACGGCCCGCTCCATGCCCGGCCCGGCGTCGGCCCCGTGCGTCGGGGTGGTCGTACCGCTCACCGCGACCCAGCGCACCCCGTTCCAGGGCTCCAGGCCCTGTTCGGTCAGGAGCTCGGGGAAGATCCACCGGTTGCCCGCGTCGGCGGCCGCGTCCAGGGTGGCCCGGCCGACGGCCTTGTGGTCGGGGGTGTTCCAGAAACCGCCGCCCTCCGCACCGCCCCAGGTGTCGCGGTGGTTCATCGTGATGACCAGCTCGGGGCGGTGCCGGCGGATGGCCGCGGCGATGTCCCGGCGCAGGTCCAGGCTGTACTCGATCACCCCGTCGCGGTAGTCGAGGAACTCCACCTCGGACACGCCGACGACGGCCGCGCTCGCGCGCTGCTCGGCCTCGCGCAGCGGGGCGCATTCGGCGGGGGCGATGGTGTCGATGCCCGCCTCGCCGCGCGTGGCGAGGAGGTAGACGACCTCGCGGCCGCCTTCCGTCCAGTCCGCGATGGCGGCGGCGGCGCCGTACTCCAGGTCGTCCGGGTGGGCCACCACGGCGAGCGCGCGCTGCCAGTCGGTGGGCATGGGGGGCAACGGGGCCTGCTGATCGTGCTGTTCAGTCATACATCGCACAATAGGCGAATGGATCGTCATGGGCGGGTGGTGGCGCTGCTCGACGCCACCGGGAGTTTCTTCGAGCCGGCGCGCACCGCCTTCCCCGGGGCGGACGGGGCCGCCTGGGCGCGGGCCGCACAGCTGGATCCGGGCGCGGCCGGCCCGGACGGGTCCTGGGTGCTGGACTTCCGGTGCTTCGCGGTCGCCCGGCCGGGCGGCCGCTGGGTCCTGGTCGACGCGGGGGTCGGTCCCGCGGCCTCGCCCGCCGCCGCCTGGGCGCCGGTGCCGGGGCGGCTGCCCGCCGCGCTCGCGGCGGCCGGGATCGAGCCGGCCCAGGTGGAGGCGGTGGTCCTGACCCACCTGCACGAGGACCACGCGGGGTGGACGGCGGGGGCGGACCGGGAGCCGTGCTTCCCGGCCGCGCGGTACGTCGTACAGCGGGCGGAGGTGGCCGCGCTGGAGCGGGCGGACCCCGTGTGGGAGTGGACGGTGGCGCCGCTGCGGGCCGCCGGGCAGCTGCACGAGGTGGACGGGGCGCACCGGCTGTTCCCCGGCATCACCCTGCTGCCGACGCCGGGGCACACTCCCGGGCACCAGTCGGTGCTCGTCGAGCAGGGCGACGGGGCGCGGGACGTGCTGGTCACCGGCGATGTGCTGGTGCACGCCGTGCAGTTGGCCGATCCGGCGGTCCCCTACTCCCACGAGCGGGACCGGGCCGCCGCCCGAGCCTCGCGCGAGGCGCTGCTGGCCCGAGCGGTGGAGCGCGGCGCCCTGCTGGGCACCGCGCACCTGACCCGCGCGTTCGTGGAGCCGGGCTGATCCCCCCGGCTCAGGCCTCGTCCCGTACGAGGGCCAGCAGGCGGTCGAGGACGCGCGTCCCGCCCGCGCGCACTCCGTCGTGCTCGAACTCGTCCGTCACCCAGGTCCGCAGGCCGCGGATCGCGCGGGCGGTGCGCAGCGAGTCCGCGGTGTCCACGTACAGGTCGTCGTGGTACACGGCGGCGGCCACCGGCACCTCGTTGGCGGCGAGCCGGGCCGGGTCGTAGAGCGGCTGCCAGCCGGTGCGGGCGGCCAGCAGTTCCGCGGTCTCGCGCAGCGGGACGAGGGCCGGGTCGGTGGTGAAGTGCCAGGGGTGGACGGTCTCCCCGGTGAAGAGCAGCGGCTCGTCGCCCGCGAGGGTCTTGGCGGCGTCGAAGCGGGGCCGGTCCGCGTGCACGCGGTCGGCGGCCCAGGCGGTGGGCGCGGCCGGGTCCTGGGCGTAGATCGCCTCGTGCAGCAGGGCGTAGAGGGGGTGCCCGGCGAAGGAGAGCTGCGCGCGGACGGCCTCCAGGAAGGCGTCGGAGAGGGCGGGGCCGGCCGGGGTGGGGACGAAGGCGTCCTCGAGGAGGTGGTGCAGCTGGTGGCTGCCTTCGCCGACGCCCAGGAGGATGCCGAGGGACTGGAAGGCCTCCACGGTGAGGAGGTGGCCGCCGGGGAGTTCGGCGGGGCGCTCCGCGAGGTGGGCGGCGATCCGGCGGGCGCGCTCGACGTCCATCGGGTAGCGCGCGTAGTGCGCGAGGTTCTTGCGCTCCATGCGGGGGTACGCGGCCTCGTACACCTCCCGCGCGGTGGCGGTCAGCGAGGGCAGCCCGCCGGTGATCAGGGCAGCGGTGAGGCCCTCGGGCGCGGTCGAGAGGTAGTTGACCGTGCAGAAGCCGCCGAAGCTCTGGCCGAGCACGGTCCACGGCGCGCCGCCGGTCAGGCCGGGGCGGATGGCCTCGGCGTCGCGGACGATGGAGTCGGCGCGGAAGTGCGCGAGGTACTCGGCCTGCTGCTCGGGGGTGCCGCGCAGCGGCAGGGTCTGCCGGTTCGCGGGGGTGGAGCGGCCGGTGCCGCGCTGGTCGAGGAGCAGGACCCGGTAGTCGGTCAGCGCCCGCTCCAGCCAGGCCTGGCGGCCGATGAACCGCCGGGCGCCGAAGCCGGGACCGCCCTCCAGGTAGAGCAGCCACGGCAGGGTCTCGGGGTCCTTGTCCGAGGCGACGACCTCGCGGGCGTACAGCTCGATCCGCTCCCCGTCCGGGCGCGCGTGGTCCAGCGGGACGGTGAACCGGTGGTCGGTGAGGACCGTTCCGGGGTGGCGGTAGCTGTGCTCGACGGTCACGGACGGCCCCAGGGGTACGAGGTGCGGAGGCCCGCGCCCCGGCCGGATCGCGGCCGGGGGCGGGTGGAGTTCCGTCCGAGTCTAAGCCGGTGGCCCGGTCGCGCCGCTCAGAACTCGACCACCGAGCGGAGCACCTCGCCGCGCTCCATCCGGGCGAACGCGTCCTCGACCCCGTCGAGCGGGATGGTCTCGGAGACGAAGGCGTCCAGGTCGAGCCGGCCCTGCAGGTAGAGGTCGATGAGCAGCGGGAAGTCCCGTTCGGGCAGGCAGTCCCCGTACCAGGAGGACTTGAGGGCGCCGCCGCGGCCGAAGACGTCGAGGAGCGGGAGTTCGAGCCTCATGTCCGGGGTCGGCACGCCGACCAGGACCACGGTGCCCGCGAGGTCGCGCGCGTAGAAGGCCTGGCGGTAGGTCTCGGGGCGGCCGACGGCCTCGATGACCACGTCCGCGCCGTTGCCCCCGGTGAGATCCTGTACGGCCTTGACCACGTCCTCCGTGCGGCCGTTGACCGTGTGCGTGGCGCCGAGCCCCTTGGCCCACTCCAGTTTCCGGTCGTCGAGGTCCACGGCGATGATCCGGGAGGCCCCCGCCAGCCTGGCCCCGGCCACGGCGGCGTTGCCGACTCCCCCGCAGCCGATGACGGCGACGGAGTCGCCGCGGCCGACGTTGCCGGTGTTCAGGGCGGCGCCGAGGCCGGCCATCACGCCGCAGCCGAGGAGTCCGGCGGCGGCGGGCGAGGCGGCCGGGTCGACCTTGGTGCACTGCCCGGCCGCGACCAGGGTCTTCTCGGCGAAGGCACCGATGCCGAGGGCCGGGGAGAGCGGGGTGCCGTCCTCCAGGGTCATGGGCTGGGCGGCGTTGTGCGTGGCGAAGCAGTACCAGGGCCGTCCGCGCCTGCAGGCCCGGCAGGTGCCGCACACGGCACGCCAGTTGAGGACGACGAAGTCACCGGGGGCCACCGAGGTGACGTCCGGGCCGACCGATTCGACGGTCCCGGCGGCCTCGTGGCCGAGCAGGAAGGGGAACTCGTCGTTGATGCCGCCCTCGCGGTAGTGCAGGTCGGTGTGGCAGACCCCGCAGGCCTGGACCCGTACGAGCGCTTCGCCCGGCCCCGGGTCGGGCACGAGGATCGTCGTCGTCTCCACCGGTGCGCCCTTGCTCCGGGCGATGACCCCTCGTACGCGATGCGTCACGTCTACCCCGCTCTGGTGTCGTTGGCTGCCGTCAGCAACGTACACGGGCCGCGCCCGCCGGGGCAGTTGTGTCACCGCACGGCGCGCGGTGCAGCCAAATCCGGTGGCACGGACGCGCGCAGGGCCGCGCCGAAGGCGGCCACGGCCGGGTGGGCGGCGGCGCCGCTGCGGAAGGCGAGCTGGGTGCGCCGGCCCATGAGCAGGCGGGTGAGGCGTACGGCCGGATCGGCGGGGGCGGCGATGCCGAGCTGCGGTACGACGGCCACGCCCTGGCCCGCCGCGACCAGGGCGAGCACGGTGGCGAACTCGTCGACCTGGTGGCGGACGCGGGGCGTGAACCCGGCGGCCTGGCAGGCGCGCAGGGTCATGGCGTGGCAGAGGGTGCCGGGGGTGGCGGTGATCCAGGGCGCGCCGGCGTGCCTGCGCAGGACCGCGCCCTGGGCGATCCGGTCCACGGGGTCCTCGTCCGGCTCGGCGGCTCCGGCGGCCGGCGCGGCCACGTACATCGCCTCCTCGTACAGGGGCTCGGTGGCCAGGCCCGGCTCCTGGGCGGCCGGGACGAAGTCGTACTCGTGGACCAGGGCCACGTCCAGGTCCCCGGCGCGCAGCGCGTGCGCGACGGCCGCCGGGTCTGTCTCCGAGACCATGGGCTCCAGTCCCGGGTGGCGCCGGGCAAGGGCGACCAGGGCTGCGGGGACGATGGCCCGGGTGGCGGTGGGGAAGGCCCCGATCCGCAGGGCGCCGGCCAGGCCGCCGCGGGCCTCGGCGAGATCGGCTTCGGCCTGTTCCAGGCGTTCGAGGACGGCTTCGGCGTGCTCGACCAGGTGCTGTCCGGCGGGGGTGAGGCGGACCCGGCGGCCGGTGCGTTCCAGCAGCGGCAGGCCGGCTTCCCGTTCGAGGACGGCGAGTTGCTGGGACACCGCCGAAGGGCTGAAGGCGAGGGCTTCGGCCACGGCGGCGATGGTGCCGCGGCGGGCGAGTTCGCGCAGCAGGCGCAGGCGTCGTACATCGAGCATCGGCTCAGCTTACGTGTCGGATAAGAAATGCGAACTGGATCTGTCGGGTCGGGCGGGCCAGGCTCTACGGCATGGCACAGGACACGATGCAGAGCACGATGCAGAACACGACGGGGAGCGCGATGGGGAGCGCGGCTGAGACCCGCCCCCGCTCCGCCTTCCTCCACGGGATCCACGTCCCGCTCGTCACCCCCTTCGACCGGGCCGGGGAGGTGGCCGCCGACGCCCTCGAAGGCCTCGCCCACGAGGTGCTCGACGCGGGCGCCACCGGGATCGTCGCCCTCGGCACCACCGCGGAGAGCGCCGCCCTCGACGAGGCGGAGCGGGACCTCGTCACCGACGTGTGCGCCCGGGTCTGCGGGGAGCGGGGCGCGACGCTGACCATCGGCGCGGGGGCGAGCGGGACCCGGGCCGCCGAGGCCTCGCTGGCCCGGCTGGCCCGGTGGCCGCAGGCGCGGGCGGCGCTGGTGACCGTCCCGTCGTTCGTGCGGCCCTCGGCGGCGGGGGTGCTGGCGCACTTCGCGCGGCTGGCGGAGGTGAGCCCCGTACCGCTGATCGTCTATCACATCCCGTACCGCACGGGACAGCCGCTGGACGCGGCCGCGCTGCGGGCGCTCGGGGCGCTCCCGGGGGTGGCCGGGATGAAGTACGCGGGCGGGGGCATCGGCGAGGACACGGTCACGCTGCTCGGGGACCTGCCGGCCGGGTTCGAGGTGCTGGCCGGGGACGACGCGTACGCCTCCCCGCTGCTGGCGCTGGGCGCGGCGGGCGGGATCCTCGCCTCGGCCCATCTGGCGACGGCCCGGTTCGCGGAGCTCGCCGGGGCCTGGCGGGCGGGGGACGCGGCGCGGGCGCGGGCGCTGGGGCACGCACTGGCCAGGCTGTCGGCGGCGGCGTTCGCCGAACCGAACCCGACGGTCGTCAAGGGCGTCCTGCACGCGCTGGGGCGCATTCCGACGCCCGCTGTACGGCTCCCCCTGCTGCCCGCTTCCGGGGCGGCCGTGGCGGCGGCGCTGGAGCGGCTGGAAGAACTCGGGAGCGAGGGATTCCCACGCTGAGAAATGCCCGGAATGGGCGATTTGCGCATAACGCACGAGTCGCCCGAATGAGGCGCACAGAGACCGGACTTGCCCGGATTGACCGCGGGGTCTCCGGCCCGTGATGTGAGTCACGCCGGACATTCCAACATCATTTCCCCCGAAGGGCCGATTCCCTTTTCCCGGAAAGGGAATCGGCTATTGCGCGAACCCCCCTCCAAGGTCATTTTCCGGACCTAAGGCGGGAAGTCGATCTACCGGTGGAATTCGGGTCTTGTTCCCGCCCGGCGGGCTCGCCTACGGTCGCCTCGTTCCTGGTGGTACGCAGCCGAATCCGGCCGCCGCCGGGGCTCTCCCGTCCCCCCACGTGAGGAACTCCGCCATGCCCGCAAAGGGAAAGCACCGTCGGCCGAAGCACAACCCGTTCACCCGCAAGCTGGCTCTCGTCGGCACCGGTGGCGCGGCCCTCACCCTCCCGCTGATCAGCGCGACCACCGCCGGGGCGGTGGAGAAGACCACCGCCCCCACGGCTCACACCGCCGCCCCCACGGCCGGCACCGCCACTCCCACGACGTATTCCGTGGTCGCCGGCGACACCCTTTCGGAGATCGCGGCGAAGCATTCCGTGAGCGGCGGCTGGAAGGAGCTCTACGCGGCGAACAAGAGCGTCATCGGTGACAACCCGTCGGTCATCCGGCCCGGCATCAAACTGAAGCTCGGCGCCGAGGCGAAGACCGCCGACGCCACCCGCGCGAGCAGGTCCGCCACCCGTACCCCCATCACCTACGCGAACAATCTCGACGGATGGATCCGCGAGTCCCTCGCCGTGATGGCCAAGCACGGAATTCCCGGTACCTACAACGGAATTCACCGCAACGTGATGCGGGAGTCCTCGGGCAACCCCCTCGCCATCAACAACTGGGACATCAACGCCCAGAACGGCATCCCGTCCAAGGGCCTGCTCCAGGTCATCGACCCGACCTTCCAGACCTACCACGTGCCGGGCACGTCGACGGACTCCTACGACCCGGTCGCCAACATCACCGCGGCGTGCAACTACGCGGCCGCGCGCTACGGCTCCATCGACAACGTCAACGGGCCCTACTGAGCCGGCCCCTTGCCGCAACGCGGGCCGGGACGTCCAGTGCGGATGTCCCGGCCTTCGTGCGTGCGGCGCTCCGGCGGTGTCAGAAGGGGACGACCTTCTTGACCTTGCCGTCGATGCCGGCGAGCACGTAGCCGCCGCGGCCGTACGCGTCAGTGAGGTAGGGACGCATACAGGGGACCTGGTCCATCATCCAGGGCTCGACGATGACGTAGCGCAGGGTCGGGTTCGGCACGTTCAGGTCCTTCGCCGACTGCTCCAGCAGGCCCGGCAGGGCGTCCCAGTTGACCGCGGCCATGTCGATGAGCGGCTCGCCCTCCTCGACCGTGCCGTCCGGGCCCGTGCGCTTGGCCGTGCCGTCGCGGTACTGCCAGGCGTCGACGGTCTCGGCACCGGGGGCGGTGGGGATGGAGGCGAGGACGTAGCCGTCGTAGACCTTCAGGTCCACGAAGGTGGTCGTACCCGTCTGCTGCTTGAACGCCTCCAGCGCGGTCCGGACGTTCGCCGGGGTGAGCATGCTGCCCCGGGGTGCGCTCGCCTTGGGCGCGCTCGCCTTCGGGCCGGGGGTGCCGGAGGTGCCGGGGGTGCCGCCCGCACCGGCGGTCGTGGCGGCTGTGGCGGTGGGGCGGGCCGTGGAGCCGCCCTGCGCGTCGTCACGGCCGCCGTCGCCGCTCCCGTCGGGCAGCCAGCGGACGATGCCCACGACCCCGGCCGCCAGCACGGCGGCGAGCGCGAGGCCGAGCAGGACCGGGCGCTTGCGCGGGGCCGGCCCCGCGGGGAGGGGCGTGGTGGTGGCCGCGTAGGGGGACGGGACCGGGCCGAACGGCGGCGGGGTGGGCGATCCGTACGGCCCGTACTGCCCGTACGGGGCCGGGGCGACGGGGGTGGGCACGGCGGCCGGCGGGGGCGTCGCTCCCACTCCGAGAGCGGTGCTCGCGTCCCGGAGCAGTTGTTCCAGCTGCGCCCCGTCGGGCCGCGCGGCCGGGTCCCGTACGAGCAGCCGTTCCAGTACGGAACCCAGCGGGCCGGAGCGCACGGGTGCCGGGATCGGCTCGTCCAGCACCGCGACGACCGTGGCCAGGCTGGTGGCCCGGCGCAGCGGGTGGACCCCCTCGGCGGCCACGTACAGCAGCATGCCCAGCGACCACAGGTCGGAGGAGGCCAGCCCCTCCTCGCCCCGGACGCGTTCGGGCGCGATGTACTCCGGCGAGCCGATCAGCACGCCCGTCGCGGTGAGTCCCGTCGAGCCGTGCAGGGCCGCGATGCCGAAGTCGGTGAGCACCGCCGATCCGTCGGGGCGCAGCAGCACGTTGGCCGGTTTCACATCACGGTGGAGGATCCCCTCGGCGTGTGCGGCGCGCAGCGCGGACAGCACGTCGAGGCCGAGCCGCAGCACGTCCGCGAGCGGCAGCGGGCCGGCGGACAGCTTGTCGTGCAGGGACCCGCCCCGGACGAGCTCCATGACGATCCACGGGTGTCCGCCCGCGCCGTCGGCGGGCTCGACGATGTGGTGGATCGTCACCACGTGGGGGTGGGCCAGGCGGGCGAGGGCCCGGGCCTCGCGAACGGCCCGTTCGCGCAGCTGATCGGCCAGACCGGGCTGGGCGGCGGCGGTCGCCGGGTCCGGCGGGCGCACCTCTTTGAGTGCGACCTCGCGGTGCAGGGCGATGTCGCGGGCCCGCCACACCGTACCCATGCCGCCGCTGCCCAGGGGCGCTACGAGTTCGAAGCGCCCGTCGATCAATTGTCTGCCGGCCTCACCAGTGTCCATGGCGGCTCATCGTAGGCGCCGCCGCTGTCAACAGCGTCGGCGGTCCACGGTGAGCGTTCCCTGGACCGTGGTGACCGTACGGTCGTAGCACCCTCCGGGTACCCCGCTGCCGTGCAGCCGGTAGCGGGCGGTGCTGGTGCCCACCGCGTGGCGCTGGTCGCGCGGGACGTTCGCGGTGTAGGTGGCCTCGCCCGTGTACCGGTCGTCGAGCCGGGAGACGTCGACCGTGCGGCCGCCGCGCAGGGTGACGGTGTCGGCCCGGTCGCCGAGCGAGAGGACGGTGCGCAGCCGGTCCCCGGCGCCGAGGGTGGTCTCGCCGTCCATCGTGTAGGTGCGGGTGGTGCGGGTGGTGGCGGCGCCGCGCGTCACGCTCTCCTCGTCGGTCCAGGTAGCGGTCAGCGCGTCCCGGTTCTCGCCGTCGGTCCAGCGGTGCACGGAGGTGCCCCGGACGGAGCGGGTGACGGTGGTGGTGACCCGGCCGTGCGAGGTGTCGAGGTATCCGGCGACGGTCAGCCGGTGGGCGCCTTCGGTATCCAGGCGGTGCTCGCCGCCGGGGGTGGCGGGCGTCCAGCGCGAGGAGCCGGCGGGTTCGCCCGGGTCGTGCCGGGTCACGGCACCGGTGACGACCTCGCGGGCCTCGTCCTGCCAGAGCAGCAGGTTGGTGGGGGTGCTCCAGCCGCTCTGGCCGGCCGAGACCCCGGCGACGGTCGCCTCGATCCGGTGCGGGCGCCCGTCGTTGAGGAGCGCGGCGAAGGGGGTGAGGTCGTAGCGGATCGGCTGGACGTCGAAGGCGCGGGGGCCCGGAGTGACGTACCAGAGGAAGGGGTTGGACCAGCCGCCGGTCCAGACCGTGGGGAAGGGCGCGGCGATGCCCGCGAGTTGTCCGTCGACCGAGACGCGGACCTCGCGGTGGGGGCCGTCGGCGGCCTTGCAGGAATACGGGGCCGCGTCCGGAGTGGTCATGTACCAGTACTCCTCGCAGCCGCCCCCGGAGCCGGTGGCGTACACCTCGGCAACGAGCCGCTCCGTGTTGCGCGGAGTGGTGACCGACGGGGTGGTGAGGGGCAGTACGCGGTCGGGGATGTCGGAGGCCGGCGGGGTGCGGTCCTCGGCGGCGTGAAAGGTCAGGGTGACCGTGACGTCGATGACGCCGGTGTAGGTGTCGTTGACGACGTTGCCGATCAGCATCTCAACGGGCTGCGGGCGGGAGAGGGCGTCGCGGTAGCGGGTGACGTCCTTCTCCACGGACCAGGTGATGCCGTCCGGCGAGGGCTGCGGGGTGGAGGTGCGCAGGATCTCGACGCCCCCGAGGGAGAGGTTGCCCAGGCGGTCGTACTGGCGGCCCTTGACCTTGCCGTCGAGGCGGAGCACGACCTTGGCCCAGTCGGCCGGGCCGCAGTCGGTGGGCGGGGCGTAGCTGCCGCGGTAGGGGGTGAAGTCGCGGAACTGCGCCTCCGCGAGGGTCACCTGGCAGGACCGGGTCGCGGGCCGGGTGACGGGCGGGGCGGGGGTGAGGGGGTCGTGCCAGTCGGTGCCGAACTCGGCGGGCGGCGGCTCCGTGGGGGTCCGGCCGTGCGCGGGTCCCGCTCCGGCCAGGGTGCCGGCGGCCAGCGCGATCGCGCCTAGCAGGCCCATGATCCTGTGTCGTCTCATGGGCCCGCAGTGAAACGCGGTCCGCTGCGACCGCGCCAGGGCGGGTGCGGCGGACGTGGCGCGAATTCGCCCCTGCGGCCGGGCGGGCCGCCGGACGTCTGGTCCGGCCCTGCGGGGAGGCGGCGGCTCAGGCCGGCAGGACGACGATGCCGTCGTCGTCCGCGTGGACCGTGTCCCCGGGGCGGAAGGTGGCGCCGCCGATCGTGACGGGCACGTCCACCTGGCCCGCGCCGGTCTTCCCGCTCTTGCGGGGAACCGTGCCCAGTGCCTTGATGCCGAGGTCGAGCCCGCCCAGGGCGACGCTGTCGCGGACGGCGCCGTTGATGATCAGGCCGGCCCAGCCGTTGCGCTCGGCGGCGCCGGCGAGCAGGTCGCCGACGAGTGCGGTGCGCAGCGAGCCGCCGCCGTCCACGACGAGGACGGCGCCGTCGCCCGGCCCGTGGACGAGTTCGCGCAGCAGCGCGTTGTCCTCGTGGCAGGACAGGGTCCGCACCGGTCCGGCGAACAGCCGGCGGCCGCCCAACTGCCGGAACTGCGTGGCACAGATGCCGAGGTCCTCACCGTGCTCGTCGTACAGGTCGGCCGTGGGGACGGGGGTGACGCTCATGTCGCTGAAACTTCCTCGCTGCTCGTTCTCGCTCGTACGTCGCGCCGTGCGGCCAGCGTAGTCGCCGCGCGGGGCGGGCCGGCGGACCCGGGTCAGCTGCGGGAGTTGCCGAAGAGGAGCCGGTAGGCGATCAGCAGGACCAGCGAGCCGGCGATGGCGGAGCCCCAGGTGGCGAGGTCGAAGAACTCGGTCTGGATCGGCTTGTCGAGGAACTTCGCCGAAAGCCAGCCTCCGGTGAAGGACCCGGCCACGCCGATGAGGGTGGTGACGATCAGGCCGCCGGGATCACGGCCGGGCAGCAGGAACTTGGCTATGCCCCCGGCCAGCAGTCCCAGGACGATCCAGCTGACGATTCCCATGCCCAGTCACTCCGTTTCGGTGTTCGGTCGCTCTCCGTGGAGGACGCGGCGGGGGCCGGATCGGTTCTCAGGCGGTGGCGGCGGCCGTGCCTGCGGTCGGGGTCCGGGTCAGGAGGAGCACTCCGCGCGCCGCCGCCAGGGCTCCGGCCACCGCCAGCAGCAGGCCCAGGGCGCCGCCCTGGAGGCGTTCGCCGAGCAGGACCATGCCGATGGCGGCCGCGGCCAGGGGGTTGGACAGGTTCACGACGGCGAGCGGGGCGCCGAGCCCGCCCCGGTAGGCCCGCTGCGACAGGAGCATCCCGCCGACCGCGAACACCACGACGAGCAGGGCCACCGCGACGACCCGGGCGCTGAGCAGGTCACCGCCGCGGCCGCCCGCCACGGCCACGGTCTGGGTCAGGGCGGAGGCGGCCGCGGAGGCCAGCCCCGACGCGGTGGCGTGCCGGAGCCCCGAGCGCGGGTCCTTGCGGGCGGTCAGCAGCAGGATCACGGCGGCCGTCGCCCCGGAGAGGGAGAGGGCCTCGGCCAGGCTGAGGGTGTCGTCCGGGGCGGGCCCGGACGCGGGGAGCAGCAGCAGGCCGAGCCCGGCGACGGTGGCGAGCGTGCCCCGCCATTCGGTGGCCGCGACCCGCCGGCCGGCTCCGCGCGCGCCCAGCGGAACGGCGGCCACCAAGGTGAGCGCGCCGAGCGGCTGCACCAGGGTGAGCGGCCCGTACCGCAGGGCGGCCGCGTGCAGCAGCGCCGCGGCGGCGTTCAGTCCGGCCGACCACCACCAGGCGCCGTTGCCGAGCAGAGCGCCGACGGTGCGGGCGACCGCGGCGCGGGCGAGGCGTTCCTGGGCGACGGCGGCGGCCGCGTAGGTCACGGCCGAGGCCAGGCAGAGGGCGACGGCGAGGGCGGTGGCGTTCACCGTCCCGCTCCTACGAGACCGGGGGCGGCGGCGGGGGCGTTGCGCTGCGCGGGGAGCTCCGGTGCGGGGTGCGGGCTCCGCCGCGGCGGTCGCGGGACCAGCAGCAGGGCCGCGCCGAGCAGCACGGTGGCCACGATGGCGTCGAGCCAGTAGTGGTTGGCCGTGCCGACCACCACGAGCAGGGTCACCAGCGGGTGCAGCAGCCACAGCGCGCGCAGGCGTGCGGAGGTGGCGGCGATCATGCCGAGCGCGAGCACCAGCGCCCAGCCGAAGTGCAGGGAGGGCATCGCGGCGAACTGGTTGGCCATCGTGTCGGCGGCCGGCGCGGCCCCGTACACGGTGGGCCCGTAGACCTGGCCGGTGTCGACGAGGCGTGCGGCTTCGAGCATCCGCGGGGGCGCGAGCGGGAAGGCCAGGTGCAGGACGAGGGCGGCGCCGGTGAGCACGGCCAGGACCCGGCGGGCCCAGAGGTAGTGGCCGGGGCGGCGGACGTAGAGCCACACCAGGAAGAGCGCCGTCGCGGGGAAGTGGACGGCCGCGTAGTAGGTGTTCGCGGTGTGCACGAGGGCGTCGCCGTGCAGCAGCAGCCGCTGGACCGCGCCCTCGCCGGGCAGGTGCAGGGCGCGCTCGGCGTCCCAGGTCCGGCCCGCGTTGCGGAAGGCCTCCTCGGTGCGGCCGGTGGAGAGCATCCGGCCCGCCTTGTAGACGGTGAACAGCACCGTGACGAGCAGCAGCTCGCGCACGAGCCGGCGGCGCGCCGCCGCTCCGTGGCGTCCGGCCCGCTGCCCGGACTGTTGGCCGGACTGTTGGCCGGACTCCTTGGATATCCCGGTGGTCTGGGCGTTCATCCCCCGGTCTCGCTTCCTGTCCTGTTCACGCACACGTCGACCCGACATCGACACGCCAGTGTATCGATACATTCGCGTATCGATACGACCGTGTACCGATACGCTCGCGTTCCCGTAGACTTTCGAGCATGACGTCGCCGCCGCAGACCCCAGCGCGCCGCTCCAAGATCACCCCGGAGCGGGCCAAGGAGTTCTACGACGCCGTGCTGGAGCAACTGCGCGAGCACGGCTACGAGGCCCTCACCATGGAGGGCGTCGCCGCCCGCGCCAGCTGCGGCAAGTCCACGCTCTACCGGCAGTGGAAGACCAAGCCCCGGCTGGTCGCGGCCGCCCTGCGCGCGAACCGGCAGGGCACGCTGACCGCCGTGGACACCGGGACGCTGGCCGGCGACCTGCGCGAGGCCGCCCGTATCGCGGCGGGCACCTCGGGCCGGGACACCCGGCTGACGCAGGCCCTCGGGCACGCGGTGCTCGACGACGAGGAGCTGCAGTCCGCGCTGCGCGAGGCGCTGGTCGAGCCGGAGCTGGCCGCCTTCGACGCGATGGTGCAGCGGGCGGTGGCGCGGGGTGAGATCACCGCGGACCACCCGGCCGTGGAGTTCCTGCCCGCGCAGCTGATGGGCGTGCTCCGGATCCGGCCCGTGCTGGACGGCCGGGACGCCGACGCGGACTACCTGGTCCGGTTCGTCGACGCGGTGTTGCTCCCCTCACTGGGCCTGGCGCCGCCCGGCGGCCCGACCCCCTGAACCGGCGGGCCGCCGTCTCGATGACCGGACGGCGACCTGCCCGCGCTGCCTCGTGGGGACGGTGGCAGCGCGCCACCCGGACCGGGCGGCGGCCACTCCCGCGAGGAGTGGCCGCCGCCGGGTCCGCGCGGGCCGTCAGCGCACGGAGCCCATGGCCCGGGTGTACTCCTCCGGGTCGGCGTCGAAGCCGCGCACCCGCGCGTCGAGGGTCCAGGCGCCCGAGGCATCGCGGAGGAACTCGGCGACCGTGGCCGCGGTGGCCGTCGACACGGACCCGAAGTCGCCCTGGACGAGGTCGGTGTGGCCCTCTCGGATCCGGAAGCCCGTACCGGCGATGTCCGCGAAGGTCTTCGCCCGGCCCGCGTCCCCGCCGGAGCCCGCGCCCGCCCCCACCCCCGCGAGGGCGTTCTGTATCACGACACCGACGACGACGCGGCGCACCTGCTCGCCCATCCGCTCCAGCTCGATCGTCATCACCTCGTCGAAACCGAAGCCCTGGCCGGTGTGGCTGTCCCGGTTCAGGGTGATGGTCCCGTCGGGTGACCGCTTGCCGAAGTGGACCAGCTGGACGGGCTCCCGGTAGAGGTCGGCCGCCCCGTAGACGGCGGCGACGATGTCGAGGTCGTTCGCGGGCGTGCCGGCGGGGCTGGGGTCCCACCTCAGTGCGACCTCCACCTTGGCCAGGCCCTTGCGTACACCGGTCACCGAACTCCCCCTCCGTTCAACGGGTATGGCCCGGCCATGATCCCACGCGGCGCCCGCGCGGGGCCGAACGACCGTACGTTCCCGGCCAGTCGGCCCCGCGTCCGCCTACGGGCCGGCCTGCCCGCCTACCAGTCGCCGTCCTGGACGGGCTTGCCCGGCCTCGGGGCGTTGCCGAGCGGCTTGACCTGGCCGGGTGCCGGATCCACCCAGGGGGCGTGGTCGTCGCCGAGCCACTCCCCGACCGGCTTGACCTGGCTGAGGGTGTCCGCCGGGGCGAGGTCGGTGGCGGACTCGTCGTAGTAGTCGAACCAGGGCAGCCCGGCCTTGGTGTAGGCGGCCCGGTCGACCGGCGAGGGCGGCGCGGCCTCCCCGGTGATACGGCGCCACTCGGGCGGGGTCACCAGGTGGACGAAGACCCGCGCGGCGGGCTCCTCGGACCAGTCGGACAGCGGGCGCTCGTCCCGGTAGACCTCCTGGTGCATGGAGCCGCCCACGCCGAGGCCCATCGCCGGAGCCGCGGGCCGCGGGGCGGCCCCGCGCCGGGGAGCGGAGCCGGGCGCCATGCTCTGGGGCGCCATCATCGGCGCCGGCATCGGCGCGGGCACCGGGCCGCCGAAGCCCCCGGGGGGCTGGGGAGCCCCGTACGGGACGGCCCCGCCCGGCGTCGGCGGCGTGATGCGCGCCAGCTCCGCCCGCCGCCACTCCGCGAGCGCCACCGGCCCCAGCGGGAACGCCTGCAGCTGCACGCCGCCCGTGGTCTCCTCCCCCGTCACCTGGCCCTCCACCGTGGCGCCGAGCCCGAGCGGCACGGCGACGAACTGGCGCACCGTTCCCTCTCCGGAATTGATCCCGTCCAGCCACGGCTGCCGGGGCAGCACCAGGTAGTTCTGCGGGCCGCGCGCGAGCCTGCCCGTCCACCGCTTGCCCGAGACGGCGCAGACCTTGCCGACCCCGACCTGGAGCGCGGCCGGCTCACGGGTCCCGCCGAAGCTCAGCCACATCGCCTCGCGCAGGTACACGGGCAGCATGACGCCGCCCTTCGCCAGCCACTCCGGCGGCACCGTGTCCGGATAGTCCTCCACGCGGCGCAGCGGGAACTCCCCCAGTCCCGGCGGCAGCGAGTGCGTACCGCGCTCGGGCAGCCTCAAGGTCCGGATGAAGCGGATCTGCACCCCCTCGCCCAGCAGCAGCGCATTTCCGTCGACCCGTACCGAACCCGTCCCCATGCCGCCCCTCATTCCCGCCCGGCTGCCGATCGGCCGCAGGAACGGCGGTCGGTCCGGATCGTTATCCTCAAGTTTTGCTCAGATGTAGTGACGCTGAGCCCGTCGCCTTCCTAGCTTCCTCGTACACGCGTCTTTCTCCGTACGCGTGTCTCGACGTCCCCCCACGTCCCCGCGGTTCCACGTGCCCGGCGATCCCGGGGCGCGCCCGCGTCCAAAGAAAGAGTGCAAGATGAAGGTTCCCCAGGCCGGTGCGGTCGCCGCAGTGATCGCCCTCACCCTCACCACCGCCGGGTGCGGCAGTGGCGACGAGGCCAAGGGGAAGCTCGCGGTCGGCATCAAGTTCGACCAGCCGGGCATCGGGATGCGGGAGACCGGCGGCGCCTTCACCGGTTTCGACGTGGACGTCGCCACGTACATCGCCAAGGAGCTCGGCTACAAGGCGGACGAGATCGAGTTCAAGCAGGTCTACAGCAACGACCGCGAGCTGCTGCTGCAGTACAACGAGGTCGAGTTCGTCGCCGCGAGCTACTCGATCAACGACAAGCGCAAGGAGAAGGTCGACTTCGCCGGCCCGTACTTCGTCGCGCACCAGGACCTGCTGATCCGCGCCGACGACACGAGCATCACCAAGGCCGAGGACCTCAACACCCCGACCAAGCGGCTGTGCTCGGTCGTCGGCTCCACTTCGGCCGAGAACCTCAAGAACCGGCTCGCCCCCAAGGCGGGCATCCTCGAGGTGGCCGGCTACTCGGAGTGCCTCGTCGCCCTCCAGGACCACCTGGTGGACGCAATGACCACGGACAATTCCATCCTGGCCGGTTACGCGGCCCGGAAGGGCAACGAGGGCAAGTTCAAGCTGACGGGTCAGAACCTGAGCGTCGAGAACTACGGCATCGGCGTCAAGAAGGGCGAGAAGGAACTCCAGAGCAAGATCAACGACGCCCTTCGGAAGATGGTGTCGGACGGCTCCTGGGAGGCGGCGGTGAGGAAGAACTTCGGCGCCGACTACAAGAACGAGCCGGCCCCGGCGATCACAGCGGGCAGCTGACGATCGTCGAGGCGGTGGCCGGGTCCCCCCAGTCGGCGTCGAAGCGGGCGTTGACCACGTAGAGCCGGTCGCCGTACACCGCCGCGGTGGTCGGTTCGTCGAAGCGCGGGTCGGTGATCCGCTTGACGAACCGGGCCCGGCGGCCGTCGCCGCTCAGGGTGAACACGTCCACGGCGTAGGCCCAGTTGCGTACGACGTACAGGGTGCGGCCGTGCACCACGAGCCCGTCGCCGTTGGCCGCCGAGCCGCCGTCGAGGACGGTCCGGGTGGCGATGCCGGTGCGCGGGTCTACGCGGAACAGCGCCTCGGCGGTGTCGTGCACCAGCAGCAGGGCCTGGCCGTCGGGGGTGCGCTCGATGCCGTTGGCGCCCCAGTACTCCCCGCCGGGCGGGACCGGCACCCATTCGCCGCCGAGGCGCAGGGCGCGCGGCGCCGCTTCGGCGCCCGTGAGCGTGCGGCCGGCCGGCAGGAAGTACACGACGTCGGCGAAGGAGTCGGTGAACCAGGCGCCGCCGCATCCGACGACCACGTCGTTGATGAAGGCGGTGCCCGTGGCGGCCTGGTGGGTGGCCAGCACCCGGCCGTCGCCGGAGTGGACGACGCGGATCTGCCCGCTGTCGCCGCCGGCGACGAGCAGCCTGCCGTAGCCGTCGAGCTTGAGGCCGACGGACATCGGCCCCTGGCCCCGGGTGATGATCCGGCCGGCCCCGGTGGCGAGGTCGGCGCGGTAGATCGAGCCGTCGATCAGCGATCCGGTGTAGGCCGTGCCGCGGCCGGAGACGGCGATGCCCTCGGGCTGGAAGCCGGGCGGGGTGGCTATGGCGTCGGGGCGTACGGCGGTGGCCGACCGCTCGTCGGCCGTGGTACGGGCCTGGGCGAGCGGGGCGAGGGGTCCGGCGAGCGCGGCGCCGCCGAGGGCGGCGGCCGCACCGATGAACCTACGGCGACCCAAGGGTCCGGTCACGTGGTGTCCTTTCAACTGCCTTGTGAGCAACATCGATTGGCCAGCCCACCTCAGCACACCTCCCTCGTCCCGTCAGTCACGCGTTCGGACACTTCACAAGGGAATGGGGAGCCTCCCCTTCACCGCCCGCGCCACGCTGATGCTTCGATCAGCCCGGCGGGCTTCGATGGAGGGAGCCGCAGACGGCGGCCGAGCACCCCGAACGGAGCACGCCACGATGTCCCAGCACCGCCGGTCCGCATGCTGCCTGGTCCCCCTCGTCACCGGCGCCCTGCTGCTGCTCGCCGTCTTCGCGCTGCTCCGGTACGGCGGCGACCTGGGCAAGGCCTGGGCCATCACCTACCGCGGCGCCAGCTCCTCCGGCAGAGCCGTGCGGGCCGACTACACGGACTCCGCGGGCCTGCGCGATCCTGCTGGACGGCTCGAAGGTCCTGGCCGAGGGCCGCTCCCCCGCCGCCGGGCGGCCCGCGGTCTGCACCGCCGGCGTGGACAGGTAGCCGCCGGACCGCGGCCCGCGCCGGATCAGGCCGGGCCGGATCAGGCCCGGCCGGATCAGGCCCGGCCCGGCGGGATCAGGTCACCGGCGCCTTTCCGCGCAGCACCGTCAGGAACTCCCGCATCCAGCGCGAGTGGTCGGGCCAGGCGCGGGCCGAGACCAGCGTGCCGTCGACCACGGTCTCGGAGTCCTCGAACTCCGCCCCGGCCGCCTTCATGTCCAGCTCCAGCGCCGGGTACGCGGTCACCCGGCGCCCGGACAGGCTCACGGCCGCGGCCGTGATCAGCGCGCCGTGGCAGATCTGCGCGATCGGCTTGTCCGCGCCGGCGAAGGCGGCCAGGATCCGCCGCACCTCGGGGTCGTTGCGCAGGTACTCGGGGGCGCGGCCGCCCGGCACGACCAGGGCCGCGTACTCCTCCGGCACGACGTCGGCGAACGCCACGTCGGCCGGCCAGGTGTAGCCGGGCTTCTCGGTGTAGGTGTCGAAGCCGTCCTCGAAGTCGTGGACCACGAACCGCAGCTTCTTCACCGCCGGCGCCGCGATGTGGACCTCGTAGCCCTCCTCGCGCAATCGCTGGTACGGGTACATGACCTCCAGCGACTCGGCCGCGTCGCCGGTCACGATGAGGATCTTCACTGCCATGGGCTGCTCCCGGGAGGAGTGTTCACGGTACGGGGGTTCGCGCTCGGCCCGGCCCCGCCGGGCCACCGCTACCCTGCCCGCGCCGCGGCGGTCGCACACACGAAGGTCCGCACGCCCGACACATGGCCTTTACCTGCACGGCACATGACAATGTGAGCCTCGCTCTGCCACCTGACACCCCGCCAACACCCCATGGCGGGGACGGTGTTTGTGGAGAGGAACCCCCACGTCATGAGAATCTCCCGCCTGACCCCCTGGGCCGCCGGCCTCGCGGCGGCCGCGCTGTTCGCGATACCGGCGGCCGCCTCCGCGGGCCAGGACCGCACCGCGGCTCCCGGCAACGCCCCGGCCGCCGCGGCCGCCACCTCCGTGGACGCGTACTACGCCGCCGCCGAGGGCAAGACCGGCGCGGCGCTGAAGACCGCCCTGCACGACATCATCAAGGTGCAGTCCAAGGTGAGCTACGACGGCGTGTGGAACGCGCTGAAGGTCACCGACCAGGACCCGGCGAACCCGAACAACGTCATCCTCGTCTACTCCGGCCGCTCCCAGTCGAAGTCCACCAACGGCGGGGACCCCAACGACTGGAACCGCGAGCACGTCTGGGCCAAGAGCCACGGGAACTTCGGCACCGCCACCGGCCCGGGCACCGATCTGCACCACCTGCGCCCCGAGGACGTCACGGTCAACAGCACGCGCGGCAACAAGGACTTCGACCTGGGCGGCGGCCCGGTCAGCGAGGCCCCGGGCAGCCGCACCGACAGCGACTCCTTCGAGCCGCGCGACGCCGTCAAGGGCGACGTCGCCCGGATGCTGCTCTACATGGCGGTGCGCTACGACGGCGGCGACGGCTTCGCCGACCTGGAGATGAACGACAAGGTCAACAACGGCACCGCTCCGGCACACGGCCGGATCAGCGTGCTGAAGCAGTGGAACCGGATGGACCCGCCGGACGCCTTCGAGCAGCGCCGCAACCAGGTCATCTACGACACCTTCCAGCACAACCGGAACCCGTTCATCGACCACCCGGAGTGGGTCGACTCGATCTGGCCCTGAGTCCGTTCGCCCTACGGCAGGTAGATCTCGTCGAGGGTGTCGATCGCCCCGTCGGCGCCCAGGTGGTAGTGGAACAGACGGCCCGCGTCGGGATGGGCGACCACCCAGTCGATGAGCTGCTGAAACGCGATCTTCTTGGGCGTCGAGCCCTCGGTGATCGGGGCGGTGGCGGTGATCTCGGCGGTGTCCGCGATCGGGATGAAGGTCTCCTTGCCCACCGGTTCGAAGAAGGCACCGTCCCCGGGCGTGCCGCAGGTCCAGTTCCCGTGCCGGACGATCAGGTTGTGCGAGCCGCCCTCCGGGGTGTAGCGGTTCACCTCGATCAGGTCGGGCGCGATCGGCATCTTGTGGTCGCAGGTCGCGCTCGGCACCGGGGAGGCCGGCTTCTTCGTCGCCGTGGGCTTCGCAGCGGACTTCGAAACCGAGGGCGTCGGGGTCTTGGCCGTGGCGGAGGGGCTGGCGGGGGCCGAGGAGCCGGCCGGTCCGGCGGCGCTCGGCGATCCGGCGGCCCCGCCCGCCGCGCCACCCGGCCCGCAGGCCGTCAGGGCCAGCGTCGCGCTCACCGCCACGGCGGCGAGCGCCGCACGCCCCGGGGTCGTGCGCGGGCCGCGTACCGCTCGCATGGTCGTCTCCCTCTGCCTGGTCGAAGTACGAGGGCAACCTAGCGTGCGGGTTTCGGCCATGGCGATGGCCGGAAGGCGATCGTCACCGGTCCGGCATCCAGCCGTTGCGGATCGCGGACCTTCGTGGGCTTCAGAGCCGGTCGGCGAGGGCCTTGAACGCGCTCCAGTCCAGTGCGGGCGTGCGCGAGTCCCAGACCTTCTGGGAGAGCGCGGCCAGCGGAAGCCTGATGCCCGCCGCGACCTGGGCCGCCGTCTGGGCGCCGGCCAGATCGCACCAGACGGCGAGGCGGGCGCCCAGGATCTGCTTCCCGTACGCGGCCGGGACCGCGGTGGTGCCGCGCAGCACGAGCGGGGTCCACTGCTCGTAGATCCGCCGGCCGGTGGGGTACGTGAACTGGTTCGGCTCGCCGAGCACGTAGTACAGGTACTCGTCGTTGAGGTTCACCACCTGGCGCCCCTCGCGCAGGTACTCCAGCGGCGGGCGGGCGCCGATCTCCTTGCCGGTCCAGTACTCGGCCTGGATGTCCTCGGCCGCGGTGGCCACCCCGCCGGTGAAGAAGCCGTCGTTCCAGGCCTTGAGAGCCTTGCCCGACGGCCGGACCACGGCCGCGCGGTCGTTCAGCCAGCCCGTCGCCAGGTCCTGTACGCGGGCGGTCGGCCCGTACCGCTGCCGCGCGGCGGTGGCGAGCTGGGGGAAGGAGGTCTGCGGGTCGCGGTAGACCAGCGCCTGGTACTCGTCGGCGCCCAGGTGCCAGGCCCCGCCGGGGAACAACGGCAGGTACTCGCGCAGCAGTTCGTCGATGAGTTTCGCCGCCGCCGGATCGGAGATGTCCACCGCCCCCTTCACCGCCCTGCCCTGTACGTCGCGCAGTTGCAGGCCGGGGTGGGCCGCGAGCACCGCGCCGAGGTGTCCGGGCGAGTCGATCTCCGGGACGACGGTGATGTGCAGGCGGGCGGCGAGGGCCGTGATCCCGCGCACCTCGGCCTTGGTGAGGTGCGGGGTGGAGACGATCTCGGGGTGGGTGTCGGACTCGATCCGGAAGGCCTGGTCGTCGGAGAAGTGCAGGCCGAGCTGGTTGAGTTTGAGGTCGGCCATCTCGCGCAGCCGGTCCTCGATCCAGCCGGGGGCGAAGTACTTGCGCGCGATGTCTAGGTTCAGGCCGCGCTGGGGTTTGGCCGGGGCGTCGCGCACGGTGCCCTCGGGGGCCGAACCATCGCCCTGGACGGCCTGTTTGAGGGTGCGGGTGCCGTAGAAGACCCCGGCCTCGTCGGGCCCGGTGACGCGGACCCCGCCGTCCTGGACGGTGAGCGTGTACGACTCGGGCGGCCCGGACTTCGCGTCGTCGAGGGAGAGTTCCACGTCGCCCGGGCGCGGGGCCGTCGACTCGGCGTATCCGATGCGGAGTTCACCGGCGAGCAGTCTGCCCTCGTCGGCCAGGGCGGCCTTGTCGTCCTGCGGGACGACCACGCGGGAGTCGGGGGCGGGTTTCCAGCCGGGCCCCCGGGCGGGGACGTGCTCCCGTACGGCAGGGATGGTCCGCGGTGCCGTGGAGAGGGGGTACGTGCGCGTCGGCGAGGGCGTGGGGGCGGCTTCGGGAGCGGCCTCGGAGGCGGGGTCGGCGCTGCGGTCGGCGGGAGCGCCGGTGCCGGGCGCCGGGGTGGGCGCGGCCGGGGCGGCCGGCGAGCGGGGTTCGTCCGAGGCGGCCGTGCAGCCGGGGAGGGCGAGGGTGACCAGCGCGGCGACGGTTGCCGTCGCGATGACGTGGACCCTCCTGCGCTGCCTCGGATTCCGCATCATGCACCTGTGTCCCCCGTACCAACGTGGCACGCGGGACGCGGGCGCGCGACCGGGGGGCTCAGCGGGGGACGGCGACGGGCGCGGATCGGGCGTCGGGGGCGGGCGCCGTGCGGGACACGGGAACCGTTCAGCGCCTTCCGGGGGCCACGCGCCAGAGGGCGAAGGAGCAGGTCCCCAGGATCAGCCCGTTCAGGACGGTCGGCAGGACCGCCCACGCGTTCAGGACGAGGTTCCCCACGAGAAACAGCAGGATGTTCACGCACACGAACTCGAGCCACGCCCGGAAGACCCGCGGTCGCGGTCGCGTCGCCACGTTCGCCAGCGCCGCCACCAGGGCCACGACGAGGATCGAGAGGCCCCGCCCGGGCGTGAACCAGTGCGCGGCGCGGCTCCACGGCAGCAGGAAGGCTCCCGCCCAGACGAGGGCGAAGCAGACCCCTGCGCGCAGCAGGAGGGCCCGGCCCGTACGCGTCCAGCGGACGGGCGGGGCGGGCGGGACGGGCTGCCGGTCCGGCGGGGCCGTCGTCGACGCGCCCCGGGCCCGCGGCGCCGGTACCCGCGCATCCGGCGGCTGCGGACCGGGTGGCCGGGGCACCCCGGTCCGGGGCGCGGTCTCGTCTCCGCGCGCGACGGGCTCCAGGGCGGCCAGGGCCTGTTCGGCGGTGGCGCGGCGGGCCGGGTCCTTGGTGAGCAGCGCCGCCAGTACGTCCGCCAGCGGGCCGGCCCGCTCCGGGGTGCGGGGTTCCTGGGTGGCGATGGCGATGCACAGGGCCGTGAACGTCTCGGCGGAGAACGGCGCGACGCCCTCGACCGCCCCGTACAAGGTGGCGCCCAGCGCCCACAGGTCGGTGGCGGGGGTCGGCGGCTTGCCCTCGAGCTGCTCGGGGGCCAGGTAGGCGGGCGTGCCGAGAATCGTTCCGGTGTGGGTGAGCGACGTGGTGGCGTCCGACATGTGCGCGATGCCGAAGTCCGTGATGATCACCCGGTCGTCCATGAGCAGCACGTTGTCGGGCTTGAGGTCCCGGTGGACGATGCCGGCGGCGTGGGCCCGCCCGAGCGCCTTGAGCAGCTTGACGCCGATCTCGGCGACCCGCCGCGCGGGCAGGCGGCCCTCGCACGCCACGGCGGCGGCGAGGGAGGTGCCCGTCACGTACTCCATGACGATGGCGGGCGCGCCCTCGTGCACGACCACGTCGTGGACCGTGATGATCCCCGGGTGGTTGAGCCGGGCGGCGGCCCTGGCCTCGCGCATGACGCGCTGGAGGAGGACCTCGCGCTGGGCGTCGCCCACTCCTTGAGGGAGCGTCACCTCCTTGACGGCGACCTCCCGGTCGAGCGTCCCGTCGCGGCCCCGCCACACGCGCCCCATGCCGCCCTGGCCTATCAGCTCCAGGAGCTGGTACCGACCGCCGACCAACGCCCCGCTCACCTCTGCCACAGGGGACACCTTAGGCGGTGTCCCGACGGTCAGGACGAGCGCGGCGAGAAGGGCACCGAGGGCGACGCCGACTTCGCGCCCGGGCTCGGGGAGCCCGGGGACGTGCCCGTCGGGCTCACGGAGGCCACCGGGGTCGGCGGGGAACTCTCCGACGGGGACTGCGACTTCGTCGGCCCCGGCGACGGCGTCTGCGAACCCGGGGACGAGAGCGATGGCGCCGGCGGGGGCGTGGGCGAGACGAGCTCGGGCGGCGCGGCCGGCGGCACCGGGCGGACCGGTGCGTCGTCCGGGGCGAGGACCAGGTACCCGGCCAGAGCGGCGGCCGCCACCCCCAGCCCGGCCAGGGCGAAGGTGAGCCGCCGCAGCCGTGGGACGGCCACCCGCGGACCGGGCGGCTCGGCGGGCCGCAGCGCCCGCACGGTGACCTCGGCCGCACGGGCGTCCAGGGCCTGCCGCAGCCGCCGCTCGACGGGGCGTTCGCCGTCGTGCGTCGTGGGCGTCATATCCGTCCCTCCAGAATCCGCTCCAGCGCGTCCAGGCCGCGGCTCGCGTTCGACTTCACCGCTCCCCGGCTGATCCCGAGGGTGGTGGCGATCTCCGCCTCGCTTAGCTCGGCCCAGTACCGCAGCACCAGGACCTGGCGCCGGCGCGGGCTCAGCCGGCCGAGCGCGGCCAGCACCTCGCGGTGCGCCTCGTCGAGCACGACGGATGCCTCGGCGGACGGTACCTCGGCCGCCGCGGGCGGGGTCCAGGCCCGCACCGTCCGCCTGCGGCGCAGCACGGAGCGCGAGGTGTTGACCACGGCGGTGCGCAGGTAGCCCAGCGCGTTGTCGACCTCGGTGATGTGCTCGCCGTGGCGGCGGTACAGGGCGGTGAAGGCGTCCTGGACCACGTCCTCGGCGGTGGCCAGGTCGTCCACGAGCAGCACGGCCAGCCGCACCATCCGCAGCCGGTGCGCGTGGTAGAGCGCGGAGACGGTGGGCGGCGGCCCGAGATCGCCGTGGCCGGCGAGGTCGTAGGTGTACGAGGAGCCGTACGCGGTCTCGTACGAGGTCCCGTACGCCTGCCCGGGCACGGGCGGGGCCGAGCGGTCGCGGCGCAGCAACGCCCACAGGCCCCGCCACGCCCGGTCGAGGACGGGCATGGCGGGGCCGGCGGTCGGTACGAGGTGAAGCACGGGTTTCCTCAGCCGTTGACGCGGCGCCGTACGGCGTACAGGGTCCCGGCCCCGGCGGCGACGAGGACGGCGGCCCCGGCTCCGAGCGCGGCGGTGGTCGCGGAAGATCCAGTATGCGCGAGCTCGGAACCCTCGGCCGCGACGGGGGCGGCGGCGGGGGCGGAGACGCTCGGCGCCGCGCTCGGCGTCGCGGTGGAGGGCGCCTTGGGCGCGGCGCTCGGCGAGGCGCTGCCCGGCACGCTGACCGACGGGGTCGGCTTCACGCCGTCGGCGGGCGCCTTGGGCGCCGCGCTCGGCGAGGCGCTGGACGCGGGGGACGGAGAGGCGGGGGCCGCGGAGCCCCCCGCGGCGGAGGCCGGTCCGGCGAGGGCGACGACGGCCCCGGCGGCGGCCGCGGTGACGACAGCCCGGCGGACGGTGCGGGGGAGGCGCTTCAGGTTCTTCACAGTGGTTCTCCACGGTCGGGACGAGGACGCGGGACTGCGCCCTTCACCCCCGCACGACGCGCGACCCCCGCCGAGGTTGCTTCTCATCGGAAAAAACTTTCAGCGCCGTGCCCAGCGTGGCGACGCCTTCCTCGATCTCGCTCACGGAGCCGGCCGCGTAGCCGAGGATCAGGCCCGGCGGGCCCGGGCGCATCCGGTGCCAGGACAGGGGATGGGCCTTGACCCCGAGGTCCAGGGCGGCCGCGGCCAGGTCGGTGTCCGCGAAGCGGGCGCCGTCGAAGGTGACCATGAGGTGCAGGCCGGCCGCCGCTCCGTGCACCCGGGCCCCGGGCAGCCGGTCGGCGAGGGACCGCAGCATGGCGTCCCGGCGGCGGCGGTGGCGGCGCCGGACGAAGCGCAGGTGCCGTTCCAGCTCGCCCGAGTCCATCAGCCGGGCGAGGACGAGCTGGGCGAGGACCGGGTTGCCCAGGTCGGCGTGGCGCTTGGCCTCGGTCACCGCGTCGCGCAGCCGCGGCGGGACCAGCAGCCAGCCGAGGCGCAGCGCGGGCGCGAGGAGTTTGGAGACGCTCCCGGCGTAGCAGACGCCCTCGGGGAGCAGGGCCCGCAGCGCGGGGACGGGGGCGCGGTCGTAGCGGTGCTCGGCGTCGTAGTCGTCCTCGATGACCAGTCCTCCGGCGGCCGCCCAGCCGAGCAGGTCCCGGCGGCGCTCGCCGTCCAGGACGACCCCGGTCGGGAACTGGTGTGCCGGGGTCATCAGGACGGCCCCGGCCCCGCTCGCGCGCAGGGCGGCCACGTCCAGCCCCGCCTCGTCCACCGGTACCGGTACGGTCTCCAGCCCCCGGTACTCCAGCTGCTGCCGGGCCCCGAGGGAGCCCGGGTCCTCCACCGCGATGCGCCGTACGCCCTCCTCGCGCAGGACGTGGGCGAGGAGGGCGAGGGCCTGGGCCACGCCCGCGACGATCACCACCTCGTCGGGGTCGGCGCGGATGCCGCGGTTGCGGGCGAGCCATCCGGCGACGGCCTCGCGCAGCGCGGGGGCGCCCTGCGGGTTGCCGTAGCCGAAGTCGGCGGGGGTGAGTGCGGCGAGGACCCGGCGTTCGGCCTGCAGCCATGCCGTGCGCGGGAAGGCGGTGAGGTCGGGGGCCCCGGGCGAGAGGTCGATGCGGCAGGGCACGGCGCGCAGGGCGTCCACGAGCCCCCCGCGTTCCGGGGCGGCCGTGGGGGCGGCCGCCGGGGGCGGTGCGGCGACCACGACGGTGCCGCCCCGGCCGCGGCCGGACACCTGGCCGCTCTCCGCGAGCCGCTGGTACGCCTCGGTGACCAGCCCCCGGGAGACGCGGAGCTCGGCGGCGAGCACGCGGCTGGCGGGGAGCCTGCTGCCGACGGCGAGGGTGCCGTCGGCGATGGCGGCGCGGAGCCGGCCCGCGAGCCATTCGGTGCGGCCGCCGGGCGGAGCCGCACCGATGTCGAGCTGGAGGAAGTCCGACCCGGTGGGGCTGCCGGAACCGTCTTTGGACCCCTGGCCGGCGCCCTCTTTGGACCTGCTCATGGGTCCATTGTGGTCGCAGGCTGGTCGGTATGAACACGAACCCCTCCACGCGCTCCGGCGGCGTGCGCGACCTGCTCCCCGGTGTCGCCGGGATGGCCATGGTCGGCAGCAGCGTCACCGTCTCCCGCTCCCTCGTCGACGCCCCGCTCTTCGCCGTCCAGGCCGTCCGGTACGCCGGAGCCGCGCTGCTGCTGCTCGCGCTGGCCCGTGTCGCCCGGGTGCGGATCCTGCGCCCGCGCGGCCGGGAGTGGCTGTGGCTGGCCGGGATCGCGGCGACGGGGCTGGTGCTGTTCAACGTGGCGGTCGTGCGCGGGGTGGCGCATGCCGAACCGGCCGTGATCGCCGTCGCGGTGGCCTCCGTACCGATCCTGCTGGGGCTGCTCGGCCCGCTCCTGGAGGGGCGGCGGCCCAGCCGGCAGGTGCTGCTGGCGGCGCCCGTCGTGGTGGCGGGCACCGTGCTGGTCGAGGGGTCGGGACGGACGGACGCCACCGGGGTGGCCTGGGCGGCGGTCGCGCTGGGCTGCGAGGCCGGGTTCACGCTGCTCGCGGTGCCGGTGCTGCGCCGGCACGGCGCCTGGGGGGTGTCGGTGCACGCGGTGTGGATGGGGGCGGTGATGTTCGCGGGGCTCTCGGCGGTCTTCGAGCGGCCCTCGGAGCTCGGATCGGTGACCTCGACGCAGTGGGCTGCCGCCGGTTACCTCGCCGTCGTGGTCACCGCGGTGGCCTTCGTCCTCTGGTACCGGACGGTGGCCGCCGTGGGTTCGGGCCGGGCCGGGCTGCTGACCGGCGTCGCGCCCATCAGCGCCGCCGGCGCGGGGGTCCTCGCGGGAGGCGGGGCACCGGGGCCCACGGTGTGGCTGGGCCTGGCCGTGGTGATCGCCGGGCTCGCGGCGGGGCTCCGCCCGCCGCGGCCGCGCCGCCCCGCACCCGTGGACCTTCCGGTGCGGGAGCCCGCGTCCCCTTGAGGGCGCCCGGCCCGGTGGATCACAATCCGCAGATGCCGACGCCCCCTCACCCGACGCCCCCTCACCCCGTGCCCCCGTACAGCAGTTGGATGCGGTACTTCTCCCCCACCCCCAACCACGTCCGGCTCGGCCTGGTCTGCCTGGGCGTGGGCGTGCAGGAGGGAGTGCTGCCGGTCGTCGGACCGCGTGCGCTCGACCACCACGTCGCCGTGGTGGTCACCCGCGGCCGGGGCTGGTTCAGCCACGGCGGCCGGCCGCCGCAGCCGGTGACCGCGCCCGCCCTGCTGTGGCTGGTGCCCGGGGTGGAGCACCACTACGGGCCCGATCCGCGGACCGGATGGGACGAGTGCTTCGTCGACTTCTCGGGGGCGGGCGTCGCCGCCTACACGGACCTCGGCTACGTCACCCCGGACGACCCGGTGGTCGCACTGGGCGGGACGGCCGGGGTGCGGCACGTGGTCGACGGGATCGTACGGGCCGCGCGGCGCGGCGGGCCGCTCCTGGACGTGGAGGCGGCGGCCGCCGTGCACACGCTGCTGGTGACCCTGCGCTACGCCCGCGCCGAGGTGTCCCCGCACGGGGACGCGGTGGTGGACGCCCTGGCGCGGGACGCCCTGCTGCCGATATCGGTGGCCGAGCACGCCGCCCGGCTCGGGATGCCGCTGCCCGAACTGCGCGGGGCGGTGCGGCGCAGTACCGGCGAGGGAGTCAAGGAGTACCTCCTCGGGATCAGGCTGAGCCGGGCGAAGGAGCTGCTGGCCCGCACCGACCTGCCGGTCGCGGGGATCGCCCGGCGGGTCGGGTACGAGGATCCGGCCTACTTCAGCCGGCTGTTCAGCCGCCGGGTGGGCGTGTCCCCCGTCCGGTTCCGCGCCCAGCAGTCGGCCCGGGGCCCCGCCCGCTGAAACTCACGGCCGGTAGCCGATGTTGAGCTCCGCGACGGAGGTCCACGCGTTGCCGCCCACCTCACTGGTCGCCTTCAGCCTGACGTAGCGCGCGGTGCGCGGTGTGAAGGAGACGTCCTGCTGGGCGGCGGTGTTCGGGAAGGTGCCCGAGGCTGCCGCGGTCCCCCAGTTCACCCCGTCGGTGGAGGTGAACACCTGGTAGCCCGCGATGCGTCCGTTGGACTGCGCCTGCCGGGGCAGGTAGTGCAGGGCCGAGACGTCGTACGAGGCCCCGAGGTCGAGGGTGATCTCGTGCGGCATGGGCGCGGTGGCCGCGTACCACTGGGTGTGCCAGATGGTGGCGGGGTCCCCGTCCAGGACGTTGGCGGCGCTGCCGTTCTCCCCGGCGGTCTCCTGGCTGTCGACCGCCTTCACGCTCATCTGGCCCTGGGGCACCAGGAGTTCGCCGCCGCTTCCGGTTCCGAGGTCGTCGACCGTCAGATCGTCGAGGATCAGGTCGGCCTCGTTGTGGGAGCCCTCGGGGGTGGTCTTCCGTACGCCGATCCAGGCGTCGGCCCCGGCGGTGAAGGTGGTGGTGAAGGTAGTGGGCGTACGGGCCTGGCCGAGGGCGGTGGCGGTCTCGGTGGAGCCGGATCCGGTGACGAACTGGTAGTCGCCGCTGAATCCGCTCTCGTAGGCGAAGCTCACCTTGTAGGAGCGGCCCTGGGTCAGGCGCAGCGTCTGCGGGAGGGTGCGGTAGACGAGTCCGGTGCGCTCCTCGTGCGATTTGAGGGAGTTCTGCCCGCCGATCACGTCGTCGACCAGCTTCCCGTTCCAACCGGCCTGGGTGTAGGGGGCGTTGCGCTGGGCGATGTGCGTGCGCGGGTCGGTGGCGGAGCCGCCTGCGCCGCCGAAGGCGAAGGGGCCCCAGCCGGCGTCCACGTTCTCGAAGTCCTCGGCGAACCAGTGGCCGCCGAGCGGCGTGCGCGCGGAGGGGACCACGCGGACGTCGTCCAGGTAGACGGTGCCGGTGCCGCTGCCGGCGGCCGCCGACAGCCTGAGGACGGCCGTGGACTGCCCCGCGGGGACGTCGAAGAGCACCTTCATGCGCTGCATCTTCGTGCCGTTCTTCTCGCTGCCGCCGAGGCTGTTGGCCAGCGGTGAGGAGTCCGCGTACACGGACGCGGGGCTGCCGCCGGCCGGGGTGACGGTGAGGGTGGCGGCCCGGCCGGCCGGGGTGGAGACCCAGACGGAGGCGGCATAGGTGCCGGGGCTGAGACCGGTGAGCTGCTGGGAGACGGCGGGGGTGGTGCCGGGGGCGAAGGTCAGCTCGCTCTGGCCCTGGGCGTTGCGGGCGACGGCGGCGCCGGTCCCGGTGACGGTCCAGGCGTTCAGGTCGCCCGCGTAGAAGGAGGGGTCCTTGACCGGGGTGCCCTCGCCCCACTTGGGGTCGGCCTGGGCGGGGGCCGCGCCGTTGGTGACGACGTACGCGGCCTTGGCGGTGGCGTTCAGGGTCACGGTGCCGCCCGGGCCGACGGTGAGGTCGCCGACGAGCCGGCGCCCGGTGTCGGTGAGCTGGTACAGCTTGGGCGCGCTCCAGCCGGCGGGCAGGGTCCAGGTCGTGGAGCCGCCCTTGTCGTTCCAGTGGTAGAGCTTGCCGTCGCGGGGCAGCAGGTAGGCGTCACCGGACAGGACGGTGCGGCCGCCCGTGGTGATCTGACGCTTGTTGCCGGCGGTGGTGACGGCGGTGCCGTTCGCGAGGGTGACCGTGTCGGCGGTCCACTTCACGATCGGGGACTCCTGGAGGTACTTGGTCGGCAGGTTGACCCCGAAGGTGGTGGTCTGGAAGGCCGTGAAGTCCTTCTTGCCCTGCCAGCCCTCGTAGGCGGTGACCTCGGCGCCGCCGAGCAGCGGGTTGCGGGCGATCCAGTCGTCCTTGGCGTGGTTGGCGATGAACCGGGCGATCTTGGAGTTGATGCCCTTCAGGTCGGTGCCGCCGTAGTTGACGTCGGCGGCCCAGTGGTGCCAGAGGGACTGCTCGGTGAGGGTGTTGGGGAACTCCGTGGTCAGCTGGAGGCCGAGGCCGGAGATCTCGCGCTGGAGCTTGCGGGAGACGTAGCCGTCGCCGTACCAGACGTCCACGTACAGGAAGTCGAGGCCGGGGGCGGCGGTCTTGAGGTCCTGGAGGCGCTTCAGCCGGCCGCCGGACTGGCCGTCCTTGCGGGTGTCCACGTAGTAGGACTGGTCGAGCCAGTCCCAGCCGAGCCCGCCGCTCTGGTGGGCCGGGTCGAAGGTGGCGGAGACCGGATACTCCTCGGTGGCGTTGACGTGCACCCCGAAGTCGGCGTTGTAGGCGTGCCCGGCGGTGGTGAGGGCGTTCAGGTCGACGGCGCCGCCCAGTTTGGAGCCGATGTTCTTGTAGTCCATGTGCGCGGAGTCGTGGCCCTCGGAGGCGTAGCCCTTGAGGAGGACGAACTGCCCGAGGCCGTCCGTGGCGAGGCTCACCCGCTTGGTCTCGTCGAGGGTCTGCGCGAACGGATGGGTGGCCTGGGAGGCGAAGTTGAAGGGGATCCGCTGCACGACCCGGTCGGCGGTCTGCTGCCAGCCGGTGGGCGGGGTCCAGATGTCCCGGTGGGCGACGGCGGCGTCCTGCCAGTCGACGACGGAGTCGGCGTTGCGGTCGGCCGTGATCGCGATACGGGCGTACGGGAGCGGCTCGGTGTCGGTGTCGGCGGCGCCCGCCGCCCGGTAGAGCCAGGCCCCGCTCCACAGGCCCGCGCGGCGGTAGGAGCCCTTGTCGGTGACGCGCTTCGCGATCCGGCCGTTCTCGCGGGCGGTGCCTCCGGAGGGCTGGTCGTAGAGGGAGTTGGAGTCGATGGCGGCGGCCAGCCTGCCGGTGTTGGCCAGGCCGTACATCACGGTGGTCGCGGCGGGGTCGACGGGGGTGTTCGCGGTCACGGCCGTGAAGGTGTCCCCGGTGCCCGTCGTCGCGGTGTGCATGTTCGCGGTGGCGAGGGCGGCGCCCGGCTGGTCGCTGCGGACGCTGACGAGGTGGTGCTCGGGGATCGCGAGGCTGCGTACGCGCAGCGCTGCGGTGTCCTCGATCGCGGTGACCTTGAACTCCACGGTCGAACCAGCCACCGAGATCCGGGATCTGATGGTCACTCCGGAGAAGGCGAGCGCGTAGTCGACGCCGGAGGCGGAGGGGGTCGAGGTCACGGTCGGCGTGTAGGCCGTCCCGTTGACGAGTACGGTGCTCAGCGCGTCCTCGTTGCCGTGCAGTACGTCCCCACTGGCGCGCCGGGTGTAGCTGATGACGCGCGGGAATCCGCTGTCCACGCTGACGGACAGCTCGGGCGAGGTGATCGTCACGGGCGCGGCCGCCGCTGCGGGGGCGGCGGGCCCGGCCACGACCAGCGTGGCGACCAGACCGGCCACCGCGGCCGCGGCCGGCCAGAGGGGCCTGAGCGGCCAGAGAGGGGTGCGCATGGGGCCTCCGGGAGTCGGCGCTTCCTTGGCGGAAGACCGCTCACGGCAGGGGCACCCCGAGCGGTCCGCTCACTGGTCTGACAGCTTGCGGACCGGGGCGGGCCAAACCCATGGACAAAGCGGAGCGCCGTCCTGGACTTACGTACCGGGTGCGCGTCCGGACCCGGTCAGGTGGAGGCCGGGACCAGGACCACGGCCGTCCCGTACGCGCACACCTCGGTCCCGACGTCGGCGGCGTCCGTGACGTCGAAGCGCATCATCAGCACGGCGTTCGCGCCCCGCGCCTTCGCCTGCTCGATGAGCCGCTCCATGGCCTGGTTGCGGGTCTCCACCAGGGTCTTGGTGAGGCCCTTCAGCTCGCCGCCGATCATCGACTTCAGGCCGGCGCCGATCTGGCTGCCCAGGTGGCGGGAGCGCACGGTGAGGCCGAAGACCTCGCCGATGACCTGCTCGACCCGGTAGCCGGGGACGTCGTTGGTGGTCACGACGAGGATGCCGGTCTCGTGCGCCCCGGGACCGCCGCCGTACTCTTCGATTCCCATGGCGCCCACTCTCGCCCGGTCCGCCGCCGCCCGCATCCGGAGGCCGCCGGGGGTCCGCGTCAGCCGGTCCGGGTGACCACGCCGCACTCGTGGGCCAGGACCACGGCCTGGGCGCGGCTGGACAGCTCCAGCTTGCCCATGCAGCGGTGGACGTGCGTCTTGACGGTGGCGGCGCTGAGGAAGAGCCGCTCGGCGATGTCGGCGTTCGAGAGGCCGGCTCCGACCAGGCCGAGCACCTCGCGCTCGCGCGGCGTCAGGGTGTCCAAGGCCGGGGTGGGCGGAGCGGGCCGCGACGGGGACGGCGTACGTGTCGATCAGCCCGCGCAGCGCGCCGGGACTGAACAGCATCTCGCCGGCGTGCACCGTGGAGATGGCGGCGAGCAGCCGGTCGGGCGGGGTGTCCTTGACGAGGAAGCCGCTGGCGCCGACCCGGAGCGCGCGCACCACGTACTCGTCGGAGTCGAAGGTGGTGAGCACGAGCACCTTGGGCCCGCCGTCGGCGCCCTCCCCGCCCGCCCGGCCGGCGGCCACGATCCGTTCGGTGGCGGCGATCCCGTCGGTTCCGGGCATCCGGATGTCCATCAGGACCACGTCGGGCCGGGTCTCGGCGGCGAGCCGGACCGCCTCCTCCCCGTCCTCGGCCTCACCGACGACCTCGTAGCCGGGGGCGGCGGTCAGCAGCGCGGTCAGTCCGGACCGGATCAGGAACTGGTCATCGACGACGAGTACGGACGGCATCGGCGTCCTCCCCTCCCGGCCGGGGCACGGGGACCCGCAGACTGACTTCGAAACCGCCCCCGGGGGCGGGCGCGGCGGTCACCGTGCCGTGGTAGATCGTCGCCCGCTCGCGCATGCCGATCAAGCCCTGCCCGGCGGTCTTCCCGGGGCCGGGCGGCGCGTGGGCCGGCGTCCGCCCGCTCCCGGCGTCCTTGACCCGGACCCTCACCTCGTCGGCGCCGTAGTGGACCCGGACGGTGGTGGGCGCCCGCGGGGCGTGCTTGATCACGTTGGTGAGGGCCTCCTGGACCACGCGGTAGGCGCACAGGTCGATCCCCGGCGGCAGCTCGTACGCCGTTCCCGTGACCCGTACGTCCACCGGCACCCCCGCCTCCCCCACCCGTTTGGCCAGCTCGTCCAGCCGGCCGAGCCCCTGCACTTCGCCGCCGGTCCCGTCCGGTCCGGGCTCCGGCCCCTCCGCGCGCAGTACGACCAGCATCCGCCGCATCTCGGCCAGGGCCTCGCGGGCGCTGTCGCCCACGGTGTCCAGGGCCCGGCGGGCGGTCGGCGGGTCGGAGGCGAACACGTAGGAGGCCAGCCCGGTCTGCACGGAGATCACCGAGACGTGGTGCGCGATGACGTCGTGGAGTTCGCGGGCGATCTGGATGCGCTCCTCCATGACGGCCCGGCGGGCCTTCTCCTCCTGCTCCAGCCGCAGCCGCCGGGTGAGCTCGCGCAGCCGCCGGGAACCGTCGCCGGCGACCCAGCACACGATGGTGGTCACCGTCACGAAGCCCACGCTGAGCGCGCCGATGCCCGGCTCGGCCAGCCGGGTGCCCCACAGGAGTACGACCAGGGTCCCGGCCGCGCAGCGGACCGAGACCCGGCGCGGGCACAGGGAGGCCACCGTGTAGAGGGCGAGGGCCAGTCCGCAGACGGCGACGACGTGGTAGTAGCCGAGGGTGAAGTAGGTGGCGACGCAGGCGCCGGTGCTGACGAGGATGGCGACGGGGAACCGGCGGCGCAGCGCGAGCGGCAGGTAGACGGCCGCGAGCAGGCCGTAGGCCAGCGCGTCGGTGTCCCGCCAATAGCCGTTCGGGTCCGGCCAGTTGCGGAGCATGGTGGACGAGATCCAGAGCGAGCCGACGGCGTACACGATCTCGCCGGCCACGGGAAGCGCGGCTCGGAGCCGGACCGCCGCCGGATGTGTGGCCACGTGCACGTCAACCCCCTTGTGTACACCCATGGTTGTACAGGGTGCACACCCTGTGGGGTAGGCGGATTTCAACCCGCGGATGGGCGCGCCCGATGCCGGCCGGACCGTACGTTGTCCACGTCGGCCCACCGGCCGGCACCGGCCCAGTCCCCCCGGGGCCCCGCGGCGCGGCCGTGCCCGTTCGGGGGCGGGCACGGCCACGCACGCCACCGGCCCGCCGCGCCGGGCCGCGGATTGGGCATATCGGGCTAAGCGGCGGTGCGCCACCGGAAGGGTCGGCTCCGTCCTCGCCATAGTCGTCCGTGGCAACCGCCCGGTTGCCGACCCGTGCCGTGTACGGCGGCCGGGCGGACGTCTTCGTAGAGGAGCCGGCTCATGCTGAAGCCCACCAGGACCATCCTCGCCCTCGCCGCCGGCGGCCTGGTGCTCGGCCTCGCCGGTGCGGGCACCGCGGCCGCGGAGGACGACGGGTTCCAGACCTCGGCCCGCGCCGTCGGAAAGGTCGTCTCCAAGGGCCCGCTGAAGGTCCGCAGCGGGCCGACGACCCGCTCGCAGGCCGTCGGCCAGGTGAAGCCGCACAGCAAGGTCGAGATCTGGTGCAAGAGGCACGGCGAGAGCGTGGACGGCAACGACATCTGGTACCGCCTGGCCGAGCGCAACGGCGCCGCGGAGAACGGCAACTCCGAGCACGGCGACTCCGAGAACGGCAACTCCGAGCACGGCGACTCCGAGCACGGCGACTGGCAGGACGGCTCCCGTCCGGACGACCGCCTGGCGTACGGCGAGGAGCGCTGGGTCTCCGCCCGCTACGTCCAGAACATCGGCCGGGTGCTGCTCTGCCCCTGAGCCGTCGGCTCGCCGCGGTCAGTCCTGCGGGCGCACGGCGCGCGGTCCCACGCACCGCGCGCCGTGCGCCCGTACCCGCGTCCGCAGCTCGCGGTCGGCCGTGACCACCACGACGCCGCGCTCCGCGTGGGCGGCCGCCAGCTCCACGATCCGGTCGTCGCCGCTCCCCGGCGCCGGGTCCACCCGTACCCCGGGAACGGACTCGACGCCCCGGGCCGCGCCCTCGACGACGAGGATGATCTCCTCGCCGGCGTCGCGCGCGGCCAGCCGGTCGCGCAGCCGCTCGGCCGCGCCCCGCCTGTCCCGCCACCAGCCGTCGGGTACGGAGCCCACGACGTTCGCGGCGTCCACGATCAGCACCGTCATGCCCGTTCCCCTGCGCCCCTAGAAGTCGCCGTAGTTGACCTGCCAGGTGGGCAGGCCCATCCGGCGCCAGACCGCGACCACCCGGTCCCGGTCGTCGAGCGACACCCGTACCGCGTACCGGTGGCGCACGTGCGCGTCGAACAGCTCGGCCTTCACCACGTCGTCGCGGCGCTGGTCACCGGCGGCGCGCATCCACAGTTCGTCGTACGGCACTTCGTGGCGCGCGAGCCAGGATTCGGTCTGCGGCCGGAACTCCTCGCTCCGCCCCGACAGCAGCACGATCGTATCGCCGTCGGCGCGCCGGAAGGCGTCCAGGGCGTGCCGGACCGGCTCGTTGAGCAGGTCGAGCTCGCAGCGCGTGAAGTCGTAGGGCCCCCGGTCGCCGGTCAGCGCGAGGGTGCCGTCTATGTCGCACATCACCGCGGCGGGCAGCGAGGGATCGGCGACGTACTCCGTCACCGGGGGCACGGCGGCCGTGCCGGAACCGCCGTTCATCCACTCCGAGGTCAGCCGCCAGCCGCCCTTGCGGGCCTTCTGGTGCTTCTCGGAGAGGACCCGGATGATCTCTTCGCCGACCTGGCGCTCCCGGGCGGCGTCCCGGCGCAGGCACTCCTCCAGCGGGACATCGGTGAAGTCGTGCACGACGAAGGTCGCGAGGCCGCCGACCGCCGCCTTGAGCCGCTTGGGGATGTGCTTGGTGAGGTGGGTGTTGTCGACGACCACGTCGAAACCGCCGTCGACCGCCGCGCGGACCGCCGCGTCCTGGACCGCCAGCACCGTCTGCTCGTGCGCGAAGCTGCGGCCCCGCTCGGGGTCCGGCAGGTCGAGCATGCTGCGCAGGTCGTCGAGGTTGACGCGGCGCATGCGCCCGCCGGCCTCGGCCTGGAGGGCGCGCGCGGCCGTGGTCTTGCCGGAGGCCGGCAGGCCGGTCATGACGTGCACGACGGGCAGCCGGTCCGCCTCGGCGGCGACCTCGGTCGCCGCAGCGGCAGCGGCAGCGGCCTCCGTCATGGGTACGGGTACGGGTGTCTCCTCGGACACGGGTCAGTTCTCCTCGTCGTTCGTGTAGGGGTCGGAGGCCTCGGGCCGGACGAACCGCCAGACGACCAGGTCCGTGGACCTTCCGTCCAGCCGCAGGAACATCGCGGCGCGGATCCCGCGGTCGGGCAGCTCCCGCACGGCGCGCGCGAAGGCACCCCGGTCGGCGGCGAGGTGTACGAGTCCCGCGTACGCCTCGTCCACCGCGCGCTCGCGCCGCTCGGCCTCCTCCTCGAACCGGGCGATCAGCTCCCGCACCCAGGTGTCGAACTCGTCGGGCACCTGGTCCAGCAGCACGTCGAGCGGCTTGCCGCCCGAGGCCTCGATCTCGGCGACCGTGCAGCCGAGGCCCTGCGCGAGCTGCTTGGCGGGCAGGCCGGCGAACCGCTGGATGCCGTGGGCCCGCCAGATGTCCCGCTCGGTGACCTTGGTGAGCACCCGGTGGAGCCGCACGTACTCGGACAGCTTCGCCTTGGCGCGGACGCCGGAGGCGAAGCGCAGCACGAAGCCCTCCGCGTCGGTACCGGTCGCGGCGGCGCCGCCGGGCAGCGTGTTGGACTCGGTCAGCGCGATCAGCTCGCCCAGCGGCATGGCGGGCCACACCGTGACGACGGAGCCGATGCCCTCCCAGTGGGCCGCGGCCTCGGCGAGCGGGACCTCGGTGCCGTCCGTGCCGAAGGCGGCGAGGAGGACGAGGTCGCGCCGGTCGCCGTAGTCGACGACGATGCGGTTGCCCGGGTACAGGATCTCGGCGAGGTAGGTGACGCCGGGGCGCAGTGCCGCCGTGTCCTTGTCGTCGAGCCGGCGCTGGGCCCAGGTGGCCTGCGCGCTGATGAAGGACCCCTTGGAGGCCACGCGCCAGCGGCCCGCGTAGTGGAAGACCACGGCGAGGCTGCCGTCGACCTTGTCGTACACCTCGAACGGCTCGTCGGGGAGCGCGGGGGCGTAGGGCCGGCCGGACTCGTGCTCGCTGACGTTGAAGAACTTCGGCAGCGGCAGCGCGACGATCGCGCCGGTGGTGTCGTCGGCGACGAGGCCGCGGCAGCGCGTGGTGACCTGGTTCCAGACGTGCTCGTACTGGGCCGTCCGCGTGTACGTGTAGATGGACAGCGGCAGTTCGGGGTGCGTCTTGCGGGTCACGTAGCCGGCGTCGATCGCCTGGTCGAGCGCCTGTGCGGGCAGCAGGTCGTGCAGAGTCAGGGTCTCCTGGCTCATGGGTTCCTCCCGGTTTGAGATGCGTCATTCTGACGCGCGGGAGGGTCTGCCCGGTAGTCAATTATGCCTGGTCACGGCTCCGCCCAGGCGGTTGATGTCGGCAGGGCGCAGGATGTGCCCCGGGATCTCGGTGCCGGGTGTGGCAACCGCGATCATGGCGCGGCCGAGGGCCTCGGAGGGGATGACGAGGTTCGGGGCGACCCGGCGGACCAGCGGGATCAGCGGCGCGGTGACCGCGTACAGGGCCCGGTAGAGCCGGGTCTTGGAGGGCACCCCGCGCACGGGCTGGACGATGCCGGGGCGGAACATGTAGGCGCGGAAGGGGAGTTCGAGCAGGTCGTTCTCGGTCTTCCCCTTGACCCGGGCCCACATGGACCGGCCTCGCTCGGTGCTGTCCGTGCCCTCGCCGGAGACGTAGACGAAGGTCATCCCGGGGTTGGCGGCGGCCAGCGGCCGGGCCACCGCGAGCGTCAGGTCGTAGGTGACGCGCCGGTACGCCTCCTCCTTCATGCCGACGGAGGAGACGCCGAGGCAGAAGAAGGCGGCGTCGTAGTCGGCCGGGTCGACCCCGGCGGCGGCGAGGTCGGACGGATCCCGCTGGACTCGCTCGCGGAGCTTGGGGTGGGTCACGCCGAGCGGGGTGCGTCCGATGGCGAGCACGCTCTCGACGGAGTCGTCGCGCAGGCACTCGCGCAGGACGCCCCGGCCGATCATTCCGGTCGCGCCGAAGAGGATGACGTTCACATGACCAGCGTAGGTCTCGATCAGTGCGAGATGCAGAGTTCGTTGCCCTCGGGGTCGGCGAGTGTCGTCCACACGGAGGGGCCCTGGCGGCCCTCGTGGAGGTGGGTGGCGCCCTTGGCGAGGAGCCGTTCCACCACTGCCCGCGGGTCGTCGTCTCCGGTACGGACGTCCAGGTGCACCCGGTTCTTGACCGTCTTGGGGTCGAGGACGTACTGGAAGAGCACGCGCGGCGCCCGCTCCAGCCCCTCCGGGTGACGGATCCCGGCACCCGCTTTCCAGACGAGGGTGCCGCGGTGGGTGGTGGTGTCCTCGTCGGTCGCGCGGCCGGCGGCGATCATGCTGCGGATGAACTCCTCGTCGCTCGGCTCCACTTCCCATCCGAGGGCGTCGGCCCACCAGTCGGCGAGGGTGTGCGGATCGGGCGAGTCGATGGTCACCTGGAACGTGTAAGCCATGCCGGGACCCTACTGAGGCGCCCCCGCTCCCGCCACCGGAGCGACCGCGTAGTGGGAGGCGACGGCGGGCTGCCCGGTGTAGTTGGGACCGGCGGCCGGATCCGCGCCGACGTACCGGAAGGGGAGCCGCACGGTGCGGGGGCCGCGCAGGGAGACCAGATGGCGGCGCGCGTCGTAGCGGAACCCGGCCGCGCGCAGCGCCGCCACCGCGGCCCGGCCGGCCGGGGCCCCGTCGGCCAGCCGCAGCGAGAGGGGGTCGAGGTGGCCGATCAGCAGCCCGTCCGGGGCAAGCCAGGAGGCCGCCCGGGCGAGCAGCCCGAGCTGGTCGCCCACGTAGTGCAGGCCGTGGACGCAGGTGATCAGGTCGTACGTGCGGGGCGGGGACCACTCCGCGACGGAGGCCACGAGCAGTTCCGGCCCGGCCGGTGCGGGGGCCGGGACGAGGGGGCCGACGAGGTCGACGCCCGTCAGGACGGAACCGGCGGGCAGCCGGGAGCAGGCCTCGCGCAGGGCCCGGCCCTCGCCGCTGCACAGGTCGAGCCACGAGGGCGGGGCGGAGCTACGGTCGGCGGCGGCCGTGAGGTGGGCCACCGGGTCGAGGCCCAGTTCGCGGGCGTAGCTGTTGACCCCGGCCAGGCCCCGTTCTCTGTTCATGCTGTTGTTCGCTACCACCGCGGTGCGTTCCAGCTCGTGGGCGGGGAGGAGGTGAGGCGCCGTCATCAGGGCATGGTGCCACGGCCCGGCGGCCGGGTGGCCGGGCGGCGGGAGAGCAGCATCGCGGCGCAGGTCAGCAGGCAGGCGCCCACCGCGATCCAGAGCAGTACCTCGCCCAGCGGGCGCAGCCACGCGATGCCCGCCGGCTCCGCGACGGAGAGGCAGGCGGTGGCCGTCATGCCGAGCGGGAAGACGGTGGACCAGCGCCGGATGTCGTACCGCGGCCGGGGGTGGCGCAGTTCGGCCCCCAGGAGGACCACGTACCAGGCGAGCGACAGGGCGAGCAGGGTCAGCGTGACGATACGGAGGGCCTCGTGCGCGGGGCCGGTCCATACGGGAGACGCGGTGAGCTTGGAACCGGCGAGGGCCGAGATGGACAGCGCCCCGCCCGCCACCCAGTGGTCACCCGCGCCGCCCGCCACCTCGCGCAGGTCGAATCGGAGCAGGGCGGCCAGGTAGAGCACCAGGCCGAGGAGGAAGAACCCCAGTGCCGCCTGGGCCAGCCAGTCGTGGTGGCCGGCCGCGGCGAGGGTCGCCGCGAGGACGGCGACGCCCTGGGTGGCCACGCAGACGAGGAAGGCCACCCCCGGCATGCGCCGCCGCCAGTGCCTCAGGACGTGCAGCAGCAGCCCGGGCCAGACCGCGACGGCCAGCGCGAGCAGCGCCGCGGCCACGGTCTGCCAGCCGAGCGCGGAGAGCCGGGTGCCGAGCACGGTGGTGGCGGCGACCGCGGTCAGGGCGGGCGGGGTGTCGGCCTCGGCGCGGAACCGCCGGCGGTCGCCGAGCAGCCGGGCCGTGAAGTCCGCGGCCAGGACGAGCCAGAGCGCCCCGGCGACGGCCAGCGCCGCCAGCGACAGCGCCTCGTGCCCGGTCAGGTGCAGGCCGAGGGAGATGACGCCGGTGGCCATGACGGCGGCTCCCGCCGCCGGAGGGAGTCCGGCCCACCAGGCGCGGCCAGGAAAGGGGCTCACCCCTCCAGCGGACCCCACCGGCCGCCGTGCCGCCAGCGGACGGCGCGGATGGGCCACGCCGGCCCGACGGGCCCGCGGTTCGCGCGGCGTGGACGCGTACGGGCCGGACCGGGGACTTCCGCCATGCTTGGAACGGCCGGAAATGCGCCGCCGTTCAGGGAGTAACGAGAGATGTGGTCGTCGATGTCCACCGCCGCCTTGCCGGCCGCGGACAGGTTCGAGTGGTTTTCCGACATGGTCGCCGGCACGCTGGAGCCCGTGTCGATCAGCGTCGAGGATCCGGGCGCGTTCCGCGCGGAGGTCGCCGTCGCGAGCCTGGGCGCGGCGGTGCAGGTCTCGGCCTTCTCCTACTCCTCGCTGCACTCGCGGCGCACCCCGGCGCTCATCCGGCAGGGCGACCCGGAGCAGTACCAGCTGGGGCTGGTGACGAGGAGTCCGATGTGGATGTCCCAGCGCCGCAACGAATCGGGGCTGGTCGTCGGCGACATGATGCTGTGGGACACCTCCTACCCCTGGGAGGCGGGCGCCCCGGCCTCGGGCGAGATGGTCCGGGCCGTCATCCTCCAGCTCCCCAAGGCAGCTCTGCCGCTGCCCGCCGGAAAGGTGGAGCGGCTGCTCGCCCAGCGGATCCCGGGCGAGCGCGGGATGGGCGCGATCCTGAGCCGGTTCATCGGCTCGCTGGGCGCGCACGCCGCCGAGTGCGGGCCGCAGGAGCTGGCCCGGCTGGGCTCGATCGCCCTCGATCTGGCCACGGCCTGCCTGGCCGAGCACGTCGACGCCTACGAGGAGCTGACCGGCGAGGTCCGCGACCAGGCGCTGCGGGAACGGATCAACGCCTTCATCGACGACAACCTCGGCAGCCCCGAGCTCACTCCGCAGGCCATCGCCGCCCGCCACCACATCTCGCTGCGCCGCCTGCACCTGCTCTTCCAGGAGGAGCCGGAGAGCGTGGCGGCCTCCGTACGCCGCCGCCGGCTGGAGCGCTGCCACGCCGACCTGCTCCGCCCGGAGGCGTCCGGACGGCCGGTCCACGCGATCGCCGCCCGCTGGGGCTTCACCAACGCCGCCGCGTTCAGCCGCGCCTTCCGCGAGACTTACGGGGTCACCCCCACCGAGCTGCGCAAACAGTCCGGTCAACACCGTTGCGCGCATGATCAAGAGACCGTGCGCGCAATGCACACACCGGGCCGGAGCCGGACCCTAGGCTCGTAGCGAGACGAGGATCACCGGTCTGTCACAGGGGTACGGATCGGCTGGTTCCGCGGACTGACGCGCTGCTGCGGCGGCGGGAGCGCGGGTCCGCACACGTCGCGAGCGCGGCCGAGCCGCCACGGGGATCAGGAGTCACCGTGGTACCCGGCCGCGTTCGCCGTTTCCGCCCCGGCCACCCGGCGCCCGTCACCCGCCCCCGCGTCCCGCCGCCCGCCGCCCGCCGCCCGCCGCCAAGAAGGGGACCCTCCGAGACCCTCCGCGCGCGCCGTCGGCAGGGCCCCGCGGCATCCCGGTAGCGTCGGGATCCGCCCGTGCGGACTTCCGAGGTGATGGCGTGGAGCGGACGGACGGCCCGAGCGGGGCCGGGGATACCGGGAAGGGCCCGGCGCGTCCCGGGCGTCGGGCGGTCCTGGGGCTCGCCGCCGCCGCGCTCGTGCCCTGGCCCGGCAGCACGACGGCGGCCCGTGCCCACGCGGCTGCCGGCCCGGCTGCCGGGGCGGCCGTGCGCCGTGCGCGCACGGGCTGCGGGCTCGACGTGAAGGCCGAGAACGCGCTGCCCGGCTCCCCCGACTGGCGGATCACCCGGGCCGGCCCGGCCCGGGCCGTCGAGGGTTTCGCCGAGCGCGTCAGCGTCTGCTCCGGAGAGTCGTTCGGTCTGCGGGTGTCGACGACGGCCGCCTCCTACACCGTCTCGGCGTACCGGATGGGCTGGTACGGAGGGGCCAGGGCCCGACTGGTGTGGCGCTCGCCCGCCCTGCCGGGCCTGCGGCAGCCGCCGGCCCGGCTCGACCCGGCCACGCGGATGGTCCGCGCCGACTGGCGCCGGACCGCGGAAGTGGACACGTCCGGCTGGCCGGAAGGCAGTTACCTGCTGCGCCTGGACGCCGCGGACGGAGCGGGTCAGCGGTTCGTGCCCGTCACCGTCCGGTCCTCCTCGGCGGACGGCCGTACGGTGGTGGTCAATTCGGTCGCCACCTGGCAGGCCTACAACCGGTGGGGCGGCACCGACCTCTACACGGGACCGACGAAGAAGAACGGGTCGCGGTCCCTCCAGGTCACCTTCGACCGCCCCTACAAGAACCGGCAGGGCGCCGGTCAGTTCATGGTCTACGAGGCACCCGCGATCGCGCTGGCCGAGCGCCTGGGCCTGCCGCTGGCCTACGCCACTGGCGTGGACGTGGCCCGCGACCCGGAGTTCCTGACGGGAGCGGCCTGCGTGGTCTCGCTGGGCCACGACGAGTACTGGAGCCCCGAGCAGCGCCGGCACGTGACGCGGGCCCGCGACGCGGGCACGAACCTGGCCGTCCTCGGCGCCAACTGCTGCTACCGCCGCGTCCGTTTCGAGGATTCGCCGCTGGGGCCGGACCGCGTCGTGGTCTGCTACAAGGACGACTACGCCCGGGACCCGGGCCACCTGCGGGGGTCGCCGCCCACGAACGGTTTCCGGAGCGAGCCCGCGCCCGACCCGGAGAGCGCCCTCCTCGGCGTGCTCTACGCCGGCTATCCGGTCGACGCCCCCTACGTGGTGACGCACCCGGAGCACTGGATCCTGGCGGGGACCGGGGCGCGGGCGGGAGATTCGTTCCCCCACCTGGTGGGAGTCGAGTTCGACCGGGTGAACACGGCGTTCCCGACGCCCCGGCCCATCGAGGTCCTCGCGCATTCGCCGGTGGTGTGCAAGGGCCGGCGCTCGTACGCGGACACCGCGTACCTGTCGCTTCCGGGCGGGGCCGCGGTCTTCGCGACGGGCACCATGCGCTGGGTCGAGGCACTCGACGCGAGCGGTCCCGCGGGCGGCAAGGCCAACCACGGCCTGGACGCGCGCGCCGGGCGGTTCACCCGCACCGTCACCGCCAACGTCCTGACCGCGTTCGCGCGGGGGCCGGCCGGGCGCACCGCACCCGCGCGGGACAATCTGACCACCCACTACGGGGACACGGCCGCGGCTCCCGGCGCGTAGTACCCCGCCCGCGCGCACACCGGCGGTACCGTCGCGCTCTGCACCTTTCGGCACTATTTCCGGGGATGTGCGTTGCGTCGACTCACCGTTGCCCTCACCCTGCTGGCCACCCTCGCCTCGGGCTCCTACGCGGGCTCCCAGGCGGTCTCCGCCGAACGCGGAGCGCACGCCGGCGGACGGGGTACGAACATCCTCGTCGTCGGCATCGACAGCCGGGCGGGCCTGTCCGCCGCCGAGAAGCGGCGTCTGCACGTGGGCGGCAAGGGCTGCAACTGCACCGATGTGATGATGCTCGTCCACCTCTCGCAGGACGCGCGACGCGCGAGCATCGTCTCCATTCCCCGCGACTCCTACGTCCAGTACGCCGATCCGGCGGCCCCGCCGGCCGCCCCCGGCCCCGCCCGCCTCGGGAAGATCAACGGGGCGTTCGCGCTCGGCGCCGGCCCGCTCAGCGTACGGACCGTCGAAAAGGCCACCGGGCTGCGCATCGACCACTACCTGGAGACCGGGTTCACCGGGTTCGAGCAGGCCGTCAACGACCTCGGCGGCGCACCCGTGTGCACGGACAAGGCCCTCCAGGACGAGGGCTCCGGACTCGACATCGCCGCGGGCGTCCACCGCCTCGACGGCAACGGAGCGCTGCGCTACGCCCGGGCCCGGCACATCACCAACCGCCCCGGGGACCTGGGCCGCGTCCGCCGCCAGCAGCGCCTGGTGAACGAGCTGCTCGCCCGCCTCACCGCCGAGGGCGCCCTGGCCCACCCGGTCGCCGCGCTCCGCACGGCCCGGACCCTGCTGAGGTCGGTGCGCACCGACGGGCGGACGGGGCTGACCGACCTGGTCCGCATCGGCCTGGCCCTGGGCCGGCTGCGGCCGGCGGACACCGAGTTCGCCACCGTCCCGATCCGCCTCTTCGACCACCGCGTGCCCGGGGTGGGTTCCACCCTGGTGTGGGACGAGGCCCGCTCCGCCGCTCTGTGGGACGCCCTGGGCGCGGACCGCCCCATCACCGGCGACCCCCGTATCCAGCCCGTTCCGGAAACCCCGGCCGGGACGAATCCCGCCGGGATCGCGGTGCGCGTGGACGACGCGGCCGTCGCGAAGGCGCTGCGCAGCAGCGGCTTCCCGGTCACGGACACCTCGCCGTCCGCGCCGGCCGTACGGCCGCAGGGGCCGCCGGTGATCAGCCACGCTCCCGGCCGGGAGGCGGATGCGGCCACGCTCGCGGCCGCGCTGCCCGGCGCCCGGCTGCGGGCCGTCGCCGACCACGACAAGTCCTTCGACGTCGCCGTGGGCACCCGGCCCGTCGTGGTCAAGACCGTCACCTACGACCGCAACACGGTCGACGGCGCCCCGGTGACCGCCGGCGCCTTGCGCTGTCCCGGCCCGGCGGGGTCGCCCGTCCCTTAGCCTGACCGGATGGACGGTCTTGACGGAGTGGAGATCATCGCCTTCCCTGACGGCGAGGCGTTCGAGAACTGGCTCGCCGAGCACCACGGGCGCCGCGAGGGCGTGTGGGTCAAGGTGGCGAAGAAGAAGTCCGGCATCCCGACCGTCACCGACGACGAGCTGGTCGACATCGGGCTGTGCTACGGCTGGATCTCCGGGCAGCGGCGCTCGCTCGACGAGCACCACTACCTCCAGAAGTACGTGCCGCGCCGCCCCAGGAGCCTGTGGTCGCAGGTCAATGTCGACAAGGTCGCGGCGCTGACGGCGGCGGGGCGGATGCGCGAACCGGGGCTGGCCGAGGTGCGCAGGGCACAGGCGGACGGGCGGTGGACGGCAGCCTACGAGTCGCAGCGGACGGCGGCCGTACCGCCCGACCTCGCGGCCGGGCTCGACGCCCGCCCCGGGGCGAAGCGGGCGTTCGAGGCGCTCGACAAGTCCGCGCGCTACCAGGTGATCCTGCCGCTGCTCCAGGCCCTCACGCCCGAGACCCGGCGGGCCCGGCTCGACCGGGCCCTGAGCCGGCTGGCGGTCGGCGAGGTCCCCGACTGACCGGTCCGCGGGACGCGCCCCGGCTCAGGGCTGGGCCAGCCGCTGGTAGAGCCCGCCGATCTCGCCCTGGTCCGCGATCAGCGGGAGCGTGTCGAAGTAGACCTCCCACTCGCCCCGGGGGCCGAACCGCTCGATGATCCCGAAGGAGACCTCCGGGCCCTTGGTCTCCGTGCCGTCGTCCGCGACCTCGGTCGGGGTCACCGTGCCGTGCCATTCCACGTACGTGGTCTCGCTGCCGAAGGCGGCCTGGCCCGACTTCAGCCGGACGTCCGCGCGGGCGAAGAGCCTCTGGAGGTAGGCGGTCTTGCCGGCCGCGGTGGTCAGGGGGCCGACCAGGCCCGGGCCGGTCAGCCGGGCGCTGCCCATCCGCCCGGTCAGCGCGGACACGTCCTCGCCGTTCCAGGCGGCCAGCCGGTCGGCGATCTCCTCCGCCCGGAAGCGCTCCGGGGCCCGGCCCGCGGTCGCGGGGCCGGCGTCGGCGACGCCCTCGAAGAGGGGGCGCAGTTCGGGGGCGATGGGCCGGAAGATCTCGTAGCGGTCGTAGTAGCGGCGGGCCTGGATGGTCTTGCCGTCGTCGGAGAGCACGTTGCGGGCGATCTGGGGGTAGCTCACCTCGTGCCCCTTGACCGTGACCGCGTTGCGCTGGCCGAACATCATCACCGCGCCGTCGGCCACCACGTCGGTGCCCGTGTACCGCAGGTCGGGGGCGAGCCGGAGGGAGCCGGTGATCGAGTTGCCGATCGTGGTGCGGCCGCGCTGCACGCCGCCGCCCGCCTCCCAGAGGGTCGCCTCCTCGTCGAAGATGTCGAGGTAGGCGCGGACCCGCGGGTGGGTGAGCTCGCCGGGCTGCGGCGGGGTCCCGGTGGGCATCTCGCCGAAGGCGATCTGGCGCTTCATGAACGCGCAGGCGTTCGGGGTGATCCGGCCCTCCAGCCGCTCGACCTTGTCCCGTACCTCGGCGCACGTGCTCCGCGGCGAGCCGGCCAGGTCCGAGCCGGGGTTCGCGGCGGCCGTCACCGTACCGAGGGACAGCGCGGCGGCGAGCCCGGCCACCGCAGCCGTGAGGCGGCCGGTTCGGCCCGCCGCGCCGCGCGTCCGCTCCGTACGCCCCTGCCCCTGCCCCTGCCCCTGCTGCTCAGCCATCATGTCGGCACTCCCCCTCGATCCCCCGTGTGGTCCGCGCCCTCGCCCGGACCGGGTGGAACCAACCCTGACGGGCGGCACGATGAAGATCGATTACCTGGCAGGTAATGCCGGCCGGATCGAGGGGACGAAAGCCGTCAGGCCCGGCTCCCCCGTGGGGAGCCGGGCCTGACGGGACGGGTCGGCGAGGGCCGCGGATCAGGAGCGCGAGCCGCCGGGCTGCTGGGCCTTGTCGGCCTTCGCCGCCTTCTCGGCCTGCATCTCCTTGATGCGGACGGCTTCCTTGCGGACCTCGGCCTGCGTGGCGCGCTCGCGCTGGAGCCACTCGGGAGACTCCTGCTTCAGCGCCTCGATCTGCTCGGTGGTGAGGGGCTCGGTGACCCCGCCGCGGGCGAGGCCCGCGATGGACACGCCCAGCTTGGCCGCGACCACCGGGCGGGGGTGCGGTCCGTTGCGCCGCAGGTCCTGCAGCCACTGGGGCGGGTCGGCCTGGAGCGCACTCAATTCACTGCGCGAGACGACACCCTCCCGGAACTCTGCGGGGGTGGCCTCGAGGTACACGCCCAGCTTCTTCGCCGCGGTCGCGGGCTTCATCGTCTGGGTGTTCTGGTGCGACGTCATGGTGTCAAGAGTATCGAGCGTGTGCGCTACCTCCGACCACGACCGGTTAACCTGGCGGGGTGACAGGCTCGGAAGTACCCCATTCGTTCCGTCTCGCCTATGTACCGGGCGTGACCCCCACCAAGTGGGTACGGATCTGGAACGAGCGGCTCCCCGACATCCCGCTGACCCTCGTCCAGGTGTCCCCCGCCGAGGCGTTCGGCACGTTGCGCGGCGGATCCGCCGACGCGGGTTTCGTCCGGCTGCCGGTCGACCGTACGGATCTCAGCGCCATCCCCCTCTACACCGAAACCACCGTGGTCGTGATCCCGAAGGACCACCTCGTGGCGGCGGTCGAGGAGATCACCACGGCGGACCTCGCCGACGAGATCGTCCTGCACCCCCTCGACGACACCCTCGACTGGGAGGAGCTGCCGGGCAAGCCCGCCTTCGAGCGGCCCGCCACGACGGCGGACGCCATCGAGCTGGTGGCCGCGGGCATCGGCGTGCTCGTCGTCCCGCAGTCCCTGGCCCGCCTGCACCACCGCAAGGACCTCACCTACCGGCCCGTCACGGACGCGCCCGAGTCGCGCGTCGCGCTGTCGTGGCCGCAGGCCGAGACCACCCCCGACCTCGTCGAGGAGTTCATCGGCATCGTCCGCGGCCGTACGGTCAACAGCACGCGCGGCCGCGGGCCGACGCCGCCGCAGCCGAAGGCCAAGCGGGCCGAGACCGGCGGGGCGGCGAAGCGGAAGCCGCAGGCGGGCGGCAAGTCCGGCGGCCGGACGGCCGGGAAGTCGGGGGGCAAGAACCCGCGCGGAGGCTCCGCGAGCCCCAAGGGCGCGAAGACCGCCAAGCGCGGGAAGCCGCCCCGCCGCCCGTAGGGCGTCGGCCCGGCGGGCCGTCCCACGCACTGAGAAGGAACGGCTCCGACGGCCTCGCGTGGCGGATCCGGGCGGCCTCGCGGTGTATTCAGGAGGGATGGATCTTCGGTCACCGCGCACGTCCCGGCAGCGCTCCCGGCAGGTGCGCCACGCAGAGCTCGCGGTTCCGTTCGTGCTGATCGCCCTCGTGACCGTGATCGACGTCCTGGCTCCGCCCGAGGTCCACCTCGGTCCGTTCCTGGTGGCCGCGCCCGCCGTCACGGCCTCGTTCCGCGGGCCCCGGATGACCGCGTTCGTCGGCCTGGTCGCCGTGCTCGCCCAGGCGGTGGTCGCGGCGACCCGCACCACCCTGACCGACCTGAACCACACATTCCAGATCATCGCCCTGATCATGATCTCGGTGTTCGTGACCCTCTTCGCCCACCTGCGCGAGGTGCACGAGAAGGAGCTGATGCAGCTGCGCTCGGTGGCCGAGACCGCCCAGCAGGTGGTCCTTCGGCCGCTGCGCGACCGGATCGGCCCGCTGCGCATGGCCTCCGTCTACCTGGCGGCCGCCGCCGAGGCCCAGATCGGCGGTGACCTGTACGCCGCCGCCCGTACGGCCACCAGCACCCGGCTGATCATCGGGGACGTCCGCGGCAAGGGCCTGGACGCGGTCGGGGAAGCCGCCCTGGTCCTCGGGGCGTTCCGGGCGGCCGCGCACCAAGAGGCCGATCTGCGGGGGCTGGTGAACTACCTGGAGGGGGCGGTCGCCCCTGACCTGTACGACGTCACAGGCCTGGACGAGGACGAGGACGCACTCGCGGGGCCGGGTGAGGACGAGGGCTTCACCACGGCGGCCGTCCTGGACATCCCCGACGACGAGCCCGTACTGCACCTCGTCAGCTGCGGCCATCCGCCGCCGCTGCTCCTGCTCCGCGACGGCCGGGCCACTCCCCTCGAAGTGACCCAGCCGGCGCCGCCGCTGGGCCTCGCCGGGCTCGTGGACGGCGCGGTCACCGCCCAGACCTTCGAGTTCGCGGCGGGGGACGTCCTGCTCCTGTACACGGACGGTGTTCTGGAGGCGCGCGACCGGGCAGGGGACTTCTACCCCCTCACGGAGCGCGTGGCCGCCTGGACCGGCCTGCACCCCCAGGCCGTCCTGGACCACCTGTGCGCCGATCTGCTGGCCCACGTGGTCGGCAGCACCCTCGGCGACGACGCGGCGATGGTGGCGATCGAGCGCCTTCCGCGCACGTAGCGCTTCCGGCGTTTGCCAGAATCGGATCATGCTGAGACTCGGAACGATCGTCATGGGCGCCGCCGACGTGCGGCGGGCCGCGGAATTCTGGGGCCGGGCGCTGGGGTACGTACCGCGCGACGGCGAGGCGGACGAGCGCTGGACCGTCCTGGTCCCCGCCGACGGCGGCGGGCCCGACCTTGCCCTCGGCCGCAGCGTTACGCCCGTACAGGAACGGCCGCGCGTCCACCTCGACCTGTACGCGGCGGACGCCGCGGAGCAGCGGGCGGAGGTGGCGCGGCTGGTGGCGCTGGGCGCCGAACGGGTCGACTGGGACTCCTACCCCGAGGACCCCGATTTCGTGGTCCTGGCCGACACCGAGGGCAACCGCTTCTGCGTCATCGACGCCACGCACGGCTGAGCCTTAACACCTGCCTTTCGCTTCCTTAAGCGGAACCTAAGCCTCTCAAACGCCGCCCCCAAACGAACGAATGTCCGTTTCGGGGCGGCTAGCGTGCTCCCGCACCCCCAACTCCCCGGTAACACAGAGGCAGGCACGCGATGGGCAGCACAGGCGGACACCGGCGCAGGACGAGCCGTACGGCGAAGGTCACGGGAGCGATCGTCGCGGCGGCGGTGATCGGCGGCGCGGCGTTCGCGTTCACCGGTACCGCCCATGCCGGCTCGGTCGGCGCCGTGTACACGAAGTCCAGCTCGTGGAGCGGCGGTTACACCGGCCAGTACGTCATCACCAACAACACCGGCCAGGTGCGGGCGGATTGGACGCTGCAGTTCGACCTGCAGGCGGGCACGAAGATCGACTCCCTGTGGAACGGCACCCACACGGTCGAGGGCCGGCGCGTGACCGTGAAGCCCGCGAGCTGGAACCGGGAGCTGGCGGCGGGTGCCTCCGTCACCGTCGGGTTCGTCGCGAGCGGCGGCGCCGGCGCTCCGGGCGACCCGACCAAGTGCGTGATCAACGGCCTCAAGTGCTCGGTGGACCAGGGCGCGACGGCGCAGCCCAGCGGCCGTCCCACCGCCCGCCCCACCGCCACCGCCACGCCGGCCCCGACCGCGCCCACCACCTCCGCGGCGCCGACGAAGACCTCGGCCCCCTCCCCCACGTCCCCGACCACCCCTCCCCCCACCAGTGGCGGCGGCGCCGGAGCGCGCTTCGCACCGTACGTGGACACCTCGCTGTACCCGGCGTACGACCTCGTGGACACGGCGGCCAAGACCGGCGTGAAGGAGTTCCACCTCGCCTTCATCACCTCCGGCGGCGGCTGCGCCCCACTGTGGGGCGGGGTCACGGACCTCGCGGGCGACAGGGTCGCCTCGCAGATCGGCGCGCTGCGCGCGAAGGGCGGGGACGTCCGGGTCTCCTTCGGCGGTGCCGCCGGGCACGAGCTGGCTCTGAACTGCGCGACCGTCGAGGAGCTGGCGGCCGCGTACGGGAAGGTCATCGACCAGTACCGGCTCACGAAGGTCGACTTCGACATCGAGGGCGCGGCCCTGCCGGACACGGCGGCCAACGCGCGCCGGGCCCAGGCCATCGCCCGCCTGCAGAAGTCCCACCCCGGCCTGGACGTGGCGTTCACCCTCCCGGTGATGCCGGAGGGCCTGACCCAGCCGGGCGTGGCGCTGCTGGCCGACGCGAGGAAGAACGGCGTACGCGTCGACTCGGTCAACATCATGGCGATGGACTACGGGCCGGCGTACAGCGGGGACATGGGCCAGTACGCGATCCAGGCGGCGACCGCGACGCAGGCGCAGCTCAAGGGGGTCCTCGGGCTGTCGGACGCGGCGGCGTGGAAGGCGGTGGCCGTCACGCCGATGATCGGCGTCAACGACGTCACGAGCGAGGTCTTCACGGTCTCGGACGCGGCGCAGCTGGTGGACTTCGCGGCGTCGAAGGGCATCGGCCGCCTGGCGATGTGGTCGGCGACCCGCGACAAGCAGTGCGCGGCGGGCGCGGTGGCGTACGCGGACGCCACGTGCAGCTCGGTCCTCCAGCAGCCGCTCGCCTTCACGAAGGCGTTCTCGGCCCTCAAGTAGCCGGCGGAGCCCCGGTCGCCCGCCGCGACCGGGGCTGCGCGTCACCCCTTGGCGGGCTGCACCTTCGCGAACCATTCGGCGGCCTCGGCCTCGTCGAGTACCCGGTCCAGCACCAGGTCGCCCGGCATGCCGGGGAAGAAGCGCCCGGCCGGCCAGCCGCGGCGGTAGGGCGGAGGGTCGAGGACGAGCAGGCGGGCGCCGTCGACGACGGGGATGTCGGACGGGGTGCCCTCGTTGAAGATCCAGGCGCCGTCCGGGCCGGCCAGGTTGAAGGAGCCCTGCGTCGGGACCTGCCCGGGCGCGTCCCGGCACACGGCGACCTCTTGGGCCGACGGGGCGTCACCTGGTACGTGCTGCCCGCCGATGAGCACGCCCGCGAGCAGGGTGTGCAGCTGGAAGTTGTCGCCGATTCCGGTCATGCGCAGGACGTATCCGGTGCCCGTTTCACGGTGCAGGACGACGAGCGGCTCGTCGTCCAGGACGCGCAGTGCGTAGGTGAGGCACTTGAACTCGTGACCGGAGGCCTCGGTGACCCGCTCCGCGAGGGCGAGGAGTTCCGCCGTGCCCGCGGATTCCCGGCGTACGGACCGGTGGCCCAGCATGGCGACGCACGCCATCTCCCACTGGGGCAGGGTGAACCAGCCGATGGCCGGCTCCTCGCCCGTCCGCCCGATGATCTCGTCGGTGAGCTCGTCATCGGGCTCGGGCAGCTCACCGCCGCCCGTCTCCGCCCAGCGGGCGCAGAAGTCGGCGGCGGCCTCGAACCCCGCCCGGGCCCCGGCGAAGATCGCGGGCGCGCACGCCGACGGGTCCGCGCCCCGTTCGACGCAGGCCCCGGTGACCACCGCGACCGCGGCCCGCGGCCCCTGGGGCACGGACGGGAGCAGTGCCGCCAGCCGCGGTCCCGCCTCCCGGAACTCGGCGTCACCCGCCTTCTCGGCCGCCTGGTAGAGCTGTGCGAACGCCCGCTCCGCCGCCTCGCCGTCCCGCGCGCCCGCGGCCTTCTCGAAGTCGCCCACGGCGGCCAGGAACTTCTTCTTTCCGAATATCATCCGCACATACTGCAGCACGGTCCGGTCGGGCGAATGCCCAGGTCATCCCGCATGTCCGGACCGGCTCGCGCCCGCGACGAGACGGGGCAGGTCGCGCATGTCGCGGAACACGACGGTGCCCGCTCCTTCGAGCCGTTCGGCCGGGGTCAGACCGCCGGCGTAGCCGAAGGCCCGCATGCCCGCGGCGCGCGCGGCCTGCACGCCGGGGCGGCTGTCCTCGACGACCGCGCAGGCCGCCGGGTCGACGCCCATCCGCCGGGCCGCGTACAGGAAGAGGTCGGGGGCGGGCTTGCCGCGGGCGACCTCGGTCGCGCTGTGGATGCGGCCCGCGAAGCGCCCGTAGAGCCCGGTGCGGCCGAGGGTGTGGCGCATCTTCTCGTGGGAGCCGCTGGAGGCCACGCAGGTCGGCAGGGTGAGGGCGTCGAGCGCCTCGGGCAGGCCGTCCACCGGGGACAGGCCCTCGTCCACCGCCTCGCGGTGGAGCTGCTCGAACCGCCCCGACCAGACGGCCGCCGTGTCCTCGCCGAGCCGTGCGGCGATCTGCTCGTGGATGGAGGCGCTGGAGCGTCCGATGAACCGCTCGACGACCTCCTGCTCGGTGAGCGGCCATCCCAACTCCGCACCCAGGACCACCTGTACGCGTGCGGCTATGCGCTCACTGTCGACGAGCACCCCGTCGCAGTCGAATATCACCAGCTCGATGGGCTTGATCATCCGCGCAGCATAAGGCCGGACCCCAAGTGCCACCGTAGGTAGCGAGAGGGACACGGGCTGTGGCATCAGGCGCATATCAGCCGGGCGGTCGGCCGAATTGCCGATGAGCGGGCGGGTGGGGGGCTGGGAAGCTCATTCACGGGTTCTGGTCCGATTTGCGCCGATTCATCCGAGATAGGAGCCGCGCCCATGCTCGTCCTCGACTCCTCCCGCGCGGACACCGCGCTCGCCCGCCGCGCCGCCGCCCGTTTCCTGCGGACCCACTGCCCGTGGGTCGACGCGGACGACGTCCTGCTCGTCGTCAGCGAGCTGCTCGGGAACGCGGTGCGGCACACCGACGACGGCCGGTGGCGCCTGCGGATGAGCTGCCGGCCGCAGGCCCTCGTGGTCGAGGTGTACGACCGCAGCAGCGCCCGGCCCGTTCCGCGCGCCGGAGACCCCGACAACGGCGGCGGGTTCGGCTGGGGCATCGCCGAGCAGCTGACCTCGTCCCTGACCGTCCACCCCCACACGGCCGGCAAGTCCGTACGCGCCGAGTGGTGCGCGGCGGAGCAGGCCGGCGGGCGGCCGCTGTCAACGCCCCTCGCCGCCGCTTGAGTCGGCGCCCCCCTTCCCACATGCTGAGAGGATCCCGATCCCATCCGGCCTGGACCGAGCGGTTCGCGCCATTGTGGCCGGTAGATCAACTCTGGGCCGGGTTACCCGGGTTACGGTCCCGCCATGCCTTCGAACACACGAACCACCGCCGCGCCCGCCCCCAGTCGCCGCACCCTGCTGCGCACCGCCGTGGCGGGCACGGCGGTAGCCGGTGCGGGCCTGGCCCTCGGAACGGCCTCTCCCGCCTCCGCCGCCTCCTGGGAGGCGGAGAGCACCGAGCGCGTCACCACGCCCGCGCAGGCGCTGCGCCGACTGGCGGCGGGCAACGAGCGCTGGCGCACGCTGCGCCAGGAACACCCCCACGAGTCCGCGTACTTGCGGCGCCGGCTCGTCGAGGGCCAGCACCCCTTCGCGATCGTGCTGGGCTGCGTCGACTCGCGGGTTCCCCCGGAGCTGGTCTTCGACCAGGGTCTGGGCGACCTGCTGACGGTCCGCTCGGCCGGCGAGGTGCTGGACGAGGCGGTGCTCGGGAGCATCGCGTACGGGGTTCTGGAGCTGAACGTGCCGCTGGTTCTCGTCCTGGCGCACCAGTCGTGCGGGGCCGTCGGCGCCGCCGTCCACGCCGAGGAGAGCGGCGAACAGCTCCCGGCGCACATCCAGTACCTGGCCGATCAGATACGACCGTCCATCGACCACAGCCAGCACGGGGACGCCCGCGTCGACGCCACGATCAACGCGCACGTGCGAAGCGTGCGCCGCAGACTGGCCGCCGAACCCGATATCGCCGCGAAGGTGGCCTCGGGCCAACTGGCCGTGGTCGCCGCCCGCTACGAGCTGCGCGACCAGCGCGTACGCACCCTGGCCTAGGCACGGGTCCGGCTCGTCCCGGCCGTGGCACGGCCGGGACGAGCCGGGAGTCATGACATCAAGTGTCAGACGTTGACGCAGGTGTTGCCGGCGGCCGGGTTGAGCAGGCCGATCACGTTGATGCTGTTCCCGCACACGTTGATCGGCACGTGGACGGGCACCTGGACGAGGTTGCCCGACAGCACGCCCGGCGAGAGCGCCGCGACGCCCTCGGCGGTCGCGTCGGCCGAGGCCACGGACGCACCGCCGATGACCACCAGACCGGCCGCCAGGGCAAGGCCCGCGCTCTTCCACATACGCAGCATGTGACATCTCCTCGCAATGACTCAGCGGAGCCGGAGCTCCGCACGGCCCCGACCGGGGCCATCCCCCGTTCCTTCGGCAGCCGACGGCCGCGAGCCAGGGCCCGCGCGGCCCGGTTCCCCCGAAGAGGTGTCCCGTACACCTCCGTTCGGAGGTATCCGCGCCCGCGCCCTACGATGTGCCCATGAGCGAGGGCAGGCACCCGGCAGGTGCGCGGGATGCGCAGCGGCGGGATGACCGGCTGGAGGCCGCCGCGTCCGTGCTGGCCCTGCTCGCCGACCGCACCCGCCTCGCACTGCTCGACGAGCTCGGCCGGGGCGAAGCCGATGTCACCACCCTCACCGAGGCGTGCGGCGCGGCCCGGCCCTCCGTGAGCCAGCACCTCGCGAAGCTCCGCCTCGCCGGCCTGGTCACCGCCCGCAAGGACGGGCGGCGCGTCGTGTACGCCCTGCGCCACGGACACCTGCGCCGACTGGTCGACGAGGCGCTGAACGTCGCCGACCACGAGCTCGACTCCCTGCCTCCGCACGACTGAGGAGGTCGCCCCCCGATACGTGCATGGGTGCGCACATGTTGGCTACGATGGATCCGTCCCAGCGATCCGCCGACCAGGGACGGGGCCGCCGATGCTGTCCGTATGGCGCAACCGCACCTTCCGCCGCCTGTTCACCGCCCACGCCGTCGCCCTGGGCGGGACCGGACTCGCCACCGTGGCGCTGAGCCTGCTCGCCTACGACCTGGCCGGGGACCACGCCTCCGCGGTCCTCGGGACCGCGCTGGCGATCAAGATGGTCGCCTACGTCGCCATCGCCCCCGTGGCCTGCGCCGCGGCCCGCCGGGTCCCGCGCCGGACCCTGCTGGCCGCGACGGACCTGGTCCGCGCCGCGGTCGCGCTCGCCCTGCCGTTCGTGACCGAGATCTGGCAGGTCTACGCACTGGTCTTCCTCCTCCAGTCGGCGTCGGCGGTGTTCACGCCCGCCTTCCAGGCCGTCATCCCCGCGATCTTCCCCGCCGAAGGCGATTACACCCGGGCCCTGTCCACGACCAGGCTCGCCTACGACCTGGAGAGCCTGTTCAGCCCGGCCCTGGCCGCGGCCCTGCTGACCCTGGTCTCCTACGACTGGCTGTTCGCCGGAACGACGCTCGGCTTCCTCGCGTCCGCGGCCCTGATCGTGTCCACCGTGCTGCCCCGGCCGGTCCCGGCCGCCGAGCGGACGGCCGGTGTCCGTGCCGGGGCCTCGTCCGGCATCCGGCTGTTCCGGGACGTCCCGCGACTGCGGGCCCTGCTCGCCCTCCACCTCGCGGCGGCCGCCGCCGGAGCGATCGTGTTCGTGGACACCGTCGTCCTGGTCCGCGACCACCTCGGCCGGCCGGCGAGCGCCGTGTCCCTGGCCCTGGGCGCGTACGGGGGCGGCTCGATGCTCACCGCACTGCTCCTCCCCCGCCTGCTGCGCCGCTTCGCCGACCGGGCGGTGATGCTCCCGGCCGCCTTCGCGCTCCCGGTGGTCCTGGCCGGTGTCGCCGCGCTCACCGCGACCACCCCGGGCCCGTGGTCCTGGCCCGCCCTCCTGTCGGCCTGGGCGGCCGTCGGCGCCGGCTGTTCGGCCGTGCTGACCCCTGGCGGGCGGGTGGTCCGCGGCTGCGCCGCCGACGCCGAACTGCCCGCCGCCTTCGCCGCGCAGTTCTCGCTGTCCCACGGCTGCTGGCTGCTCACCTACCCCCTGGCCGGCTGGCTCGCCGCGGGCGCGGGCCTCCCCGTCACCGCCGCCGTCCTCGGCGTGATCTCCCTGGGCGCGGCCACGGCCGCACTCCTCATCTGGCCGCGGACCCCGTCACCCGTACCGGCCGTACACCAGCCCGCCTAGTGCTGTGGCCGGAAAGGTTTGCCGGGTCGCGGTGTCCGGTGCGGTGCATCGCAAGGCGGAGGGCCGCGGCTCGTACTGGACGTACTTGCGCGGTCCGACAACGCAGCGAGGTGCCGTGCCGGGCGCCGTGACCCGGTGAACCTTGCCGGTCACAGCACTAGACAGCAGCGCCCGCCTCGGCATCAGTCGTCGGGGCCGCTCCAGTCGAAGGGGATGTGCTTGCTGGACTGGCCTTCGCGGCTCCACTGGAAGCCGAACGCGTCGGCCCGGTCCGCCGTCGACCGGCCCCAGGTCACGACCTGGCCCGGCCCCACCTCGGAGCCCGGCACGTTCGTCGACTGGACCCGCGCGCCCTCCGGTGTGGTCGGCCCGCCGAGGGCCACGGCACTGGCCTCCACCCGGCCCGGAATCGCGGCCCTCCAGCCGCCGAGGTCCGCGTCGACCTCCATCTCGATCGGGGCGAAGTCCATGCCCCGCACCTCGGGCCCGAACGTGGCCAGGAACTGTGCGGGCCAGCCGCCTCCCTGGCCGCCGAAGATCGTCCCAAGGGCTTCCCGCTGGGCTCCGTCCGCGCGCTCGTCGATGAAGACGGCCGCGTACGCATCGGAGTGTTCGGCCCACGCGTTGCCGACGAAGGAACCGAGGATCAGCACGTTGAGCCCTGCCAGCGGCACGTCGCCGTAGCTCCCCTCATTGACGTGCCAGGCCATGACTCCGTCGCACTCCCCGAAGGTGGGCGGCTGCGCGAACTCGCAGGGGCAGGGAATATTGCACCTGCACGTGTCGAACCAGTCCCCGGTGACGTGCCATCTCGGAACGGTCGCTGTGGTCTCTGCCATGGTCCCGCCTCCTCAGGAGGTCCCTGTGCTCATTCTCCGCTCCTACCGGCGGGTCGACCAGGCCGGGCGGGCACGGGCCGCGGTTGTGTGCTGTGCTGGAGGTGTCCTCGCGCGTTCGGGAGGAGTGCCATGCCGCACGTCCGACTGGCGCCGCCGGCCCCCACGGGACCGGGCGTCCTCCTGCCGAGGCGCGAGCTGGCCTTCGCGTGGATCCTGCTGACCCTGCTCGCCGCACTGGCCTGGGCGGTGACGGTCGCGCAGTCCCGCGAGACGGGCTCGGGCTCCGGCACGATGGGCATGGCGCTGCCGCCGTTCCTGCTGCTGTGGGTGGTCATGATGGCGGCGATGATGCTGCCCTCGGTGGCGCCGGTCGCGGTGACCTGGGTGCGGGCCATCGGCCGTACGTCGGCGGGCCCGGTCCGGGCCGTCCGGACCACCTCGTTCCTCGTCGGCTACCTGCTGGCGTGGACGGCGTTCGGGCTGGTCGCGTACGGGCTGTTCGCCGCCACCGACCGGCTGCTCGACGGCAGTCCGGAGGCCGGCCGCTGGATCGGCGCGGGCGCCTTCCTGCTCGCGGCGGTGCAGCAGTTCGGGCCGCTGAAGTCGGTCTGCCTGCGGCACTGCCGGAGCCCGATGTTCCAGCTGCTGCGGTACTCCCGCTTCCGGCCGTGGGCCAAGGACCTGCGCGTGGGCGCGCACCACGGGACGTACTGCGTCGGCTGCTGCTGGGGGCTGATGATCGTCCTCATCCCGCTCGGAGTGATGAACGTGGCCGCCATGGCGGGGCTGTCCGCCGTGATCTTCCTGGAGAAGCTGTGGCGCCAGGGACCGTGGCTCGCCTGGGCGGTCGGCGCCGTGTTCCTGGTGCTGGCCGTGCTCGCACCCTTCCAGGAGTGGCTGCTCCCGGGCCTCCAGGCCCCGGATCCGTCGATGGACATGGAGCACATGGACATGCACCACATGGACCAGCTGCCGGGCACGGCATCGCACTGAGAGGACCGGAGACATGGCGAACAAGGCAGTGCTGGAGGGTGGACCGGGCGACCTGCCCGAGCGGATCGTCCCCGCCCCCACCCCCGGTGAAGACCTCAAGATCCAGCACCGCGGCGGCTACGAGCACTTCCGGAGCACGTCACGGACCCAGGACGGCCCCGAAGGCCAACTGCCCGTCTACGAGTGGTGGGAACGTACGGAAATCGCCGAGTGACCTTGACCGAATCGGAGCCTGTGGTCACGTGAGGGAGACGCTACGATCACGGCATGGTCACAGCCCGCACCCGCCCAGGCACGTCCTGGCTGCGCGGTGCCCTCGTGGCCGTCCTCACCGCACTGCTCTTCGCGGCGTTCCACTGCTCTTCCTATCCGCACGGCGACGGCCTCGGGCACACGGCCTTCACCGCCTCCGCCGGGCACGAGGAGCCCGCGCATTCCGAGCACGGTTCCGCCTGCGCCACACCCACGCTGACCCCGCAGTCCCAGGGCGGCACCCACAGCCCGGTGGGGGCGGAAGCCCCGCTCCCCGTCGCCGACGCCGTGTCCGTCTCCCCGGCGGGCCCGGCCGCGCCGCGCCGTGCGCACCTCTCACCGATAGACCGATCCGGCCGCTCCACGCTGACCAGCGTGTGTCGATGGCGCGTATAGGCAGCTCCTGTCCCGCGAGCACCTGACGCATCTTCGATTGAGAGCGGAAAAATGCATACATCGATCAACGACGTGACGACCCCTGCCCGCACGACCCTGTCGGGGCTGGTCGGCAACACGCCGCTGCTCCACGTGTCGGAGCCGCTGGCCCCGGCGGGACACGGCTTCTGGGCGAAGCTGGAGGGGTTCAACCCCGGCGGCATCAAGGACCGCCCCGGCCTGCACATGGTCGAACGGGCCCGCGCCCGCGGGGACCTGAAGCCCGGGGCCCGGATCATCGAGTCCACCAGCGGCACCCTCGGTCTGGGCCTCGCGCTCGCCGGCATGGTCTACGGGCACCCGGTCACCCTCGTCACCGACCCGGGCCTGGAGTCATCGATGACCCGGCTGCTGACGGCGTACGGAGCCCAGGTCAACGTGGTCTCCGAACCGCACGCCACCGGCGGCTGGCAGCAGGCCCGCCGCGACCGTGTCGCCCAGCTGCTGGCGCGGTACCCCGGCGCGTGGTGCCCCGACCAGTACAACAACCCCGACAACACCACCGCGTACACCCCGCTCGCCCTCGAACTGGCCACCGAGATGGGGCACATCGACGTCCTGGTGTGCAGCGTCGGCACCGGCGGGCACTCGGCGGGCGTCTCCCGCGTACTGCGGCAGCTCTACCCCGGCCTGACCCTGGTGGGTGTGGACACGGTGGGGTCGACCATCTTCGGCCAGCCCGCCCGGACCCGGCTGATGCGCGGGCTCGGGTCCAGCATCTACCCCCGCAACGTCGCCTACGAGCAGTTCTCCGAGGTGCACTGGGTGGCCCCGGCCGAGGCCGTCTGGACCTGCCGGCAGCTCGCGGCGTCCCACTACGCCACGGGCGGCTGGAGCGTCGGCGCGGTCGCGCTCGTCGCGGGCTGGCTGGCCCGGACCCTGCCCGCGGACACCCGGATCGCGGCGATCTTCCCCGACGGGCCCCAGCGCTACCTGAGCACCGTGTACGACGACGACTACTGCGCGGCCCACGGGCTGCTCGACGGGCCTCCGGCCGCCGAGCCCGACACGATCGGCCGGCTGGACGAGAAGGAGGTCACGCGCTGGACCCGGTGCGCCACGGTGGTCGACCCGCTCACCCTCAGCGCTGACGCGAACGGCCCGGAGGAGCGGGCCTGATGAAGGGCACCATCGCACAGGTCCGTACCTACGAGCGCAGCGTCCAGCTGCTGATGGTGAACCAGTTCACCATCAATCTGGGCTTCTACATGCTCATGCCCTATCTGGCCGCGCACCTCGCGGGGCCGCTGGGGCTCGCCGGCTGGACGATCGGGCTGATCCTCGGCGTACGCAACTTCAGCCAGCAGGGCATGTTCCTGATCGGCGGGACCCTCGCCGACCGGTTCGGCTACAAGCCGATGATCATCACCGGGCTGGTGCTGCGCACCGCCGGTTTCGCGACCCTCGGGCTGGTCGACTCCGTGCCCGCGCTCCTCGGCGCCTCCGCGGCGACCGGTCTGGCCGGGGCGCTGTTCAACCCGGCCACCCGGGCGTACCTGGCCGTGGACGCCGGTGAGCGCCGGGTCGAGGCCTTCGCCCTGTTCAACGTCTACTACCAGGCGGGCATCCTGCTGGGCCCGCTGGTGGGCCTGGTGCTGACGGGGGTCGACTTCCGCGTCACCTGCCTGGTCGCCGCCGGGATCTTCGCCGTGCTCAGCCTCGTGCAGATCCGGTCGCTGCCCGCCCGCCGGGGGGACGACGCCGGCGCCCGGCGGCCGGACGGCGGCCGGCCCGAGGGCGTGCTCGCCCAATGGCGCGGCATCCTCGCGAACCGCCCGTTCCTGCTCTTCTCCCTGGCCATGATCGGCTCGTACGTCATGACCTTCCAGGTCTACCTGGCGCTGCCGCTGGAGGTCCGGCGCCTCGGCGGCGAGGGCGCGGGCGGCACGGCCGCGGTGGCGGTGCTGTTCGCCGTGTCCGGGCTGAGCACGATCCTGTTCCAGACCAGGGTCACCGCCTGGTGCAAGGCCCGCATGGAGCCGGGCCGGGCGCTGGTCTGGGGGCTGCTGACGATGGCGGCGGCCTTCCTGCCGCTGCTGGCCGCGACGGCGGTGCCGGTGCCGGGCGGCGGGGCGGGGCTGTGGGTGCTGGCCGCGGCGCCCCCGGCGCTGGCCGCCCTGCTGCTCGCGCTGGGCACGATGATCGCGTACCCGTTCGAGATGGACACCATCGTCCGACTCTCGGGCGACCGCCTGGTGGCCACGCACTACGGGTTCTACAACACCCTCTGCGGGGTGGGCATCGCGCTCGGCAACCTGCTCACGGGCGCGGCGCTGGACGCGGCCCGGGCCGCCGGCGTCTCCGCGCTCCCGTGGCTGGCGCTGTTCGCCCTGGGCCTGGGGTGCGCCGCCGCGCTCTACGGGTTGCAGCGCAGCGGCCGCCTCGCGGCGCCCGGCGCCGCCGCGCGGCGCCGGGAGGTGGCCGTCTGATCTGACGCTGCTTCAGCTCTGCCGCCCCGGCGTGGGGGACGGGTCCCCGAGATCGGGCTCGTCGCGGATCGCCAGGGCGGCGGGGCCCGCACCCTCCAGCTCCAGGACGACGATCTCGTTGCGGCCCGGCCTCAGCAGCGGCCAGGGGAGGTAGAGCGAGCGCTGCGGGCCGCGCTCCCAGTAGCGGCCCAGGCAGAAGCCGTTGACCCAGACGTAGCCCTTGCTCCAGCCGGTCGGGGCGATCCAGCCGTCGGCGGGCGCGGCCACCTCGAACCAGCCCCGGTGGAAGACCGGGCCGCCGTCGGGCAGTGACGGGTCGGCGCCCTCGGTACGGCCCCAGGGCAGCCGGCCGACGGCGTCCGCCACGTCGATCGCGTGGGCCTCGTACCCGTGCACCCACTGCAGGGCGTGCCGGACGCCGCCCACGATGCCCTTGCGTTCGCCGAGCAGCGGGCCGTAGTTGGTCCGCCCCATGGACTCCACGAGGACGTCGACCGGGCGCCGCTCCCCCGGGACGGCCACCTCCAGCGCCGGACGGTCCTCGTCGAGGACGGCCGCGAACTTCCCGTCGAGGAACAGGTGCGCCCGGTCGGCGAGGCCGTCCAGGGTGAGCGGCAGCGGCGGGCGCGGGCCCGGCAGGACGGTGCGGTAGAGCACCAGGCCGTGGGTGAGGCCGAGTTGCTCGAAGGTGGGCGGCGTCGACACGGCCACCGGGTCCGGGCTCAGTACGTCGAGTACGTCGAACAGCCGCAGGGACTCGGTCAGCCGCACCCCGCCGGGCGGCAGCAGCGGCGCCGGGTCGGGGATCTCCGGGAGCGGCTCCTTCGCGTACCGGGCCAGCACCTCGCGGAAGCGGTGGAACTTCTGGGTGGCCGCGCCGCGCTCGTCGACCGGGGCGTCGTAGTCGTACGAGGTGACGGTGGGGGCGTGCGCTCCGGCGTGGTCCGGGCCGCCGCGGTTGGCTCCGGCCCAGGTCCCGAAGTTGGTGCCGCCGTGCGCCATGTAGACGTTCACCGAGGCGCCGGCGGCGAGCATCCGGTCCAGGACGTCGGCGGCGTCGGCCGCGTCCCGGGTGGTGTGGTGCTCGCCCCAGTGGTCGAACCAGCCGTTCCAGTACTCCATGCAGAACGGCGGGTCCTGGGGCCGGTGTGCGGCAAGCGCGGCGAAGGCGCCTTCGGGGTCGCTGCCGAAGTTCACCGTGGCGAGCACCCCGGGCAGGGTGCCGCCGGTGAGCATGTGGGCCTCCGGCCCGTCCGAGGTGAACAGCGGTACGTCGATGCCGCGCCGCCGCAGCCCGTCCGCGAGGTCCCGCAGGTAGGCCTGGTCCGAGCCGTAGGAGCCGTACTCGTTCTCGACCTGGACCATCAGGACGTTGCCGCCCCGCGTGATCTGGTGCTCGGCGATCAGCGGGACCAGTACGTCGAACCAGCGGTCGACCGCCTCCAGGTACGGCTCGTCCAGGCAGCGCAGCCGGACGTCGTCCCGGCCGGTGAGCCAGGCCGGCAGCCCGCCGTTCTCCCACTCGGCGCAGATGTACGGGCCCGGGCGGACGATGGCGTGCAGACCGGCCTCCGCCGCCCGGGTCAGGAACTCCCCCAGCGCCGGGAGGTCGTGGTGGACGCCCGGCTCGGGTTCGTGCAGGTTCCACGGGACGTAGGTCTCCACGCAGTTGAGGCCCATCGCGCGGAGCATCCGCAGCCGCTGCGGCCACTGCCCGGGCAGCACGCGGAAGTAGTGCAGCGCGCCGGAGAGCACCTGGTGGGGGCGCCCGTCGAGGAGGAAGCCGCTGGGAGTGACGTCGAACTGAGGCATCCGCGCTGCTCTCTTCGGTCCGTTTCGGCGAGAAGGCGGAAAGCACTTCCGTCGCGCCGAAATCTAGGGAATGGTCGATACGAACGTCAAGAGCGATCGATCAATACAATCGCCCGATGTCCTGAGGAGCCCAGGTGCGAGACCACGTCCGCGCACGCCACGAACGGGCGATCGCCATCGCCCGCGCACACGGAAGCCTGAGTATCGCCGACCTCGCCGCCCTGTTGGAAGTCTCCATGGTCACCGCCCGCCGGGACGCGGAACTCCTCGTCTCCGAGGGGCGGCTCGGGCGCGTGCACGGATCGGTGGTGTGGCCGGGCAGCGGCCGGCCGGCGCCCGCACCGGCCGTCCCCGCCCCGGGCTTCCGCCGGGCCAGGGCGGGGACGGTGGTCGGCATGGTCGTACCGACGATGCACTACTCCTTCTCCGAGATCGTCCAGGGTGCCCGCGCGGTGCTCGCCGCCCGCGGAGCGCGGCTCGTGCTGGGCCTGTCCGGCTACTTCCCCGACGAGGACCGGAGCCAGATCCGGCGGCTCGTCGCCGCCGGGGCCGCCGGCCTGCTGGTGACCCCCAGCCGGGAGGACGGGACGCCGGGCCCGGGCGGGGCCGACGCGGTCCTGGAGGCCGCGGTGCCCACCGTGCTGGTCGAGCGGTGGACGCGGACCGGCAGCCCGGCCGACGCCCTGGACCGGGTGCGCTCGGACTCCGCGCACGGCGCGGGCTCCGCCGTCCACCACTTGGCCGCGCTCGGCCACCGGCGGATCGCGCTGGCGCTCCAGGACAGCCCGCACGCCCGGCAGTTGAAGGCCGGTTTCACCTCAGCCCTGACCACCCTGGGCCTCCCCCCGGCGCCCGCGCCGGGCTTCGACCCGGGCGCCGCGGCTTCCGAGTCGGAGCGCTACGACCTCGCCCTGGAGCACCTGCGCGGCTGCGTGCGCGAACACGCGGTCACCGCCGCGCTCGTGCACAGCGACGCCGACGCCGTCGTCCTGCTGCCGCGCCTCCAGGCCCTCGGGATCCGGGTGCCCGAGGACCTCGCGCTGGTGGTGTACGACGACGAGGTGGCGGGGCTGTCGGAGCCGGCGCTGACCGCCGTGGCGCCGCCCCGGCGGGCGGTGGGCGCCGCGGCCGCCGGACTGCTGCTCGACCGGCTCGACCGGCTCGGCCGGCTCGACGGCGGGGACCCGGCGCACGCGCCGCGCCACCACGTGGAGTTGCTGCCCGAGCTGCGCGTCCGCGACTCCTGCGGCGGCGCGATCACACGCGCGTTGACCGTTTGAACGAATCGATCCCTACGTGCCTCTTGAGCATCATTTCGATCGCGTGCTAGAAACCGCCGTGGCGCCGCCGTCCGGCGCGCCGGTCACGCCCCAGCTCTGGAGGCTCCGTGTCCACCCCATGGTCCCGCCGTTCCTTCCTGCTCCGGTCCACCGGCGCCGCCCTGCTGGGCACGACCGCCCAGGCCGGCACCGCCTGCGCCGCCGACGCGTACGACACCCTCCGGCTCAGGTGGCGGGACATGGTGCTGGGCACCGGCTTCGACCCGGCGGGCGCCCCCTTCGCGGAGAAGCTGGCGCTGCTGGGCACCCAGGCCACCGGGTTCCGCTCGACGATGGCGCCCGTGAGCGGGTCCCTCTGGCCCGACCTGCCGCTGACCGCCTCCAGCTCGATCACCACCAGCTACTACCGGCTGAGCACCATGGCCCAGGCGTACGCCCAGCCCGGCACGGGCCTGACCGGTGCCACCGCGCTGCTCACCGACATCAAGGCCGGCCTCGACCACCTCCACGCCCAGGCCTACAACCCGTCGAAGAGCCCGTTCGGCAACTGGTGGGACTTCCAGATCGGCTCCCCGCAGACCCTCCTCGATATCAGCACGATCCTCTACGACCAGCTGTCCGCCACCCAGCTCGCCAACCACCTCGCGGCCGTCGACCGGTTCGTCCCGGACTCCACCGTCGCCCAGTACACCGGCACCAGCACGGGCGCCAACCGGGTCGACCTGTGCCGCTCGCTGGCCGTCCGGGGCGTGCTCGGCAGGAACGCGGCCAAGATCGCCCTGGCCCGCGACGCGCTCTCCCCCGTCTTCCCCCTGGTCACCAGCGGGGACGGCTTCTACGCCGACGGGTCGTTCGTCCAGCACACCCACCTCTCCTACACGGGCTCCTACGGCGCGGTCCTGCTCGGCGGCCTGGCCGGCCTCTTCTCCCTGCTGAGCGGGTCCGCCTGGGCGGTCACGGACCCCGACCGGCAGCTCGTCCTCGACGCCGTGGAGAAGTCCTTCGCACCCTTCCTCTACAACGGCCTGATGATGGACGCGGTCTCCGGCCGCTCCACCAGCCGAGGCAACCCGAGGACCAACACGTACGGCTTCCAGGGCGGCGACCACGGCCGCGGCCACGGCGTCCTCGCCTCCATCGCCCTGCTGGGCACGGCCGCGAGCGCCGCCGAGAACCAGCGCTGGCGCGGGCTGGTCAAGGGCTGGACTCAGCGGGACTACTACAGCCCCGTGCTCACCGACACCGACCTGAGCGTCGCCGCGCTGGCCCGGATCAAGGCCGTACAGGACGACGGCGCCGTCACCGCGATCGCCGAGCCGACCGGTCACGGGCTCTTCCCCGGCATGGACCGGGCCGTCCACCGCCGTCCCGGCTGGGCGGCCTCGATCAGCATGGCGTCCAAGCGGATGGGCCTGTACGAGACGGGCAACGGGGAGAACCTGCGCGGCTGGCACGCCGGGGCCGGGATGCTCCAGTGGTGGGGGAACACGTACGCCAACGGCCAGTACACGGACGCCTTCTGGCCCACCGTGGACCCGTACCGGCTGCCGGGGACCACGGTGTCGAAGAAGGCGCTCGCCGACGCCGAGGGCGGCGCCTGGGGGCTGCCGAGGCCGGACGTCAACTGGGTGGGCGGGGCCACGGACGGGGAGTACGCCGCGCTCGGCCAGTTCATCCGCGGACTGTCGAGCACGCTGTACGCCAAGAAGTCCTGGTTCTGCCTGGCCGACTCCGTCGTCTGCCTGGCGGGCTCCGTCCGCTCCACCGACGGCACCGCGGTCGAGACCGTGGTCGAGAACCGCAACCTCGGCGCCGCCGGCAGCCACGCCCTCACCGTCAACGGCGCCGCCCAGCCCACCGCGCTCGGCTGGTCGGCCACCCTCACCGGTACCACGTGGGCGCAGATCGCGGGCCACGGCGGGTACGTGTTCCCCGGCGGGGCCACGGTCAGAGCGCTGCGCGAGGCCCGGACGGGCTCCTGGCGCGACATCAACACGGGCGGCGCCACCGACCCGGTCACCCGCCGCTACCTGACCCTGTGGTTCGACCACGGCGTCGACCCGGTCGACGCCGCCTGCTCCTACGTCCTGATGCCCGGCGCCACCGCCGCCGCCACCGCCGCCCGGGCGGCCGACGGCGGCTGGCTGACCCTGCTCGCCAACGACAACGCCCGGCAGGCCATCGCGGTCCCCTCGCTCGGCGTCACCGCCGTCAACTTCTGGTTCGCCGGTACCGTCGGCACGCTCACCGCGAGCGCCCCGGCCTGTGTACTGGTCCGGGAGCACGGGGACGGGACCGCGACCCTCTGCGTCAGCGACCCGATGCGGATGCAGAACGGGCTCACCGTCACGTGGAACCGCCCCGTGGCCTCGGTGGTCTCCAAGCCGGCCACCGTCACCTCCGCGGCCACCGGCTCCGCCCTCACCCTGACCTTCGGGGACCTCACCGGGAAGGCCGGGGCCACACAGAAGATCAGGGTCGCGCTGGGCTGATCGAACGGAGCAACGGCGGATCCACCCCCGTCAGCCGGGCGACGACCAGTCGTCCGGCGGCCGCGGGCACCGGCACCGTGGACGGCACGACCAGCACGGCGCAGCCCGCCGCCTCGGCGGAGGCCGTACCCGTGGGGCTGTCCTCCACGGCCACGCAGGACCGGGGGTCGACGCCCAGGGCCCGCGCCGCGGCGAGGTACGGGTCGGGGTGCGGCTTGGTCCGCGGGGTTTCGCCGTCCGCGACGGTGACGGCGAACCGGTGCGGTCCCAGGCCGGCCAGGACGAGGTCCACGATCGGACGGGGGGACGCGGAGACGAGCCCGAGCGGGATCCCGGCCCCGGCCAGCGCGTCGAGCAGCGCCGGCGCGCCCGGCATGAGCCGGGGGCAGCCGCGGGCGACGCGCTCGTGGAACCCCGCCAGCAGCGCCCCGCTGATCTCCTCCACCGTGCGCGCGCCGCCGCTGACCGTGTGCAGGTGCGCGGCCGCGTCGGCGGTCGAACGCCCCACCACGGCCGGCCCGTCGGCCCCGGTCAGCACGTGCCCCAGGGAGCGTGCTGCGGCTTCGGCCGCCCGCCACCACAGGGGCTCGGTGTCGACGAGGGTTCCGTCCATGTCGAACAACACGGCGCGCACGTCAGAGCCCGGCCGGCGCGAGGTGGGCGGACGGGGTCGAGAAGGGCCTGCCGTCCAGGGTCCAGTGCGAGTCGGCCGGGCGGTCGAGGGAGGCGTACACCTGGGCGGCGACGTCCTCGAAGCGCAGCTGCCGGGCGGGCGGTCCGGCGGCGATGCCGGGGCCGCAGCAGGCGACCCATGCCGTGCGTTCCTCCGCGGTGCGCCCGCCGTGCCCGCCGGAGTCCCGGTGGCCGTGGTCGGTGACCACGATGACCGTCCAGGCCTCCTCCTCGTACCGGGGACGCGACCGGACGGCGGTCAGCAGGCGGCCGAGGCGTTCGTCGGCCCGTTCGATCGCCCGCAGGTACGCGTCGCCGCAGCCGTGCAGGTGTCCGGTCTCGTCGACCGCGCCGAGGTAGACGAAGGAGGCCTCGGGGTCGTCGGTCTCCAGGACGTGGACGGCCTCCGCGGTGACCTGTTCGTCGCACACCTGCCAGTCCTCGCTGGTGTCCGCGCGCGGCGCGATGTACGAGAGCCGGCTCGGGGCGGCGAACAGCGGGCCTCCGTCACGGGCCAGCAGCAGCGGTTCCCAGCCGGCGGCCACGAAGGTCTTGCGCCCGTCCTGCCGGGCGAGCCGGGTGGTGAAGTCCGGGAAGACGTCGAGGCGGTGGCCGGCGAAGTGGTTGCCGTACACGCCGTGCTTGGCGACGCCCACGCCGGTGACGATGGTGGCCCAGCACGGGCCGGACATCGTGGGCGTGGCTTCGTCGATCTCGATCCGTCCGAGGAATCCGGCGCCGGCCACCGCGTCGAGGTGCGGTGTGGCCGCGGCGGGGAGCAGGTCGAGCCGGACTCCGTCGATGCCGACGACGAGGACCCGGCGGCGGAGTTCGGAGTCGGAGTCGGAGTCGGAGCTGGGTGAGGTGGTCAACGGTCGGTGTCCCGTCTCGGGTGGGGGAACTGGCTCAGTGGAGGGAGGCGCCGAACTTCTCCGCGGCGGACCCGGGCTGGTCTTCCGGATCGGGGGCCGCGCTGTGCCCGGTGTGGAAACCGCGTACGCCGGCCAGCCGGGCGGCGCCGGAGCCGGCGAGCCGGACGGTCAGCCTGGTGACCTCCACCGGCGGGAAGGCGTGGATCCGGCGGACGCCCACGGTGTGGCCGGAGGCGATGACCCGCCCGTCGGCCAGCACCTGGTGGCCGGCGATGAGCTGGCCGTCAGTGAGGTCCTCGGCCAGTTCCAGGTGGTCGAGGAGGAGGGGCCGGGTGAAGCGGGCCACGACCTCGCCGTCCGGCCCGGCGGCCAGCCGCGCGGGGGCGGGCCGCGCGAACCGGCGGCCGAGTTCCGCGCCGAGCTCGAGCAGCCGTGCCCGGTCGGCCGGGTCGATGCGGCCGGTGCGGTCCGGCGGGACGCCCAGGAGCAGGCCGGCGCCGAGGCCGACGGAGCGGTACCAGACCGCGAGGAGGTGCTCTCGGCTCTTGAGGGTGTGCAGGTCGTCGGGCTGCCAGAACCAGTGCCCGCGGATCGGCACGTCGCACTCGGGCGGCAGGTAGCGGACGCTGTCGAGGGCGGTCTCGCCGTCGTCGTAGAGGCTGATCCCCGTCGAGCCGACGGTGTACCGGCAGGGGTCGGCTGCCAGGCCGTCCTCGTTGCCGACCCAGCGGATCGTCGGGCGGCCCATGTTGAACACCATGGCGTCCGGCTGGTGTTCGGCGACCACGGCCATGACGGCGTCCCAGTCGTAGCTCCGGCCCTCGGAGCCGGCGCCGTCGAACCACAGCTCGTAGAGCGGCCCGTACCGGGTGCACAGTTCCGTCAGCTGCTCCAGATAGAAGGCGTCGTAGGCTCCCGGGTCCTCGTAGCAGGCCGCGTTGCGGTCCCACGGGGAGAGGTAGAGCCCGAGCCCGATGCCCGCCTCCCGGCAGGCTTCGGCGAGTTCGGCGACCACGTCGCCCTCGCCGTCCCGCCAGGGGGACGAGGCGACCGAGTACGCGGTGGTGGCCGTCGGCCACAGGCAGAAGCCGTCGTGGTGCTTCGCGGTGAGGACGACGTACTTGGCCCCGGCCTGCGCGGCGGTGCGCGCCCACAGGCGGGCATCGAGGTCGGAGGGGGCGAAGCAGGCCGGATCGAGGGTGCCGTCGCTCCACTCCCGGCCGTGGAAGGTGTTGACGCCGAAGTGCAGGAAGATCCCGAAGCCGTTCCGCTGCCAGGCGAGTTGTGCGGGCGTGGGGCGGGTGGTCATGCCGGTCTCCTTCATGTGGGGGGCCGTCTACTTCACCGCGCCGGCGGTCAGTCCCGAGCGCCAGAAGCGCTGGAGGCAGAGGAAGGCGATCACGAGGGGGATGACCGCGATGAGCGAGCCGGTGATGGCGAGGGAGTACATCTCGGGGCTCTCCGTGATCGAGATGTTCCACATGTGGAGGCCGAGGTTGACCGGGTACAGGTCCTTGTCGTTCAGCATGACCAGCGCGCCGTAGAAGTTGTTCCAGCTCGCGGTGAAGGAGAAGAGGAACAGCGTCATGAATCCGGGGCCGAGCATCGGCAGGGCTATCGTGCGGAAGGTCCGCACCTCGCCCGCGCCGTCGACCCTGGCCGCCTCGATGACCTCGTACGGGACGTAGCCCTCGGAGAAGACGCGGGCGAGGTAGACGCCGAACGGGTTGACGAGGGACGGGATCAGCAGCGCCCAGTAGGTGTTGGTGAGGCCGGCCTTGGAGGCGAGCAGGTACATCGGCAGGGTCAGGACCGCACCCGGTACGAGGACACCCGCGAGGACCACGGCGAAGAGCCGCTCCTTGCCCGCGAAGGCGTACTTGTCGAAGGCGTACCCGGCGGCGACGGAGACGAGCGAGGAGAGGGCGGAGCCGACGACGGCGTAGAGGACCGTGTTGAGGAGCCAGCGCCCGTAGATGCCGTCGTTGTGGGTGAAGACCTCGTGGATGTTGGAGAAGAGGTTGAACTCGCCGAGGGTGAAGCCGTTGGTGGCGAAGAGGTCGCGGCGGTTCTTGGTGGCGGCGATGAGCAGCCAGCTGATCGGCATGAGCGTATAGAGCGCCGGCACGATCAGTACGGTGTTCACGGCGGCCTTGGAGGCCCAGGCGCGCGGGGCCTTGTCCGTCCTCATGATTCCTGCCACCGCTTCCCTGTCCGGGTGACGACGAAGGACAGTGCCCCGGCCACGAGGGCGAGCAGCAGCGACGCGGCGGCCGCGCCGGCGTAGTCCTGGTCGATGAACGCCTTGCTGACGATGTACATGGTGGGCGACCAGTCGTTGCCCAGGGTCTGGGCCTTGTCCGAGAGCAGTTTGGGCTCGGTGAAAAGCTGGACGGCTCCGACGCCGGTGAACAGGACGGTCATGACCACCGAGGAGCGGATGATCGGCACTTTGATGCCCAGGGCGATGCGCCAGGCCCCGGCGCCGTCGACGGTGGCGGCCTCGATGACCTCGCGGGGTACGGCCTGGAGGGCGGCGAAGAAGATCACCATGTTGTAGCCGACCCACTGCCAGACGGCGATGTTGGCCATCGAGGAGAGGGCGTGTCCGGGTGAGAAGAAGTTCCAGCTGCCGCCCGCGCCGTCGATCCAGTCGACGACGGGGCTGAGCCCGGGGGTGTAGAGGTAGATCCAGATGATCGCGGCGATCAGCCCGGGGACGGCGTGCGGCAGGAAGAAGGCGAGCTGGAAGAAGCGCCGGGCCCGCGCGTAGGCGGAGTCCACCAGCAGGGCCAGGCCGAGCGCCGCGCCGATCATCACGGGGATGTAGACCAGGCAGTAGGCGGCGACGTGCAGGAAGGACGTGCGGAACGCCGGATCCGTGAGCACCACGGAGTAGTTGCCCAGGCCCACGAAGGTGCGTTCGACGCCGCCGAATCCGAGCCCCGAGGACTGTTCCTTGAAGACGCTCATCCATCCCGCATAGACCACCGGCGCCACCATGACGAGGGCGAACAGGACGAAGAAGGGGACGAGGAACAGGGCCACGGCACCGCGTTGGTTGCGGCGCAGCGTGCGGGGGCTTCCGGGGGGCGCCGGAGTGGTGGTGGGCGGTGCTGCCACAGGAGGCTCCTTGGCGGTGCGGGGGGGCTCAGGGGGGCATCGGGTGCTTCGACGGTTTCGGGCGCTGCGGGCGGAGCACCGGACGCTGCGGGCGCTGTCGGCGCTGCGGGCGCTGTCGGCGCTGCGGGCGCTGCGGGGCGCGGGCGCTCATACGAGGGGTGGCCGCGGGCGGGTGCTCCCGCGGCCACCCCCGGCGGGTCACTTGGCGAGCTTGAGACCGCGGCTCTCGATCGCCGACCGGGCCGATTCCTGCGCCTTCACCAGGCCGTTGGCCAGCCCGTTCTTGGCCGCCTCGTCCTTGAAGTCGGCGTTGACCTTGCCCCAGACCGGGCCCCAGGTCCACCCGGGGACGATCGTGGGGATCTGTTCGCCGGTCAGCTTGTAGAGGTCCTGGCCGTCGAAGTAGGAGGTGTCGAAGGCCTTCGCCGCCACCGCGGCCATGGCGGGGTTCGCGGGCAGCGCGCTGCTCGGGTTCTTCAGGGCGCTGATCCGGGCCTCCATCGCGGCCGGGTCCGTGGTCACCCACTTGATGAACTCGGCGGCGGCCTTGGTGTGCTTGCTGCCCTTGGTCACGGCGAAGCTGGTTCCGCCGTACATGCCGCTGGCCGGGGTGCCCCAGTGGGGGACGGGGGCGACGCCCCACTTGCCCTTGAGGTCGGGCATCGCGGAGATCATGCCGCCGGCGCTCCACGAGGCGCCGAGGATGCTGACGGACGTACCGTCGGCCTTGGACTTGTTCTCCTCCGGCGTGCCGGCGCCGTAGTTGAAGACGAGGTCGTCCTTGAGCATCCCCTGCCAGAAGGCGGCGACCTTCTGGGAGGGGGCGTCGTTGATCTCGGGCTTCCAGGCCTCGTCCTTGATCTGGAACCACTTGGACCCGGCCTGCCAGGAGAGGGCGGCCTGCAGCGGGCTGTCCGTCGGGAAGGAGCCGATGCGCGCCTTGGGGTCGGCGGCCTTGATCTTCTCGGCCGCGGCGCGGTACTCGTCCCACGTCTTCGGCACGGTCACGCCGTACTTCTCGAAGAGGTCCTTGCGGTAGAAGTACACCTGCGGGGTGGCGTCGAAGGGGACCGACCAGGTCTTGCCGCCGAAGGTCACCAGGTTCTGGACGCCCGCGGGGAAGCTCTTCTTGACCAGCTCGCCGGAGGTGCCCGTGAGGTCCTCGAGGTAACCCTGGCTCGCGAACTCCGGGACCATGCTGTACTCGATGGTCGCCACGTCGGGCGCGTCGCCCGCCTTGATCGCGTTGCTGATCTTGCTGTAGCCGTCCGCGCCACCCGGTATCTGGGAGAACTGGACCTGGATGTCGGTGTGCGTCTTGTTGAACGCGGCGGCCGCGGCCTCGGCGCCGCTGGTCCAGGTCCAGTACGTGATGGTGACGGGCTTGCCGTCGTCCTTGGGAGCAGACGACGTGGCGGAATCAGAGCCGGCGCAGGCGGAGGTCAGCAGGGCGAGGGAAACCGCTGCGGCCACCGCGCCGTAGGCACGCAAGGACTGAGCCTTCATGTGAACTGCTCCTTGGCGAGTGGGCTGAACGGCTTGAATCATTCGCGCCTGCTTCTTGAACGTCAAGAGCATGTGAACTATTGATCAAAACGATCAGATCGGGGATGTCCGAATGTCCCGTTCCATGGCCGCTGAGCCGTATGACCTGCGGGAAGGCAGCCCTGACGGGCCCGCGGCCGGGCGTGCCGGGCGGGCGGTCGGGGAGAGTGATCAGGGCGGCGCGTGCGGTCAGGCCGTGCGGTCGAGTTCCTCGCGGCGGACCTCGTGGAGGAAGGGCAGGCCCGAGGCGTAGCGGGAGATCTCCTCGATCGCCGAATCGGCCATCCGGTGCAGTTCGTTGCCCAGGGATCCCGCGATGTGCGGGGTGAGCAGCACGTTCGGCAGGTCGTACAACGGGGAGTCGGCCGGCAGCACCTCCGGCTCCGTGACGTCGATGACCGCCTGGATCCGCCCGGAGGCCAGCTCCCCGGTGAGGGCGGCCGCGTCCACGAGCGATCCGCGGGCGGTGTTGATCAGGGTCGCGCCGTCGCGCATCAGCGCCAGCCGCCGGGTGTCGATCATCGACCGGGTCTCGGGCAGGGCCGGCGCGTGCAGGCTGACCACGTCGGAGACTCGGCACAGCTCGTCGAGGGCCAGGCCGCGGACACCGAGCGCGCGCGCTTGCTCCTCGTTCACGTACGGGTCGTAGAGAACGAGTTCGAGATCGTACGGGCGCAGCAGCTCGATCACCCGGCGGCCGATCCGGGAAGCTCCGACGATGCCGACGGTCCGGCGGTAGTTGCCGGCGTGGCCGTACCGCAGGTGCCAGGCGTGCTCGACGCCGCGGACGCTGCGGTACTCGTCGCGCAACTGCAGCACCCGCTTGTTGGAGAGCAACACCATGGCCACGGTGTACTCGGCCACCGGCAGCGAGTTCGCCTGCGCGGCCGAGGAGACGGCGATGCCGCGCTCCCAACAGGCCTCGGTGACGAAGTGTTTGACGGAACCGGCGGCGTGGACGACCGCCCTGAGCCGGGGCGCCGCCGCGAGCACGGCGGCGTCGATGGCGGGGGCTCCCCAGAAGGTGAGCAGGACCTCGGCCTCCGCCAGTGCCCCCGCCACCCCGGGTCTGCCGAAGTCGCTTGCGACGAGCCCCAGGTCGAGCTCGGCCACCTCTTGGAGCCAACGTGCGGTGGCCTCGTCGAAGAGGCGGGGCAGAAGCTCGGGTTCCATCGCGAGCAGGGCCCGCGGGCGGCGAACTGGCATCTGGAGTGCTCCTTGCGGCTCGGTGAGGCCGCGCCGACTCTATGAAGTCGTGATCCGATCGTCAAGATTCATCAATCATATAGCTCCATTCGATCGAAACGATCGCACGGCCGCGCGGCGCGCCGGATCCGTCCCGCCCGGTCCGCGGCGGCGCTCGGGGTTACGGTCTGCGCCATGGACGGTGATCGCCAAGGATGGCGTAGTTGCGTGCTCGCCGGGGCGGTGTTCGCCGTGTGCATGGCGGGCACCACGCTGCCGACCCCCCTCTACGGCCTCTACCAGGAGAAGTTCGGGTTCTCCGAGCTGACGGTGACCGTCGTGTACGCCGTGTACGCCTTCGGGGTCATCGGCGTGCTGCTGCTGGCGGGCAACGCCTCGGACACCGTGGGCCGGCGGCCCGTCCTGCTGGCGGGGCTGGGTTTCGCGGCGGCGAGCGCCGTCTGCTTCCTGTGCGCCACCGGGCTCGGCTGGCTGTACGCGGGACGGCTGCTCTCGGGACTGTCCGCCGGCCTGTTCACCGGCGCCGCCACGGCGTACGTGATGGAACTGGCCCCGGAAGGCGGCGCCTCCCGGGCCACGTTCGTGGCGACGGCCGCCAACATGGGCGGGCTCGGCTGCGGCCCGCTCCTCGCCGGCGTCCTCGCCCAGTACGCCGCCTGGCCGCTCTACCTGCCGTTCCTCGTCCACCTGGCACTGGTGGCCTGCTCGGCGGCCGTGCTGCTGCTCCTCCCGGAAACCGTGCGGGCGCGTCGGCCGTGGAGCACCGTGCGCCCGCAGCGGCCCGGCCTGCCCGCGCAGGTGCGGGCGGTGTTCCCGCCGGCGGCGATCGCCTCGTTCGTGGGTTTCGCGCTGTTCGGGGTGTTCACCTCGGTCAGCCCCGCGTTCCTCGCGCAGTCCCTGGACGTGCACAACCACGCGGTGAGCGGGCTGGTCGTCGCGCTCGCCTTCTTCGCCTCGACCGCGGGGCAGCTCGCCGTCGGCCGGATCGGGGTGGGCCGGTCGCTGCCCCTGGGCTGCGTGGGACTCTTCACCGGACTGGCGCTGCTCGCGGGCGCACTGCGGTGGGACCTGCTGGCGCTGGTGGTCCTCAGCGCGCTGGTCGGCGGCGCCGGGCAGGGCCTGGCGTTCCGCGGGGCACTGGCCGCGGTGGCCGCGGCCTCTCCCCCGGACCGGCGCGCGGCGGTGATCTCGACGCTGTTCGTGGTGGCGTACGCGGGCATCTCGGTCCCGGTGATCGGCGTGGGCCTGCTGGTGGGTCCGATCGGCCTGGAGGGCGCGGGGCTGGTGTTCATCGCGTGCATGGCGGCCTTGGTCGCGACGGCGTTCGGCTACCTGCTGCGGCGTCCCGTGCGGGCGCACACGTAGCGCACGGCCGCCCGGCGGTTGGCGCCCCGGCCCAGCGGGTAGGCGTCCGGTGGAAGACTCGCTGCCGGCCAGGGAGGCGGTTTCATGATCCAGCTGACCATACCGCTGATCCCCACCGCGCAGGGTGGCCCCTTGATCCCCGCCGACCAGGTCACCGGCCTGCTGCGGCGCATCGCGGTCGACTGGGTGCGCTCGGTGGACACCGACGAAATGGCGGCCGACGCCACTACCGTGCACAACCTGGCCGAAGTGCTGAGCGAGCTCGCCGACAGCATCGACGTCGAGTGCATCGCGTTCACCTCCGTACCGGACCGCCACCGGCGCGCGTGGGAGTGAAACGTTTCCCCTGTCCTCTCGGTGGGGATGAAGGGCGAAACGTGTGAGCGGTGCCGAACGGGGTAGCCGCAGAGCAGGCACCGAGTCTCGGGAGGTGGAGTCATGGACGGCCCCGAGCTCTCCCAGCAGGAGCGCATGATCCTCGAGGACATCGAGGCCCGATTGCGCACCGACCACCTCCTCGACCGCAGGCTGCGGACGCTGCGCCGTGGAGCCAGGCCGTGGACGGGCTCCTGGACCGACCCCCGCAGCCCCGGCCTCGGGCTCTACACGTGCCTGCTGGCGATCGCCTGCGCGGCGGCGTTCGTACGGGCCGTGACGACGTCCTCGCCGACCGTGCTCTGGGTCTTCGCCGCCCTCTGGGTGCCCACGGCCCTCTGCCTGCTCCGCCTGCTGTGCCGCTGGGGCGGCAACGCCGTGGCGGCCCTGTCCCGCCGCGGGAAGCGCTGACCCTCCCCGGCGGTCGCGAGAGCCGTCAGGCCAGCGGGGCGGCCGCGAGTTCGATGACCTGCGCGGGGCCCGACCGGAAGGCCGGGCTGGCGGCATCGGCTTCGATCATGTGGGGGGTGGCGTCGTGTGCGGCGAGTGCCTGCTGCGACGCCCAGCGCTCGACGAGCACGAAGCGGTCGGGCTCGCCGCTCACCTGGTGCATGTCGTACTGCAGGCACCCCTCTTCGGCCCGAACGATCGGCGCGAGGCGTTCGAAGGCGGCGACCTGTTCCCGGCCCCGGCCCGGAAGGGTGCTGATGAGGATGACGAGTTGTACCTGCTGCGACATGCGCCGAAGCCTAGCCGGTGCAATACGCCCCGTGATCAAGGGGGTTGGCGTTGTCCGGCGGGAGAGGGGGCCGGGCCGTCGGGTGACGGCCCGGCCCCCTCAGCGCTCGGTCAGACGCGGTCGGCCGCGATCAGGACGTACTGGAAGGAGCCGTCCTTGTAGGAGTTGATGAACGCCTCCTCGATGCCGGTGACCAGGGAGGACGTGGCCCGCAGCTCCCAGTACGGCAGGGTGTCGGGCGTCAGGTCGATGACGGCCTGCGGGACGAGGCGGTTGTCGGCCATGGCGCGCAGGTACTCCCGGCGGGAGTGGATGTTGCACTCGAAGTGCGCGTTGATCTGGGAGACCCACTTGGACGGCTGGCCGTAACGCGGGTTCCAGCAACCGGTGATGGTCACGTAGCGGCCGCCGACCGCGAGCACCCGGGAGTGCTCGGCGAAGAGGTCGTGCAGGTCGACGTACATGCTCGACTCGTTGTTCCAGGAGGCCGCCGCCTGCCCGGTCTCGAAGGGCGTGCTGAGCATGTTGCAGACGCGGGCGCGGACGTGGTCCCCGATGCCGAGTTCGCGGGCGCGGTTGTTGGCGAAGTCGGCCTGCTTGGTGGACAGGGTGACGCCCTCGACCTTGCATCCGAAGCGCTGGTGCGCCATGACCATCGAGCCGCCGCGGCCGCAGCCGGCGTCCACGAGGGTGTCGTCGCGCCCGATGGGGCCGAGGTGGTCCAGGAGGACTTCGGCCTGGGCCGACTCCAGCCGGTGGAGCTCGGCGATCAGCTTCTTCTCGTATGCGCTGTCCTCGGTGTCGCCGAGGGCGTCGTGGTCGATGTCACCGATGCCGTAGTGGTGGTGGTAAAGGCCGTCGACGTCACCCAGGCGCAGGTTGACGGGCCGGGCCTCGTCGTTCCAGTAACGGGCGATGTCCCCCTGGTAGGGCGTCGTCGGGGCGGGGATGAAGGTCGAAAGATCGGTGCTCGTCATGGAAATGTCCCATCCTTACCAGAAGTCGGGCAGGCTGTATCGGTAGGTGTTCGTCTGGTGCCAGTAGTGGTTGCCGTCGACCCACACGGCCACTCCCCGCAGGAACCGCAGCACGCTGGGCGCGGGGCAGGCGGCGGCCAGGGCCGCGGCTTCGGATTCGAAGTCGTGCATGAGGTCGTTGTGGACCTCGACCGCCTTCAGGTAGGCCTCCCGGTCGGAGACGCCCTCCCGGTCGGCGATCACCACGGGCAGGTTCAGGTGCCGGCCGGGGCTGGCGAGTTCCTTCGTGTACGAGTAGAGGTCGTTCACGATGGTCGTGGCGTTGCCCGCGAGCGCGAGGACCCGTTGCATGGCGGGCTGCGCGTGCAGGTCCGCTGGCAGTTCGTAGCCGCCGACGGTGTCCGTGATGGTGGGGCAGGGGCGGAAGTTGTTGAACTGGCGCATCGCCAGGTACTCCCACACCTCGGGCACGTGGTCCGTCTGGGCCCAGGCCGCCTCGGCGAGGTAGCCGAGGTGCAGGCGGGCCATGTCGTGCCGGAAGCGGTCGGCCTGGGAGGGGGTGGACTGCTGGACGAAGTACTCCATGGCGGAGCGGTAGGCGCGCCGCGGGGCGTCCGCGTGGAGCGACTCCGCCCAGTGCGGGTGGTACTCCTTCGTCGTGTGCAGGTGGTCGAGGGCGGTGTGCGCCAGCAGGAGGCGTCCGCCGAGGCCGATCGGCGAGCCGCCGTGGTCCTCGCAGTAGCAGTCGTCGACCGCGTTCTCCGCGACCATCAGGCGGGTGGCGATCATCAGGTGGTCGATGGTCGGAGCGTCCGGATGGCAGGCGACCATGTAGCGCCCGACGGAGAAGCCGTCGAACTGGTCCTCCCAGTCCTCGGGGTAGAGCTCGACCTCGTCGAGCGCCCAGTCCTTGATCCTGCGGCTGACCTCCTCCACCCGTACCGGATCGGGCTCCGGTACGGGGTGGTGGTAGAGGCCCGGAATCGGGTTGCCCGCGACCGCCGTCGGCGCCGCCTCGGCGACCGGCTCGGGGGACGTCGGCGGCTCCGCGCGCCGGGCCAGGCTCAGTCCTGCCGTGCCCAGGCCGCTGGGGCCGCGCAGGATCCTCTCCAGGGCGGGCCCGGGACCCGCGTCGGGCCCGGGGACGTCCACCGGGAGGTCCCCCGTGGAGGGGCGCCGCCCGAAGGGCAGGGTCGGTGCGGACGGCAGCGCCGGTGCGGAAGCCAGGGCGCCGGCGGCGTCCGCCGGGGCGTGGGACGGTTTGTCGGTGTGGGATGGGGCTCCGGCGAGGGCGTTGGTGAGGACGTCGGCTCCGAAGCGGGCCGCGGCGGCCGGCAGGCCCGACTGCAGAGGGGAAAGCCCAGGATCGGGCATCCGTAGCTCCTTGGTGAGGTGGTTTGGGCTGTCCCGGATCCCGGGCACGCTCGGCCGGCCCGGGAAGATCCGGGCTGTCGTGGCCGGATGGCCGGCCGTGGGAGACGGCGCGGCCGTCACGGCCGTCCGGCAGGTCCGCTAGTCGCGCCGACGCGCGATCTGCACGTTCTCCAGCACGCCGAGCGCGTCGGGCACGAGGATCGCGGCGGAGTAGTACGTGCTGACCAGGTACGAGATGATCGCCTGCTCGCTGATGCCCATGAAGCGCACCGACAGGCCGGGCTCGTACTCCTCCGGCAGCCCCGTCTGGCGCAGGCCGATGACGCCCTGGTTGTCCTCGCCGGTGCGCATGGCGAGAATCGAGCTGGTGTTCTCCTTGCTGATGGGGATCTTGTTGCAGGGCAGGATCGGGACCCCGCGCCAGGCCGGTACCGACTGCCCGCCGACGTCCACGTGGTCCGGGTAGAGCCCGCGGGCGTTGAGCTCGCGGCCGATCGCCGCGATCGTCTTGGGGTGGGCGAGGAGGAGCTTGGTGCCGCGGCGGCGGCAGAGCAGCTCGTCGAGGTCGTCCGGGGTGGGCGGGCCGGAGTGGGTCTGGATCCGCTGCTTGAAGTCGGCGTTGTGGAGGAGGCCGAACTCCCGGTTGTTGACGAGTTCGTGCTCCTGCCGCTCGCGCAGCGCCTCGATGGTGAGGCGGAGCTGCTCCTCGGTCTGGTTCATCGGCCCGTTGTAGAGGTCGGCGACCCTCGTGTGGACCCGCAGCACCGTCTGCGCGACGGAGAGTTCGTACTCGCGCGGCTTGAGTTCGTAGTCGACGAAGGCGCCGGGCAGCTCGTACTCGCCGGTGTGGCCGGCCGACATCGCGATCTCGGCCTCGCCGTGCCGGTTCTGCCGCTGCTGGGGAAGCGAGCTGAACCGGTGGATGTGGGCCTGGAGGCTCGGCGCCGTGGACAGCACGGCGTCGAAGTCGGCGCGGGACAGGGTGAGCAGGGTGCCGGGGGTCTCGGCGGTGGCGGTGTAGTCCCAGCCGGCGTCGCCGTCCAGCAGGGCGTTCTCACCGAAGCGGTCGCCGTCGGCGAGGACCGCGACCGCGACCTCGTCGCCGTACTTGCCGACGGAGGTCTGGCTGATCCGGCCGTGGGCGATCAGGTGGATCCGCTCGGCGGGGGCACCGCGCTCGACCAGCACCTCACCGGCGCGGAACTCGCGCTGGACGCACCGGCCGGCGAGCGCGGTCAGCACCTCCTCGTCGTCGAAGCCGCGCAGCAGGGCCAGTTCGCCGAGCTCACGGGGGATCACCCGGACGTCGGCGCCGTCCTGGACGAACTCGATGCGCCCGTCGCCGACGGTGTAGGTGAGACGGCGGTTCACCCGGTAGGCGCCGCCCTTGGTCTCCACCCAGGGGAGCATCCGCAGCAGCCAGCGGGAGGTGATCTCCTGCATCTGCGGGGCGGACTTGGTCGTGGTGGCAAGGTTGCGGGCGGCGGCCGTGCTGAGGCTGGACTGACGGGGTTGGTCCAGCTGTGGTTCGGGGCTGAGGTCAACGGTCATCGGACGAGCTCTCCTTCTTAAGGGCGGCGATCAGCACATGCGCATATCACCGGTGAAAGAGGAAAAAGAGGGCGAATATCTGCGGATCCGTCCAGATCCGGGGGAACATTAATGGCCTGCGCGCCCAGATGACCTTGAGGGAGGGCCGTTATTACCTCGATGCAGTGATCTTGGCCCGCGTTGGGTTTGTTCCGGCTACCGACAGTATTCGGACATGACGAAGCGCCCGCCCGGCGCGGGGCGCGGACGCGAGCCGGATCGTGCGGCGAGGAGGCGGTGCGATCCGGCCAAGTGCGCCGCCGGCCGCCCCGGACGCCCCGCGCTCGGCCATGCGGGTTACCGGGCGGTGGCGCGGGGCCGGCCGGTCAGCCGGCGGCGGGCGAGGCCCGACAGGGGATCGACTTCCTTTGCGGCGCCGAGGAAGGGTGGTCCATGCGCAATCGCAAAGTAAAGGAAATGTCAAAACGGAGGCCTGCGGCCCTCGGCGCACGGGAACGGCCCCGTCGGTGCGTACCGACGGGGCCGTGGTCCTGCGGGAGGTTCCGGACGGGCGGGGCCTCAGCTCCGCGACACGTTGGAGACGACGCACTCCTTGTACTCGCTGCCGTCGCCCTTGCCGGTGTACGGCGTGCTGGCCTGGGTCTGCTGGGACGCGCCCGCCTTGACCTTGACACCGGTCACCATGGCCGTGGCGGTAGTCGCGGTCGACGTCGCGTCCCCGCGGAACTTCATCGTGATGTTGTAGGTGTAGTCCAGCGACGAGCTGTTGGTGACGGTGAGTCGGGCGACGAGGTTCTTGCCCTCCAGCTTGCAGCCGTCGATCTTGATGTCGCGCTCGGCCTTGTTGCTGCTGGAACCGCCCGTGGTGACGGAGCCACCCGTGCTGCCGCTGGTGCTCGTGCTGCTGTCGCCGTTGCTGCCGCTGCTGCTGCCGCTGCTGCTGCTACCACCGCTGGAGCTGCTGGAGCTGGAGTGCGAACCGCTGCTACCGCCGCAGCTGGCGCCGTGCGAGCCACGGGCTCCGGTCAGTGCGACGACGGCGATGCCGAAGACGGCGACCGCGCGGACATGACGAAGCTTCACGTTGAACCCCCGTTGGAATAGCGATAAATGACAGGGCCCGCCTTGACGGGCGCATGCCACCCTAACAGCGGGCTCGGACAGTCTCGTTCGGCGGCCGTTGCTCGTGGAAACGGCCCGTACGGAGAGCGACCGGTCGTGGTCAGCCCGTGGCGATCACGAGGTCGGCGCGGCGGCGGCCCCGGGCGACGAGGCGGGCGTTGGGTTCGTCCGAGCGGGCCACCCAGGCGCGTGCGTACGCCGGTTCCTTCCCGTGGCGCACGTGCCGGTCGACCAGGCGCCGCACGCGCAGTTCCTCGTCCGGGGCGAGGTACCAGGCCTCGTCCAGCAGCGGCCTCACCGAGGCCCACTCCCCCGCGTCGTGCAGCAGGTAGTTCCCCTCGGTGATGACCAGCGGTACGCCGGGAGGCACGGGGACGCTGCCCGCGATCGGCTCCTCCAACGACCGGTCGAAAGCGGGTGCGTAGACGGTGGCCCCGTCGGATCCGCGCAGGCGGCGCAGCAGGGAGACGTACCCCGCCGCGTCGAAGGTGTCCGGGGCGCCCTTGCGGTCGGCGCGCCCGAGCCGGGCCAACTCGGCCTGGGCGAGGTGGAACCCGTCCATCGGGACCACCACGGCCGTCTCCGGGCCGAGCGCTGCGGCGAGCCGGTCGGCCAGGGTGGACTTTCCGGCCCCCGGCGGCCCGGCGATGCCGAGGATCCGCCTGCCGCCCCGGGTGGCCAGCGCGGCCGCCTTCGCCACGAGTTCCGTCGTCTCCACCTGCCCATCCTGCCCGAGCCGGACGCCTCAGCGGTCCTGGGAGCGGTACGCGCGCATCGCCAGGGGCATGAAGACCGCGGCGATGCCGGCCGCCCAGACCAGGGACCACATGATCGACGGGCCCGCGGGGGTGCCGAGCAGGAGTCCGCGGACTGCGTCCGACAGGTGCGTGACGGGATTGACCTCCACCCAGGCCTGGAGCCAGCCGGGCATGGTGGAGACCTGCGCGAAGGCGCTGCTGGTGAACGTGATCGGGAAGATCACCGTGAAGGCATAGACCTGCACCTTCTCCGGGTCCCCGGCCACCATCCCGATGAGCACCGCCGTCCACGAGACGGCGGCGGCGAATATCAGCAGCAGCACCGCCGCGCCGAGGAAGCCCGCGAAGCCCCCGCTGACCTCGAAGCCCAGCAGCATGCCCAGCGCGATCATCAGGACCATGGCCCAGAGCTGTTTGGCCAGGTCGGCGGTGATGCGTCCGAAGAGCGGCGCCGAGCGGGCGATGGGCAGGCTCCGCAGCCGGTCGAAAACCCCTTTCGTGAGGTCGGAGTTCAGCGACATGGCGGTGTACATGCTCATGAAGAGGGTGTTCTGGACGATGATCCCCGCAAGCGCGTACTGGAGGTACTCCTGGGGAGAGCCCGCCATCTGTCCGCCGAAGACGTAGGTGAACAGGAAGACGAACATGATCGGCGTGATGCTGTAGTCGACGAGTTCCAGCGGGTTGTGCTTCACCGAGACCAGGCTCCGCCACGCCATGGTCGCGGTCTGCCGCACGGCCGCGAGGGGGCGCACCCTGCCGCTGCGGCCCAGCCCCTCGGTGATCGTCGTGGTCGTCATGACGGGCTCCCGGCGTTCACGGACCGGTCGTCGAGGTCCGCGAGGTCGCCCGGAGGGCCGGCGGGCTCGGCGCGGTGTCCGGTCAGCACCATGAACACCTCGTCGAGGGAGGAGCGCCGCAGGGTGAGTTCGCCGACCTCGATGCCCGCCTGGTCCAGTCGGCGTACGACGCTCGGCATCAGCGCCGGGTCGTTGACCGGCGCGGTGATCTCCTCGCCCTCGATCTTGGCCTGCGGCCCGGCAGCCTCCGTGATCAGCGCGTGCGCCGCACCGAGGTCGGCGGCGTGGGACGGGCGCAGTTGCAGCACTTGGCCGCCGACCTGTGATTTCAGGTCGTCGGGGGTGCCGTCGGCGATCACCTTGCCCTTGTCGATCACCACGATGTTGTCGGCGAGGCGGTCGGCCTCGTCCAGGTACTGGGTGGTGAGCAGGGTGGTCATGCCCTCCGAGACCAGCGCGCGCAGCATGTCCCACACCTCGCCGCGGCTGTGCGGATCGAGGCCGGTGGTGGGTTCGTCGAGGAAGAGGATCCGCGGCCGCCCGACGAGGCTGGCCGCGAGGTCGAGCCGTCTGCGCATGCCCCCCGAGTAGGCCTTGGCGGCCCGGCCCGCCGCGTCGGTCAGGTGGAAGCGGTCGAGCAGCTCGGCCGCCCGGGCGCGGGCCTCGCCGCGCGTCATCCCGAGCAGCCGGCCGATCATCAGCAGGTTCTCCGTGCCGGTGAGGTTCTCGTCCACGGCGGCGTACTGCCCGGTGAGCCCGATGAGGGCACGGACCCGCCCCGCCTGCCGTACGACGTCGTATCCGCCGACCTCCGCACGGCCCGCGTCGGGCCGCAGGAGCGTGGCGAAAATGCGGACCGCCGTCGTCTTCCCCGCGCCGTTGGGGCCGAGCAGGCCGCACACCGTCCCGGCCGGAACCTGGAGATCCACCCCGGCCAGCGCCTGGGTCTCCCTGAACCGCTTGGCCAGGCCCTCGGCCCGGATCGCGTGCGACATGGGATCACCTCGTTCCCCCGCGGGCAGCGCCGCCGGTCCTCCCCACTGTGACCCATGCGACTGACAGTCCGCCTGCCGTGGGGGTCCCGGGGCTCGCAGGGGGCGGCGGGGCGCGCGACGATCCTGCCGGCGGCCTGCCGCCGAGCGGCCCCGCGCGCTTGCGCGTTCGGGTGACAACCGCCGCCGCGTTGCGCGCGCCCGCCGCCGGCGTACCGGAACATCTCAGGCGGCCGGTCATGCCCCGGTCAGGCACCGCCGATCCGGCCCGGCACATCGGGGCCGCGGCTCCGGTCCGTCGCAGGGAGACCACGTGCACGTCCTGCTCGTCGCGAGCGCTTTCAACAGCCTCACCCAGCGGGTCCACGCCGAGCTGCGCGATCACGGTCACAGCGTCGCGGTGGAGCTGGCGCTCCCCTCCGTCGACCTGGCCGATGCGGTCCGCCGGCACGGGCCGGACCTGGTGGTCGCGCCGATGCTGACCTCTGCCGTGCCTGAGGAGATCTGGTCCGCCCACACCTGCCTGATCGTCCACCCCGGCCCGGTCGGGGACCGGGGCCCCTCCTCGCTCGACCGGGCCGTCCAGGAGGGGTCGCCGCGGTGGGGCGTCACCGTGCTGCAGGCCAATGCGGAGATGGACGCCGGCGATGTGTGGGCCACGGTCGAATGCCCGGTGCCGGACCCGCCGGAGTCCAAGAGCGCCTGGTACCGGGGGGAGGTCGCCGACGCGGCCCTGGAGGCCGTCCTGCTCGCCGTGGAGCGGTTCGCCTCCGGCACGTACGCCCCCGAGCCGCAGGCCGAGGGCCGCGCCCGTCCCCTGCTGCGCCAGGAGGGCCGCCGGATCGACTGGCAGCGGGACGGCACCGAGCGGGTGCTGCGCGTGCTGCGGGCCGCCGATTCCCGGCCCGGCGTACGGGACGAGCTGCTCGGCGGCACCTGGTTCCTGCACGGCGGCCACCCCGAGGACCGGCTGCGCGGCCGCCCGGGCGAACTGCTCGCCACCCGGGCGGGCGCGGTCTGCCGGGCCACCGCCGACGGGGCCGTGTGGATCCCGGAGCTGCGGGCCCACCGCGCGCCGGGGCGGCCGGCCGCGCCCAAGCTCCCGGCCGCGCTCGCGCTCGGGGACCTGCTGCCCGCGCTGCCGGAGGTGCCCGCCTCCGCGGGATCCTGGTCCGACATCGGCTACCGCGAGGAGGGCGGGGCCGGCTTCCTGTCGTTCGCGTTCCCCGGCGGCGCGATGAGCACCGCCCACTGCCGGCGCCTGCTGGACGCCTACCGCGCGGCCTGTACGCGCCCCACCTCGGTGCTCGTGCTCGGCGGCGGCCGGGACTTCTTCTCCAACGGCATCCATCTCGGCGTCATCGAGGCCGCGGCCGACCCCGCCGAGGAGTCCTGGGCCAACATCAACGCGATGGACGACCTGGTGGAGGCCGTCCTGACCACCACCGACCGGCTCGTGGTCGCCGCGCTGGGCGGCAACGCGGCCGCCGGAGGGGCCGTGCTGGCCCTCGCCGCGGACGAGGTCTGGTGCCGCTCGGGCGTGGTCCTCAATCCGCACTACCGCCTGATGGGCCTGTACGGCTCCGAGTTCTGGACGTACACCCTGCCGCGCCGGGTCGGCCCGGTGCTCGCGGAGCGCCTGACTTCCGAGGCGCTGCCGCTGAGCGCCGAGGCCGCCCGGCGGCTCGGCCTGGTCGACCGTACGATCGGCTGCCCGCCCGCGGCGTTCGGCGGCCGGGCCGCGGCGCTCGCGGCCCGGCTCGCCGGCCATCCGGCGACCACCTCGCGGATCGCCGTGAAGAAGGCGCGCCGGGAGCTCGACGAGGCGCAGCGCCCGCTGGCCGCCCACCGCGCGGCCGAGCTGGACCGGATGCGGCAGACCTTCTTCGACCCCGGGGCGCCGTACCACGCGCTGCGCCGGGCCTTCGTGCGCAAGGAGCGCCCCGACACCACCCCGTCCCACCTGGCTCGGTCCGTACCGGGTCGGCACGGGTCGCCGCCGGCCGCGCGAACGGCCCCCGTCACCGGACCGGGCGTACATGACGCGGCACGGGACCCCGCCGCCTGCTAGCAAGAAGGGTGGGGCCGGTGCGTCCCCGGCGGTCGCGGACCGCCCCTCCCCGCCCCGTTCCCGCTCCCCGCTCCCCCTTCTCAAGGAGGCATCCGCATGGATGCAGCAACGTCGGCAACGGTAGAGGACCCCCTGATCCACATCCTCTGGATCAACGCGGGCTTGAGCTGCGACGGCGACTCCGTGTCCCTGACCGCGGCGATGCAGCCGAGCATCGAGGAGATCGTGACGGGGACGCTGCCCGGGCTCCCCCGGATCGCCGTGCACTGGCCGCTGATCGACTTCGAGTGCGGCCCCGTCGGCGGCGCGGACACGTTCATCGAGTGGTTCTTCAAGGGCGAGCGGGGCGAGATCGATCCGTTCGTGCTGGTGGTGGAGGGCTCCGTCCCCAACGAGAAGATCAAGCCCGAGGGTTACTGGTGCGGTTTCGGCGACGATCCGGACACCGGCCAGCCCATCACCACCAGCGAGTGGATCGACCGGCTGGCGCCCAAGGCCCTCGCGGTGGTGGCCATCGGCACGTGTGCCACGTACGGCGGCATCCACGCGATGGAGGGCAATCCGACGGGCGCGATGGGCGTGCCCGACTACCTGGGCTGGGACTGGAAGTCCCACGCCGGGATCCCGATCGTGTGCGTGCCGGGCTGTCCGATCCAGCCGGACAACTTCTCGGAGACGCTGACCTACCTGCTCTACCAGGCGGCGGGCTCGGCCCCGATGATCCCGCTGGACGACAAGCTGCGGCCCACCTGGCTGTTCGGCAACACGGTCCACGAGGGCTGCGACCGGGCCGGCTACTACGAGCAGGGCCAGTTCGCCGAGACCTACGACTCTCCCAAGTGCCTGGTGAAGATCGGCTGTTGGGGTCCGGTGGTCAAGTGCAACGTGCCCAAGCGCGGCTGGATCAACGGCGTCGGCGGCTGCCCGAACGTGGGCGGCATCTGCATCGCCTGCACGATGCCGGGCTTCCCCGACAAGTTCATGCCGTTCATGGACCAGCCCCCGGGCGCCACGGTCTCCACGAAGGCCAGCGGGGCGTACGGCGCCGTGATCCGCAGGCTCCGGTCGATCACCCAGCACACGGTGGACCAGGAGCCCAAGTGGCGGCGCGGCGGCCAGAAGCTGACCACCGGCTACCGCCCGCCCTGGTGAGGCCCCCGGCCGTCCTCCCGCCCGGAACACCTCCTCCTCCCGCACTCCCGCACTGAAGAAGGGTCACGGCAGACACGATGGAACCGAAGACGAAGGCGGCCGGCGACGGCAGCGGCCTGGTCGAGATGGCGTGGGATCCGATCACCCGGATCGTGGGCAGTCTCGGCATCCACACGAAGATCGACTTCAAGCAGAAGCGGGTCGCCGAGTGCTACAGCACCTCGTCGGTCTTCCGTGGCTACAGCGTCTTCATGCGTGGCAAGGACCCCCGGGACGCGCACTTCATCACCAGCCGCATCTGCGGCATCTGCGGTGACAACCACGCCACTTGTTCCGTGTACGCGCAGAACATGGCCTACGGCGTGAAGCCGCCGCACCTCGCCGAGTGGATCATCAACCTCGGCGAGTCGGCGGAGTACATGTTCGACCACAACATCTTCCAGGAGAACCTGGTCGGGGTCGACTACTGCGAGAAGATGGTCCGCGAGACCAACCCCGGGGTCCTGGAGCTGGCCGAGCGGACCGAGGCCCCGCACGCCGGCGAGCACGGCTACCGCACGATCGCCGACATCATGCGCTCGCTCAACCCCATCGAGGGCGAGTTCTACCGCGAGGCCCTCCAGGTCAGCCGCTACACGCGGGAGATGTTCTGCCTGATGGAGGGGCGCCACGTGCACCCCTCCACGCTCTATCCGGGCGGCGTCGGCACCATCGCCTCGGTACAGCTGTTCACCGACTACATGAGCCGCCTGATGCGGTACGTGGAGTTCATGAAGAAGGTCGTGCCGCTGCACGACGACCTGTTCGACTTCTTCTACGAGGCGCTGCCCGGCTACGAGGAAGTCGGCCGCCGGCGCGTGCTGTTGGGCTGCTGGGGCGCCCTGAACGACCCCGAGTACTGCGACTTCACGTACGCCAACATGACCGACTGGGGACGCAAGATGTTCGTCACCCCGGGCGTGGTCGTGGACGGCAAGCTGGTCACCAACGACCTCACCGAGATCAACCTGGGCATCCGCATCCTGCTCGGCAGCTCGTACTACGACGACTGGGAGGGGCAGGAGAAGTTCGTCACGCACGACCCGCTCGGCAACCCCGTCGACGCGCGCCACCCGTGGAACCAGCACACCATCCCGGCCCCGCAGAAGCGGAACTTCGACGACAAGTACAGCTGGGTGATGTCGCCCCGCTGGTTCGACGGCAAGGACCACCTGGCGCTGGACACGGGCGGCGGCCCGATCGCCCGGCTGTGGTCCACGGCGCTGTCCGGGCTGGTGGACGTCGGCTACGTCAAGGCGACCGGGCACAGCGTGGTCATCAACCTGCCGAAGACGATGACCAAGCCCGAGACCCGGTTCGAGTGGCGGATCCCGAAGTGGAGCAACGCCCTGGAGCGCAACCGCGCCCGCACCTACTTCCAGGCGTACGCGGCGGCCATCGCCCTGCACTGCGCCGAGAAGGGACTGGCGGAGGTCCGTGCCGGACGCACCCAGACCTGGGAGAAGTTCGAGGTGCCGAACGAGTCGATCGGCGTCGGCTTCACCGAGGCCGTCCGGGGCGTCCTGTCGCACCACATGGTGATCCGCGACGGGAAGATCGCCAACTACCACCCGTATCCGCCGACTCCGTGGAACGCCAGCACCCGCGACACCTTCGGCACACCGGGACCCTACGAGGACGCCGTGCAGAACACCCCCATCTTCGAGGAGAACCCCCCGGAGAACTTCAAGGGCATCGACATCATGCGGGCCGTGCGCAGCTTCGACCCGTGCCTGCCCTGCGGAGTGCACATGTACGTGGGCGGCGGCAAGACCGTCAAGACCATGCACGTGCCCACCGGCCTGAGCGGGCTGGGCGGATGAGCGCCGCGCACGCGGGCGCCGCGGTGGACGCACGGCAGGCGGGGCACCGGGTGGACGAGGTGCTCGACCGGCTCGCCGCCACGGGCGACCGGGCGGCGTGCGGCGCCGCCGAGGAACTGGTGCGGGTCCTCATGGAGTTCTACGGGTCCGGGCTCGCCCGGATCACGCAGCGGCTCGGCGAGGAGGGCCTGCGCCCCCTGCTGGACGACGAGCTCGTGGCGAGCCTGCTGGCCCTGCACGACCTGAACCCCGAGGACGTGCTCGTCCGGATCGGCCGCGCGCTGCGGTCCGTACGGGAGCCCGTGGAGCTGCTCGGCTTCGACGCGGCCTCGGGCGTGCTGCGGCTGGGCGCCCGCGCCACGGGCGGGTGCGGCTGCGGCAGTTCGGCGGACGGCTCCCCCGGCGTGCCGCAGGACGTGGCGGACGCGCTGGCGGCCTTCGCGCCCGAGGTGACCTCCGTCGAGGTGGAGACGGCGGCCCCGGCCCCCGCCCTGCTGCAGATCGGCACCCGCCCGCACGCCCCGGCACGGGCCCGGTGAGCGGGCCGGCCCCGCTGGGGCGCGGCCTGCGGCGGTTCGCCGGCGCTCGCCCGCCCCGCCCCGAGACCTGCGAACTGTGCGCGGTGGTGGTGCCCGAGGACGGCCACCGCCACCTGGTGGAGACCGAGCGGCGGGCCCTGGTCTGCGCCTGCACGGCCTGCGCGCTCCTCTTCGACCGGCCGGGGGCCGCCACCGGCCGCTTCCGCGCCGTCCCGGACCGGTACCTGGCCGACCCGGGCCGACCCCTGGACGAGGGCGCCTGGGAGGCCCTCCAGATCCCCGTCGGGGTGGCCTTCCTCTTCCGCAACGCCGCCCTGGACCGCCTGGTCGCGCTCTACCCGAGCCCGGCCGGGGCCACCGAGAGCGAACTCGACCCGGAGACCTGGCACGAGGTGCTCGGCGCCGGACGGCTGGCCGCCCTGCTGGAACCCGACGTGGAGGCGCTCCTGCTGCACCGCGCGGACGGCCGCACCACCTGCCACCTGGTGCCCATCGACATCTGCTACGAGCTGGTGGGGCGGATGCGGATGCTGTGGCAGGGCTTCGACGGGGGCGCGGAGGCCCGGGAGGCGCTGCGCGTCTTCTTCGAACGGGTCGAGCGGCGGGCCCGGGCGCTCGCGCCGGACCCGGTGGAAGCGGGCCGGACATGACGGAGTTCGCCTTCGCCTGCACCGGGGTCCGCGCCGACCCGTACGCCGCCGGTCCGACCCTGGTGTTCCGGCTGCGCGTGACCACCTCGCCCGGGGTGCGGGTGCACGCCCTCGCCCTGCGCTGCCAGATCCGCGTGGAACCCGCCCGGCGGCGGTACGGCCCGGCGGAGGCCGACGGGCTCACCGATCTCTTCGGGGCCCCCTCCCGCTGGGGATCCACCCTCCAGCCGGTGCAGTTCGCCCAGGTCTCGCTGATGGTCCCGGGCTTCACCGGGGAGACCGAGGCCGACCTGGTGGTGCCGTGCACGTACGACATGGACATCGCCGCGACCCGGTACTTCGCCGCGCTCCAGGGCGGTGAGGTGCCGCTGCTGATGCTGTTCTCCGGGAGCGCGTTCACCGGGGCGGGCGGCTTCCACGTCGAACCGGTGCCCTGGGACCGGGAGGCGGCGTACCGGATGCCGGTGGCCGTGTGGCGGGAGATGGTCGAGCAGCACTTCCCCGGCTGCGGCTGGCTGCGGCTGCCCGCCGACACCATGGCCGACCTGCTCGCCTTCCGCTCGCGGCACGCGCTGCCCTCCTGGGAGGCGACCGTGCGCGCCCTCCTGGACACCGCGGCCGCGGCGGGACCGCAGCCGCCCGCTGCCCGGCTGGGGGCGGCTCCCCCGCGCGTGACCGAGAGGACGGCCCCGTGACCACGACCGCCAACACCCTCGCGGCCGCCCCTGACACCCGCTTCGAAACGGCCCGGCAGGTGGCGGACGCCGTGCTCTTCGAGGGGTACGTCCTCTACCCGTACCGGGCCTCGGCGGCAAAGAACCGGATGCGCTGGCAGTTCGGCGTGCTCGTGCCGCCCGCCTGGGCGCCCGCGCACGAGGAGCACGCCTTCCAGCGGACCGAACTGCTGCTGGAGCCCCGGGGCGCGGCAACGCTCTCCCTGGAACTGCGCTTCCTGCACCCCCAGCGGCGTACGGTCCAACAGGCCTGCGCGGACGGCACCTTCGAGGAGGTCGCCGAACTCCACCTGGCCGACCGGGTGCTGGTGCCCTGGGACGAGGGCACCGAGGAACGGGTCGAGGTGTCCATCCCGGTGGCCGAACTGGCCGGCGCCGAAGCCCTGTTCCCCTTCGCCCGGCCCGCCCGCGAGGAGGCCGAGCCGGTCCTCGACGCCGGCGGCCGCACGGTCGGCCGCCTGGTGCGGCGCACGGAGCGGGTCAGCGGGATCCTGCGGCTCTCCGCCGCCGAACTCGACGGCCCCTACCGGGTGCTGAAGCTGACGGCGCTGGTGGAGAACACCAGCCCCTGGGCCCCCGACGAGAGCGGCCCGGCGACGCGCGAGGAGGCGCTGCCGCGCTCGCTGGTCGCCGCGCACCTGCTGCTGGGGCTGAGCTCCGGATCCTTCCTGTCGATGACCGACCCGCCCGAGTGGGCCAAGGGAGCGGTCGCGGCCTGCGAGAACCGGCACACCTGGCCGGTGCTGGCCGGCGGGCCCGGCCGCGCGGACGTGGTGCTGTCGTCCCCGATCATCCTCGAGGACCACCCGGCCATCGCGCCCGAGAGCGCCGGCGCCATGTACGACGCCACCGAGATCGACGAGATCCTGGCCCTGCGCACGGCCGCCCTCACCGACCAGGAGAAACGGGAGGCCCGCGGCACGGATCCCCGGGCCGCCGCCGTGATCGAGCTGGCCGATTCGATGCCGCCCGAGGTGCTGGAGCGGCTGCACGGGGCCGTCCGCGGCCTGCGCGAGATCACCGGCGAGGCCGGGGCCGAGGACCCGGGGGCGCTGTTCCGGCCCGATACCCCCTGGTGGGACCCCGCCGGGGCAGACCCCGCCGAACCGGCCCCCGACCACGTCACGGTCGACGGCGTCCGGGTGGGGGTCGGCAGCCGCGTGGTCCTGCGCCCGGGGCTGCGGCGCACCGACGCCCAGGACCTGTTCCTCCAGGGCCGCACCGCCCAGGTCGAGGCCGTACTGCACGACGTCGACGGCGGCGTGCACCTCGCGGTCACCGTGGAGGGCGATCCGGGTGCGGACATCCGCCGGGAGCAAGGGAGGTTCCTCTACTTCCAGCCGGACGAGGTCACCCCCGAGGAGCGCGCGTGAGCGGCCGGACCCTGATCGCCGGAATCGGCAACGTCTTCCTCGGCGACGACGGCTTCGGCGTGGAGACCCTGCGGGCGCTGTCCTCGTACGAACTGCCGCAGGGCGTGGAGGCGGTGGACTTCGGGGTGCGCGGGGTCCACCTGGCCTACCAGCTGCTCGACGGCTACGACACGGTCGTCCTCGTCGACGCCACCGCGCGCGGCGGCGCCCCCGGCACCCTGTACCTGATCGAGGTCGGCGGCGGGGACCCGCGCGTCGCCCCGGGCGGAGCCGCGCTCGACGGGCACGACATGTCCCCCGACACCGTCCTCGCCCTGCTGGACACCCTGTGCGCCGGGACCGGCACGGCGGCGCCCCGCCGCATGCTGGTCCTCGGGTGCGAGCCCGCGTGCGTCGAGGAGGGCATCGGTCTGAGCGGGCCGGTGGCCGACGCGGTGCCGGAGGCCGTACGGATGCTCCTGGACCTGCTCCGGCAGCGGGAGGATCCGTACGGGGCCGACGCGGATGACCCGAACCGCCGTGAACTGAGGAGGACCCCATGAAGAAGGCCGTCATCTGCGGAGCCGCCGCCTTGGCCCTGGCCGCCGTGCTCAAGCAGCTCCTGCCCGACATCAAGCGCTACGTGCGCATCCGCGACATGTGAGCCCCCCGACGGCCCGTACCGCCCCGGCGCCCAAATGGCGTACGGGGCGTACGGGCCGTCGGCGTGCCCGCCCGTACCGCCCCCGCCCGGCCGGTGTAATGAGGCCCGGCAGGACGGAGACGGAGCCGATGCACGAGATGTCGATCGCCATGGCCGTCGTGGGCCAGGTGGAAGAGGCGGCCCCGGGCGGCGCGAGCGTCGCAGGCCGAGTGGAGCTCCAGATCGGCGAGTTGGCCGGGGTGGTCCCGGACTCCCTCGCCTTCTGCTTCGAACTGGCCTGCGCCGGAACGGTCCTGGAGGGCGCCGAACTCGTCATCCGCTCCGTGCCGGCCCGGGCGCGCTGCGGCGCCTGCGCGGGCGACTGGGACGTGGGCATGCCGCCCGAACTGTGCTGCCCCGCCTGCGGAAGGGCCACGGAGGTGGAGCTGCTGTCCGGACGCGAGCTGCGCATCCTCACCGTGACCTGGGAGGACGCCCTGGATCCCGATGCCCCGGCCGCGGTCTCCCGCCGCACGCCGATCTCCGAGGAGGCCTGAACCATGTGCCGAGTGGTCGACCTGCAACAGGCGGTACTCGCCAAGAACGACGGGGCCGCGCAGGCGCTGCGCGCCGAACTCACCGCCCGCGGTACGACGGTCGTCAACCTGCTGTCCAGTCCGGGCAGCGGCAAGACCGCCCTGCTGGAGCGGGAACTGCTGCTCGCCCGGGAGCGGGGGGTGGCCGCGGCCGCCCTGACGGCGGACCTGGCGACCGAGAACGACGCGGTGCGGCTGGCCCGTTCGGGCGCGCCGGTCAAGCAGGTGCTCACCGACGGGCTCTGCCACCTGGAGGCCGCGATGCTGGGGCGCCACCTGGACGGCTGGCTGCCCGAGGACACCCGGCTGCTGTTCGTCGAGAACGTCGGCAACCTGGTCTGCCCGGCCTCGTACGACCTCGGGGAGTCGCTGCGCGTGGTCCTCGCGTCGGTGACCGAGGGCGAGGACAAGCCGCTGAAGTACCCGACGGCCTTCGGGCTGGCCCAGCTGGTCGTGGTCACCAAGACCGACATCGCGCGGGCCGTCGAGTTCGACGAGGCGGCCTTCCGCGCGAACGTCCAGCGGGTCAATCCGGGGGTGGAGGTGGTGCTCACGTCGGTCCGCGCGGGCGAGGGCCTGGGCGTCCTGCTGGACCGGGCGCGGGCGGTCGGCGAGGGGGCGGTGCCGCACGTCCCGGTGATGTCCCGGGCATGCGCGTGCGCTCCCGCGCAGGGCGGCGGCCACGGACCCGGCCCGCACGAGCCGTGCGACGCGCCGGGCCCGCCGGCCGCGCTTGGGCGGGGGCAGTCGCCTGGCCACGCGCACGGCGCGGGGCACGGACCGGCCCACACCCACGGACACGGGCCGGATCACGAACCCGGACACGTACACGGGCCGAGTCACACCCACGGGTACGGCGCGGGGCACGAACCTGGCCACACGCACGGCCCGGAGCACGATCTCGGGCACGAGCCGCGGCACACCCCCGGACGCGGCCCGGGGCACGCACCCGGACACACACACGGGCCCGGGCACACCCCCGGGCCCGGCCCGGGGCACGAGCCCGGACACGCGCACGGGCCGGGGCACGGAGCGGACGGTGCTCACCGGCCGGGGCCCGCACACGGCCAGAGGCACAGCCCCGCGCACGCGCACGGGCCCACGCCCATGCCCGCGCCGGCACCCCTGGACGGACCGGGGCCGGTACACGCGCACACTCCCGGCGAGGCGCACGGGCCGACTCCGATGCCGACTCCGACGCCCGCGGCAGCGAACCGGCAGAGCCGCTGATGGAGTCTGTGCAGCGCCGCCGGGTCACCGTCCGGGGCGTGGTGCAGGGCGTCGGCTTCCGGCCGTACGTCTACGCCCGCGCCACCGGGCTCGGCCTGGCCGGGCACGTCACCAACACCCCCGAGGGCGTGGTCACCGAGGTCGAGGGCGCCCCCGGCGACGTCGCGGCGTTCTGCGAGCGCCTCGCGGCCGACGCGCCCCCGCTGGCCGTGGTGGACGCCGTCGACCACTGCGAGGTGCCCGCGCTCGGCGGCGGCGGGGGGTTCTCGATCATCGCCTCCCGGAGCGGCGGACCGGCCCGGACGCTGGTCTCCCCGGACACGGCCACCTGCGCCGCCTGTCTCGCGGAGCTGGCGGACCCCGCCGACCGGCGCCACCGGCACCCCTTCATCACCTGCACGCACTGCGGGCCCCGCTTCACCATCGTCACCGGGCTGCCCTACGACCGCGCCCACACGACCATGGCCGGCTTCCCGATGTGCCCCGACTGCGCCCGCGAGTACACCGATCCGGCCGACCGCCGCTTCCACGCCCAGCCCGTGGCCTGCCCGGCCTGCGGGCCCCGGCTGCGGCTGCTGGCGGCCGGGCGCGGGCCGGGCGAGGGCCCGTACGAACTCGGCGGTACGGATCCGGTCGCCGAGGCCCGCCGGATGCTGGCCCGGGGCGCGATCCTGGCCGTCAAGGGGCTCGGCGGCTACCACCTGGCCTGCGACGCCACCCGGCCGGCGGCCGTGGCGGAGCTGCGCCGGCGCAAGAACCGCGGCGACAAGCCCTTCGCCGTGATGGCGCGCGACCTCGCCGAGGCGGAGCGGCTGGCGCACATCGGCCCCGAGGAGCGCGCCCTGCTCACCGGGAACGTCCGGCCCATCGTGCTGCTCCGCAGGCGCGCCGGGGTCCCGGGCCCGGCCGAGGAGGTCGCTCCGCGCAGCCCCGACCTCGGTGTCATGCTCCCGTACACCCCGGTCCACCACCTGCTGTTCGGGCTTCCGGGCGATCCGCCGGGGCCGGGGCTGCTCGTCATGACCAGCGGGAACCTCGCGGGCGAGCCCATCGTCACCGACGAGGCCGAGGCCCTGGAGCGGCTGGCCGGGCTCGCCGACGGCTGGCTGACGCACGACCGCCCGATCCACGTGCCGTGCGACGACTCCGTGGTGCGGGTGTGCGACGGCGCCGCCCTGCCGGTCCGCCGCGCGCGCGGCTACGCGCCGCTGCCGGTGCCGCTGCCGCTGCCGGTCTCCGCCACGCTGGCCACCGGGGGCGACCTCAAGAACGCCCTCTGCCTCGGGGAGGGCCGGCGGGCCTGGCTGTCGGCGCACATCGGGGACATGGACGACCTCGCCACGCAGGTCGCCTTCGAGCGGGCCGGGCGGCAGCTGGAGTCCATCACCGGCGTCTCCCCCGAGCTGCTGGCCACCGACCGGCATCCCGGCTACCGGTCGGGCCGGTGGGCGGCCCGCAACGCCGGCGGCCGGCCGCTGGTGCGCGTCCAGCACCATCACGCGCACGTCGCGTCCGCGATGGCCGAGCACGGCCTGGACGGCGGCCGCCGGGTCATCGGCATCGCCTTCGACGGCACCGGCTACGGGGACGACGGCGCGGTGTGGGGCGGTGAGGTCCTCCTCGCGGACTACGCCGGGTACACCCGCTTCGCGCATCTCGCGTACGTGCCGCTGCCGGGCGGCGACGCCGCGGTGCGGCGGCCGTACCGGATGGCCCTGTCGCACCTGAGGGCGGCGGGCATCCCCTGGGATCCGGACCTGCCGTCCGCGGACCACTGCCCCTCCGATGAACTGCCGGTCCTGGCACGACAGTTGGAACGGGGCCTGAACTGCGCCGCGACCTCCAGCATGGGACGGCTCTTCGACGCCGTGTCCTCCCTGGCGGGCATCTGCCACCGCTCCGGCTACGAGGCCCAGGCGGCCATGGAGCTGGAGAGCGCCGCGCTCCGGGCGCCGGGCGGCCTCGCGGACCCCGACCCCTACTCCTTCGCCCTCGGCCCGCCCCTGCCCGGGTCCGGCGGCCCCTTCACCGCCGATCCGGCGCCCCTGCTGGCCGCGGCGGTCGCCGACCTGCGCGCCGGTGTGGACCCCTCGGTGATCGCGGCCCGGTTCCACGGCTGCGTCACCGCGCTGGTCGGCAGGCTGTGCGTCCTGGCGCGCGAGCGGCACGGGCTGGACACGGTGGCGCTGACCGGCGGGGTCTTCGCCAACACGCTGCTGTCCTCGGCGTGCGCCCGCACGCTGCGGGAGCGCGGTTTCACCGTACTGCGGCACCGCCATGTCCCGCCGAACGACGGCGGTCTGGCGATCGGTCAGCTCATGGTGGCGGCTGCCCGCGACGTCACCGACCCCCCACAGCGAGGAGAGGCCCATGTGCCTGGCGGTACCCGGCAGAGTGCTTGACATCGGGGAGCGGGACGGCACCCGCATGGCCACCGTGGACTTCGGCGGCGTGCAGAAGGAGGTGTGCCTGGAGTACCTGCCGGACCTCCGGGTCGGCGAGTACGCCATCGTCCACGTGGGGTTCGCCCTGCAGCGCCTGGACGAGGAGTCCGCCAAGCAGACCCTGGAGCTCTTCGCGGAACTCGGCATGCTGCAGGAGGAGTTCGGGGACCCGTGGGAGCTGGCCGCAGAGGCCGGGAGCGGCGAGGGAGTGCAGCCGTGAAGTACATCGACGAATTCCAGGACCCGGACCTCGCGCGCCGGCTGCTGGACGAGATCCACGCGACGGTGACCCGCCCCTGGGCGCTGATGGAGGTGTGCGGTGGTCAGACGCACACCATCATCCGGCACGGGATCGATCAACTCCTCCCGGATCTAGTGGAATTGATCCACGGCCCGGGGTGTCCGGTGTGCGTCACCCCGCTGGAGGTCATCGACAAGGCGCTGGAGATCGCCTCCCGGCCGGGTGTCATCTTCTGCTCCTTCGGGGACATGCTCCGGGTACCGGGGACCGGCCGCGACCTGTTCCGGGTGCGGAGCGAGGGCGGTGACGTACGGGTGGTCTACTCGCCCCTCGACGCCCTGACCATCGCGCGGCAGAACCCGGACCGGGAAGTGGTGTTCTTCGGCATCGGCTTCGAGACCACCGCCCCACCCAACGCGATGACGGTCCATCAGGCGAAGCGGCTGGGCATCCCCAACTTCAGCCTGCTGGTGTCGCACGTCCGCGTTCCCCCGGCCATCGAGGCCATCATGCGCTCGCCCAGCTGCCGGGTGCAGGGCTTCCTGGCCGCCGGGCACGTGTGCAGCGTCATGGGGGTGGCGGAGTACCCGGAGCTCGCGGCGCGGTACCGGGTGCCGATCGTGGTGACGGGCTTCGAGCCGCTGGACATCCTCGAAGGCGTACGGCGGACCGTGCGGCAGCTCGAACGGGGCGAGCACACGGTGGAGAACGCCTACCCGCGCGCCGTCCGCCCGGAGGGCAATCCGGCCGCCCTCGCGATGCTGGAGGACGTCTTCGAGGTCACCGACCGGGCCTGGCGCGGCATCGGGGTCATTCCCGGCAGCGGCTGGCGACTGTCGGACCGCTACCGGGAGTTCGACGCCGAGCACCGCTTCTCGGTGAGCGGCATCACCACGCGGGAGCCCGCCGAGTGCCGCAGCGGCGAGGTGCTCCAGGGGCTGATCAAGCCGCACGAGTGCGAGGCTTTCGGCACCCTCTGCACCCCGCGCACCCCGCTCGGCGCCACGATGGTCTCCAGCGAGGGCGCCTGCGCCGCGTACTACCTCTACCGCCGGCTCGACCTCCCGGCCGGGCCGCCCTCCCCGACGACGCCGATGGAGGCGAGCCCCGTTGGCTGAGACCGCACCCCTGGACATCACCGGCTGGACCTGCCCCGCCCCGCTGCGCGACCACCCCCGGGTGGTGATGGGCCACGGCGGGGGCGGCGCCCTCTCGGCCGAGCTCGTCCAGCACCTCTTCCTCCCGGAGTTCGGCGGGCCCGCCCTGGCCCAGCTCGGGGACTCCGCCGCGCTCTCGCTCGGCGGGGTGCGCCTCGCCTTCTCCACGGACTCCTACGTCGTGCGCCCGCTGTTCTTCCCGGGGGGCTGCATCGGCGATCTGGCGGTCAACGGCACGGTGAACGACCTCGCGATGAGCGGGGCCGAACCGGCCTACCTCTCCTGCGGGTTCATCCTGGAGGAGGGCGTCGAACTGTCCGTCGTCTCGCGGGTGGCCCGGGCGATGGGCGACGCCGCGCGGGCGGCCGGCGTGGAGGTGGCCACCGGCGACACCAAGGTCGTCGAGAGCGGGCACGGGGACGGGGTCTACGTCAACACCGCGGGGATCGGGCTCATCCCGGCGGGGGTGGACCTGCGCCCGCAGCGGGTGGTGCCCGGCGACGTGGTGATCGTCAGCGGTGACATCGGGCTGCACGGCGTGGCCATCATGAGCGTCCGGGAGGGCCTGGAGTTCGGGGTGGACGTCGAGAGCGACTGCGCGGCGCTGGGCGGTCTCGTACGGAGCATGCTGGCGGTCACCCCGGACCTGCACGTCCTGCGCGACCCCACCCGGGGCGGTCTGGCGGCCGCGCTGAACGAGATCGCGACGGCCTCCGGCACCGGCGTCGTCATCCAGGAGTCCCGCGTCCCCGTACCCCCGGCCGTCGCGAACGCCTGTTCGATCCTCGGCCTTGACCCGCTCTACGTGGCCAACGAGGGCAAGCTCGTGGCCTTCGTGCCGCGCGAGCACGCCGAGGCCGTGCTCGACGCGATGCGGGCGCACCCGCTGGGCCGCGGGGCGACCGTCATCGGCGAGGCGGTGGAGGCCCACCCGGGCATGGTCGTGGCGCGCACCCGGCTGGGCGGCACCCGCGTGGTCGACCTGCCGCTCGGGGAACAGCTCCCGCGGATCTGCTGAACCCCGGCCGGCGGGTGGCCGGGGCGCTCAGATCCGGGCGGCGAAGACCGCCAGGAGCGCCGCCGTCCCGGCCACCAGCCAGGCCGCGTAGTCGCCGACGTGCCCCGAGTGCAGCCGCCGCAGGGGCACGATCGCGTACGCGGTGACCCGCCCGGCCCACCCGCCGGTCCGCCGCGCCAGCGGACCCCGCAGCCCCGGCCCCCACAGCGCGGCGGCGGCCAGAGCCACCGCGGCCCCGGCCGACAGCAGCCCGAGGACGGCCCCGGTCACCGTCCAGCCGGCTTCGGGAGCCTGCGCCGCGGGCGGGACGGCCCGCCCCGCGACGGCGTCCCGGTACCCGGGCGCATCGCAGAACAGCACGGCCGCCTCGGCGACGGCCCGGGCGAACGCCGGTACCAGTCCCCGTGCGAGGGATCCCCCGAGCAGTGCGCAGGGGACCGCCACCATGGGCCACGGGACCCGGCGGCGGGGATCGCGGATCTCCGGCTCCTCGTCCGTACCGGTGGTCTCGGGGCCGGCCGGCCGGCTCGGCACCGGGGCGCCGCGGCCCGCGAACACCCGTACGCCCGCCCGCAGTACGGCTCCCCCGGTGATGGCGGGCACCAGCACGAACAGCGGGATCAGCCAGGCGGCGCCCCCGGCCGCGGCGTGCTCGACGACGGCCTTGCCGAGCGCCGTGGCGAACGGCGGCAGCCCAGCGAGCGCGAGCCCGCCCGCCGCGAACAGCACCCCGGCCGGCCGGAGATCGCGGCCGCGTCCGTACAGCCCGTGTTCGTCCACCGAGCCGTGCCGGTCCAGCAGCACCCCCGCGAGCCCGAACAGGGCGGCCTTGGCTCCGGCGTGGCCGGCCGCGTAGACGGCGACCCCGGTCGTGGCGGCCGGTGCGGTGCGGGTCACCCCTCTCCCTTCTCCCTCCGGTCGGCCACGGCCCGGATCTTGCGTACGGTCAGCAGGATCAGCAGCGGGGTCACCACCGCGGCGACGGCCAGCTGCGACAGGGCCACGTCAGGTGCCTGGAGCAGGGCGAAGGACAGCGCGAGGAGCAGCCCGAGGGCGCTGAGGACGACGGCCTGGCGCACCGGGTCCCTGGTCCGGACGGCCGCGGTGGCGGCGGCCGTCACGAGGACGAGGGAGGCTTCGGCGAGCAGTTCGGTGGCGGTCACGTGCCGGCGTCCCCGGGCAGCCGGCCCTCGTGCTCGGCGGTGACCCGGCCCACGGCCGGCGTGGTCAGCGTGCCGCCGAGGACCATCAGCACGGCGATCACGAGGAACTTGACGGCGGCCCGGCCCGGTGGCGCGTCGACGGCGAGGGCGAGCAGGACCAGCGGCGCGCCGAGCGAGGTGGCCGGTGCCAGCGCGTGCAGTCGGGCGTACGGGCGGGGCAGGGCCAGGAAGGCCGCGACGGCCAGCAGCAGGACGGCGCTTCCGGCGGCGAGCAGGGCCGCGGCGCATACGGTACGGGGGTCCATGTCAGCCGGCCCCGGTCCTGCGTCCGGAGCCCTCTTCCGGCCCGGCCAGGAACCGCGCGAAGGCGAGGACTCCGACGGGGCCGAGCACGGCGAGGACCAGCCCGAGGTCGGTGTACGCGGTGCGGCCGAGGCCGCGGGCGGCCGGCAGCAGGATCACGGTGACCAGGGTGCCCGTCATGCAGAGCCCGGCCAGCCGGTCGGTCGCGGTGCCCCGGCCGCAGGTGACCACGACGGGCGGTACGGCGAGGACCAGCAGCACCCCCGCCGCCACGAGCCAGGCGTTCCAGTGGGCTCCGTACGCGCCGCTCATCGGTCCCGCCCGCTGACCAGGGCCCGTTCCAGGGCGCCCGCGCCCCCGGGCAGGGTGTGCACGAGCATCCGGCCGCCGGGCCCGAGGTGCACCGTGTACAGGCCGGGAGTGGACGCGAGCAGACCGCAGGCCCAGGCGGCCCCGGCTCCGGAGCGCAGCGTCATCGTGTGGAACCGGCCGGTGACCCGGCCGCCCCGCAGGACCCGGGCGACGAGTACGGCCAGCCGCCAGGTGTCGGCCAGCAGGGTGCCGGGCCAGTGGAGCAGGGCCGGCAGCAGCCGGGCCAGGCCGCCCGCGCGGGCCTCGGCGGCGGCGCGCACGGCCCGGGCGGCCACGGCGGCGAGCAGGGCGCCCGCCGCCGCCACGGCCAGTTCGGGCCAGGACAGGGTGTCGACGAACAGCACCTGGAGGACCAGCGCACCCGTCCACCAGGCGATCAGCTCCGCGGCCGCCGTTGCCAAGGTCACTCCCCGTCGGGTGTCCGAAGTCGACAAGACCCGGGTGTACCGCCGTCCGCCGCGCGGTCCGGTGTCGCGCGCCGCCGCGCCGCCGCGCCCGGGCCCCCTGTCACCATTCCGGCGTACACGGGCGCGCGGGACCGCGCCGTCGTCCGGGCGTCAAGCCGCCCCGGGGCGGGTATATCCCCGTCGAAGGCCACGACGGTCCCGTTGCGCCGGGCAGGCGCCGGACCCCTCCGTCGGAGGATTCTCATGTCACGCGTTTCCCGCAGCACTGCGGAGCCCGTCCATACCGCATACCGCGCAGCCACCATCGACGTCCCCGATCTTCCCGAGCTCCCCGACGATCCGCTCGGAGTCAGCACCTCCGAGGCCCGGACGCTGTCGGTCTCGCTGTTCCGGCGGCTGAACGAACTCACCGAGGGCACCGCCGCGTACTCGTACGTGCGCAACACGCTCGTCGAGCTCAACCTCAGCCTGGTGAAGTACGCCGCGCGCCGCTTCCACAACCGCAGCGAGCCGATGGAGGACATCGTCCAGGTGGGCACGATCGGTCTGATCAAGGCCATCAACCGGTACGACGTCGAGCGCGGGGTCGAGTTCGCGACGTTCGCGCTGCCCACCATCACCGGCGAGATGAAACGGTTCTTCCGCGACACCTCATGGGCCGTGAAGGTGCCGAGACGACTGCAGGAACTGCGGCTCGACATCGCCAAGGCGCACGACGTCCTGGAACAGGGGCTGGGCAGACAGCCCACCGACCACGAGCTCGCCGAGCGCCTCGGCATCGACGACGACGCCGTGGCCGAGGGGCGCCGGGCCGCCAACGGGTACACCGCGGGCTCGTTCGACAGACCCGCCGGGGAGGAGCCCGAGGGGGACGCGGCGCCGCAGCGGCTGGGCGTCGAGGAGCCCGCGTACGACCTGGTCGAAAGCCTGGAGTCGCTCAAGCCGCTCCTCGCCGGCCTCGGCGAACGTGACCGGCTGATCCTCTCGCTGCGGTTCGGGGAGGACCTGACCCAGGCGGAGATCGGCGAGCGGCTCGGTGTGTCCCAGATGCAGGTCTCCCGGCTGCTCGGCCGGATCATGGCGAGGCTGCGGACCGGGCTGCTGACGGACTGCGGGCCGGAGCCCGAGCGGGAGCGGGAGCCGCGCTGAGGGCGCTCGCGCGGGTGCTCGGCCCCGCACGTCCTCTCGACGTCGCGCGGACGCGGCGGCCACTCGTACGATCCATCGCGCGGCGGTCGCCCGGCGGCGCTCACCGGTCACGGGCGGGAGCGCGGGCACGGGCAGGAGCGTACGGAGCTCCCCGTGCCGCTGCCTTTCGTCCTGCGCCGGGGCCACCAGGACCGCCCTTCGACCGCCGCCTCCGCGATCCGCCGGGGCTCCGAGACCTCGACCCAGACGCGCTTGCCGCCGTCCAGCGGCTCGGCGCCCCAGCGCCGCGCCAGCCGGTCCACGATGAGCAGCCCGTGCCCTCCGGGCCGGGCCGGGTGCGCGTCGCGCTGGAGGACCGGGAGCGTCGGGCTGCGGTCGGTCACCTCGACGCGCAGGCCGTCGCCGGTGCGCCGGAGCAGGAGCGAGCTCGGGCCGCCGCCGTGCAGGCGTGCGTTGGCCACCAGCTCGGACACCACGAGCAGCACGTCCTCGGCGTCCGCCTCGGCATCGGGGTCCGGAGCGGGCAGCCACCGCCAATCGGTCAGCGCCCGCTTGGTGAAGTCCCGGCACCGGGTGACGACGTACTCGTCCTCGGCGCCCAGGACGAAGACCCGGCTCCGTTCCGGTGAACGGCGCTCGTGCATCACGCGCCTCCGCTAACCGTCTTCCGGTCGTCCCGCCAGTGCCTGCGCGACATCGGCGTAGACGGGGAAGACCGCGTCCGCGCCGGTGATCCGGAACATTCGCTCGACTGGCCGACGAAGGCCGACGAGCTCGATGCTGGCCCCCGCCCGGTCGGCCGTGAGCCGCCCCTGCAGCAGGACGTTCAGCCCCGTCGAATCGCAGAAGCCCACGTCGGAGAAGTCCACCAGCACTCGCTCGCCGCCCTCGGCGGGGACGGCTTCGAGCGCGTCCCTCAGCGGCTCGGCCGTGTCGTGGTCGAGCTCCCCGCCGAGCTTGAGGACGGTCGCCCCGCGGACATGCCGGACCTCGACGGTGAAACGGTCGCCCTCCGCTGTGGAAGCCATGGAGAACCCCCTTCCACATCTGACTCTGCACCGCGCCTACCCGGGGCGCGTGCCGGTCATTCGCGTGGCCGCTCCCGGATGGACATATGCGGACACAATGGGGTCAGCTGCAAGTCCCGAACCGCTTGATGAGAGGAGGCTGCCATGGTGCTCGTGGCAGCGGACGTGCCGGGTGCGCCGTGCTGGCTGAGTCTGATGACGCGCGACCTGCAGGCCGCGGAGGGCTTCTACGGGGCGGTGCTGGGCTGGACGTTCCGGCGCGGCGTGTTCGGCCGGGCCTCCTCGGTGGCCGAGCTGGACGGCGTACCGGTGGCGGGCATCGGGGCGACGGCCGGGAATCTGGCCGTGCCCGTGGCGTGGACGGTGTACTTCGCGGTGGACGACGCCGACACGGCCGTGGCCCGGGTCAGGGAACGCGGGGGCACGGTCGGGGTCGGGCCGGTGTCCTATCCGCCCCGCGGGCGGGCGGCCCTCGCCACCGACCTCGAAGGCGCGGGCTTCGGCATCTGGGAGGGAGAGGCGCTCACCGAGTGGCGCGTCGGCGAGGGGGAGGCACCCGCATGGGTGGAACTGCACACCCGCAACGCCTTCGACGCGGCCGTCTTCTACGGCGAGGTCCTGGAGTGGGTCGGGGACGGTGAGCAGGGCGGGGACGAGGACGAGGACGACCACTCCGGGTGCTGCGAGGTCTCGTACGAGGAGGACAAGGTCGTCCTGCGCCGTGCGGGCCGGCCGGCCGCGCGCTTGAACAGCGGCCCGGTCGACGCGACCGCCGAGAGGCCGCAGCTGCGGCCCCACTGGCTGGTCCACTTCAAGGTCCCGGACCTGGAGCAGGCACGGGCGCTGGTCGTCGAACACGGGGGCACCGTCGTCCCGGAACCCGCCGGCTGGGGCGGTGACGAGCGGAGCGTGACGGTGTGCGATCCGGACGGGGGCCTGTTCGCCCTCGACGAGTCGCCGCGCGGCGCATGACACGGGTGCTCCGCACACCTGGGGAGCGGGCCCGGCCGGCGGGCCGGGCCCGCCTCCTCACCAGTAGTGGCGACGACCGCCGACCGAGTGCCCGACCGAACCGAGGATCCACAGGACCGCACCGACCACGACCAGGATGATGCCGATGGTCCACAGGATGCCGATGCCGGTCAGCCAGCCGATGAGCAACAGGATGATTCCGAGGACGAGCATGATCTCCCTCGATCCCGCGGGACGTACCGGCGGAGCGATCTGTTCCGCCTCAGTGCCGCAGACGGCTTCTACCCCCGTGCGCCCCGCTTATCAGGGGAAGGCGTGATCCGCCCGGCCCTGGACCGAGGTCGATGACGAATCCGCTGCGGGGCCGGGTGGGGATCCGGCCCAGCGGGATCGACAGGTCCTGCCGCGGTACGTCGGCGTCCAGGCGGGCGAGGGCCGGGGACAGCGTGGTGAGCAGCGAGAGGGTGATGTCCTCTCCCGGGCACCGGTGGCCGGTCCGCGCGTCCCCGCCGCCCTGGGGGATCAGCTCGTCGCGGCCGGGTTCGCGGCCCAGGAAGCGCCCCGGGGCGAAGTGGTAGGGCCGCTCCCAGAGCGCGGGGTCGTGGTGGTGTCCGTACACGTCGAGGAGGAGCAGCGTCCCGGCCGGGATCTCCTCGCCGGCGCAGGCGAGGTCGCGGGCGGCCAGGCCTCCGATGAAGGGGACGAAGGGGTAGAAGCGGCGGACCTCGTGGGCGAACGCGCGGGCGTGGGCGGGGCCGTGGGCGCGCAGCTGCTCGCGCTGGCCGGGGTGGCGGTGGAGCGCGTGCGCGGCGAAGGTGACGAACCAGCTGATGGCGACGGTCGGACGGATGATGTTGAGGAGTTCGACGGCCGCCGTGTGCGGGTCGAGGAGGGTGCCGTCCGGCTCCCGGTGCAGGGCGACGGCCTCCACCACGGTCCCGGGGACCAGGTGCGGGTCGTGGGCGCGGACGCTGTAGACGGCGGCCAGAAGGCCCTGCTCCTGGCGGTGCCGGGCGCGGCGGGCCCTGACGTGCCGGGGCCCGGCGGTGGCGAAGCCGTCCACCATGGCCACGCAGTCCTCGGCGATCTCACGGGCCGCCTCATCGGTCACCGGGAGGCCCACCCAGTCGCAGACCGCCCCCGCGAGCAGCGCGGCCACTTCGTCGAACAGCACCACCCTGCGGCCCTCCCAGTCGTCCAGGGCGTCGCGCCAGCCGCTCTCGACCCGCGCGTTCAGGCCGCCGACGGCCTCCGCCGACATGAGCAGCTTCACCAGCAGTTCCTTGCGCCCCCGGTGGTGTGCTCCGTCCAGGGTGTGTACCGCTCCCCTGCCGAAGAGGGTGTCGAGGACCGGGGCCGGCAGCGCGCCGTGCCGCTGGACGCGGCTCTCGTCGTAGAAGAGGGCGACGGCCTCGGGGCCGTGGAGCAGGACGGCGGGGTGCCCCATCAGGCGGGTGTGCACCACCGGCGCGCCGTCATGGGCGCGGCGCAGGTCGGGGGCCCACGCGTAGCCGTGGGTGAGCAGGGAGAGGGTGCTGTCGATGTGGTGTCCGGACATACGGGGCGCCTACCCGGGCCCGGGGCGCGCATTCGGGCGGGTTCCGGTGGTCACGGCGGACGGGGTCAGGCGCCCGTGTAGCGGAGTACCACCGCGACTCCGTCCTCCAGCGGCAGCTCCTCGTCCGGTACGGAGACCAGCTCGGCCTGGGTGCCGGCCGCCGCGCGGATCAGGGCCGCGCCGGGCGCCGGCTCCTCCCAGTAGTACTGAAGGCCGAAGGCGCTCAGCTCCTCGCCCGTCAGAGCCAGGTGTACGGGCGCGGTACCGACCCACAGGTGCCGGTCGAGCCGTGCGGGCCGGGTGAGGATCAGGGTCTGGGCCTGCCCGCGCTGGAGGGCTGCCACGGCCGCGGCGAGGCCTTCGACGTACTCGGGATGGCGGGCCCGCTGCACGAGGAACGTGTCGGTCTGGTGCCTGTCGCGGTCGGAGAGCCTGCCGTCGAGCAGGATGGCGAGCTCCTCCTCCAGGAGGGCCCGGCCGGGTTCGCGCCGGCGGTGCTGGCCGTCCTTGAGCTTCACGAGGGCGCCGTGCAGCCGGCTGGGGGCGGCTCTGATCAGGCTGTTGACGGCCCAGGGGTCGCCGGCGAGCACGACCATCTCGGTGCCCGCCGAGTCCATCCCCGCCACCAGTTCCCCGACGAGTTCTTCGAGCTCCTTGGGCCAGCCGTCCACCGGGATGCTCCGGTGGAAGCGCGTGCCGGGGGCGACGCGGCTCGTGGGCCAGCGGCCGCTCTCGCAGTCGATCTCCAGCTCCTCGTACGATCCGCCGTGGTCGGCGGCGTGCCCTGCGGCATGTGGGGTGGTGTGCTCGGTGACGTGTACGCGGTGCAGGATCACCACCGCGTACGGGATGTCCGGGGTGTGCTGGAGGGCGAGGGGCAGCGTGTCGGGCAGCATCCCGTACTGGGCGGTGTCACGGGCCGGCGGCTCGGGCAGGCGCTCGGCCAGGACCAGCTCCCCGTGGGCGGCGAAGACCGCTCGGCCGTGCGGTCCGGCCACCTCGCGGTCCGAGCCGACGGCGTCGTCGATCGCCTCGACGGTGGCCGGGTCGGTGTCGTGGGCGAGCAGCCGCTTGCGGAGGGTGCGCCATCGCAACTCCAGCGCCCGGTCGGCGTCCTCCAGGTCACGGGAGGTGTCGAGGTACACCGAGGCGATGGGGCCGGGGTGGGCGTAGAGCGGGGTGAGGAACTGCAGCTTCACGGCTTCCTCCTGGGGAGGAGGAGTGCGGGTGTCGGCGCGTCGGCCCCGTCCCCGGGCCGGGTGCGGGCTCGGGATCCGGGGGGCGCGGTGCCGGTCGCGGAGCCTGTGGGTCGCCGGGCCACGGATGCGTGGGAGGCGCCGGGGCGGGCTCCGACGGATCACGCGGGTGGGGATGCGTGGGCGGGCCGGTTCTCTGATGCCTCATGCTGCCCACCTACCCCGGTGGGCGGGCCGTAGACCCGGCGCACGGGGATTGGAGTGCCGGACGGTGGGCAGGCGGCTCCGGGGAGGGGTGGACAGGCCGGCCCCGCGCCGGCCGGACCTCGACTCTGCGAGGACGAGGACGAGAACGATGGACGCGAGGACGATGTCGACGGCCCGCCGGATCCTGCGCGAGTACGGCACGACGTACGCGGAGGAAGCGGGCATCCGGCTCCGGGACGCCCCGTCCCCGCTGTACCGGCTCCTGGTGCTGTGCGTCCTGTTCTCGGCCCCGATCCGCGCGGGAACGGCCGTCGGGGCGGCCCGCGAGCTGTTCGCGGCCGGGCTCCGGACCCCACGGGCGATGGCGGATTCGGCCTGGCAGGACCGGGTCGACGCGCTGGGGCGCGCGCACTACCGCCGGTACGACGAGAGCACGGCGACCGCGCTGGGCGCCGGGGCGCACGTGCTGCTGGAACGCTGGCAGGGCGACCTGCGCAGGCTGCGCGACGAGGCCGGGGCCGACCCCGCCCGGGTGCGGGAGCTGCTCCAGGAGGTGCCGCGGATCGGCCCGACCGGCGCCGACATCTTCTGCCGCGAGGCCCAGGCCGTCTGGCCTGAGCTGCGGCCGTTCGTGGACGGGCGCGTACGCGGGGCCGCGGCCGACGTGGGCCTGCCCCGTACGGCGAAGGCGCTCGCCGCGCTCGTTCCGGCGCGCGACTTCGTACGCTTCACCGATGGCCTGGTGCGCGTGAGCCTGACGCACGATGCGGCCGACCGGCTGCGCGCCGCGTGAGGCGGAGCCGGTTCAGTCCCCGTACCCGGGCGTCGGCCGTACGTCGAACCCGCGCGCCGCCTCCGTCGGCGCCGCGATCTCCTCGCGGACCTCGACGGCCCGGACCACGGCCGCGGGCGGCCCCGTACGCGCCCACCGCACCATGGCCTCGACCGCGTCCTCGCCGCCTTCGAACAGGGCCTCGACGTCGCCGTCGGGGAGGTTGCGCACCCAGCCCGCCACACCGTGCTCCAGCGCCTCACGGCGGCAGGTGTCCCGGAAGAACACCCCTTGCACGGTCCCCGACACGATCACGCGCTTGCGTACCATGCCCCCGACCATACGGCGGGATCGAGCCGTTCTCCGGGCGCCTGCCGGTGACGGGACCGGCGCGGCGGCAGACTGGAGGGGCCTCGACGAAGGGGTTCCGCCCCCCTTCCCCGGACCGGAAGGAGCGACGTGCCCGTTCCGATCATCATCGACTGCGATCCCGGACACGACGACGCCCTCGCGATCATGCTGGCGGCCGGCGACCCCGCGGTCGATCTGCTGGCCATCACCACGGTCGCGGGCAACCAGACCCTCGAGAAGACCACCCTGAACGCGCGCCGCGTCTGCACCGTCGCCGGAATCACCGACGTGCCCGTCGCGGCCGGGTGCGACCGGCCGCTCGTCCAGCCGCTCGGCGTCGCGGACGACGTGCACGGGGCCTCCGGGCTCGACGGGCCGATGTTCCCGGAGCCCACCGTGGACGTCGTCCCCGAGCACGCGGTGGAGCTCATCCACCGGACGCTGGCCGAGCATCCGGAACCGGTCACCCTCGTCCCGACGGCTCCGTTGACCAACATCGCCCTGCTGCTGACCCGCTATCCGCGGGACGCGTCCCGTATCCGCGAGATCGTCCTGATGGGCGGCTCGACGGAGCGCGGCAACCGCACCCCGGCAGCCGAGTTCAACGTCCTCACGGATCCGGAGGCCGCGGACATCGTCTTCCGCAGCGGCGTGCCCGTCACCATGTGCGGCCTCAACGTCACCCATCAGGCGCTGGCCACGCCCGAGGTGGTGGCCCGCTTCGAGGGGCTCGGCACGCCCCTCGGGCGGATCTGCGCCGAGCTGCTGACCTTCTTCGGGTCCACGTACCGCAGGCTGTGGGGGTTCCCGCACCCGCCGCTGCACGACCCCGTCGCGGTGGCGCGCGTCATCGACCCGGGGCTCGTGCACTGCGTGGACGCCAACGTGGTCGTGGAACTGCACGGCCGGTACACGCGCGGCGCCACCGTGGTCGACCTGCACCGCTACGTGGACCGCCCGGTCAACGCGCGGGCGGCGGTGCGGCTGGAGGCCGACGCCTTCTGGGACCGGATGGTCGCGGCCGTGGCGACGCTCGGAGGGGCACAGGCCGGGTCGCCGGGTCGGGTCGGACACTGAGCGGTCTGTCGCGGACCCGTCAGATCTGGATAATGGATCCGACGGACCGACCCACCGACCGAAGAGATGAAGGACCGATGACGCTCGAAGTAGGCCGGCGGGTCAAGCTCACTGCAGACGTCGTCCTGCCCGGCCCGGTCACCCTGGCCGGTTCCGACCCGGCGGCGCCGGTCGCCGTCGCCGGTTCGCTGGGTCTGGCATCGGGCACCGAGGGAACCGTCGAGCGGGTGAACGACGGCCGGAACCGGCAGCCGCAGCCGAGCCACGAGGTCGACGAGTACCTCCGGCTCACCTCGCTCCTGGCCGACTACGGCCACCACATGCCCCCGGCGAGCAGGAAGCACATCGACGAGCACGTCGCCTCCCTCAAACCCGCGTGGATCGCCTACCAGGGGCAGCAGGCGCGCGTGACGGTCCGCGTCCGCCTCGACAACGGGTTCGTCCTCGACGACGCGCAAGAGGACCTCTTCACCTCCGCCTGACCCGCTCCGCTCCCCGGCGTGATCAGCGAACCCGGCCCGCCGACGGTTGGGCGGTGCGACCTCCGGTACGGCGCGCGGCAGTTCGCACTCATCCGAAGGCCGGCCGCCCTGCCGCCCGCGAGACGTAGCGTGGCCCCATGAAGACCGTCTCGGTGTCCTGGGCAGCGGCGTGCGCGCGCCGGATGGGGCGGCAGGGGCTGCTCACCCCCGCCGCGACCACCGGGTGCTCGCCCGCCGACATGGCCGGGCGGATGCTCGGCGCGCACGCCCAAGTGCCTTCCGCGGCGGAGCTCTCCATCGCGCTGCGCCTGGACGGGGCGACCCGCACGGACGTGCGCGACGCCCTGACCGGTGGTCAGGGACCGCGACCCGGCACGCTGGTCAAGACCTTCGGGCCGCGCGGCACCATCCACCTGCTGCCGGCCGGCGACCTGCCGTGGTGGACCGGCGCCCTCTCCGCCCTGCCCGCGCGCCCGAGCCCCTTCCGCCCCGAGGCCCGGATGACGGCCGCCCAGACGGACGAGGTGATCGCCGCGATCGGCGACGCGCTGGCCGGCACCGAGCTGACGGTGGACGAGCTGACCGAGGCGATCGTGGCGCGGACCGGATCCTGGGCCGCGGACCCGGTGATGCCCGCCTTCCAGACCTTGTGGCCGCGCTGGCGCCAGGTCACGCACTGCGCCGCCCACCGCGGCGTGCTGGCCTTCGGCCGCGGCCGAGGGCGCAAGGCCACGTACACCAACCCCGGCTGCACGCCCGCCTCCCCCACCCGCTCGCTGCACGAGCTCGTGGACCGCTACCTGCGCGCCTACGGGCCCGCCACCGCCCGGGACTTCGCCGCCTGGCTCGCCGTACCCGCCGACTGGGCCGCCGAGCTCTTCGCCTCCCTCGCCCGGGAGAAGCGCATCGAGGAGGTGGCCTTCGCGTCCGGGCGGGCCTGGACCGCCGCCGGAGACACCGCCTTCCCCGACGAACCCGTGCGCGGCGTGCGGCTCCTGCCGTACTTCGACGCGTACGTGATCGCCGCCCGCCCCCGCGAGCTGCTCTTCCCCGGCGCCGCGGCCGCCCGCGCCCTGGCGGGCGGCCAGGCCGGCAACCACCCCGTCCTGCTGGTCGACGGTACGGTCGCCGGCGTCTGGCACCAGCGCCGTACGGGGCGCCGCATCGCACTCACCGTGGAGCCGCTGGAGTCAGCGGAGCCGCTGGGCAGGGCCCACCGCCGCGCGCTGGACCAAGAGGTGGAACGCACGGGCGCGGCGCTCGAAGGAACCGCGGAGCTGACCCTCGGCACGATCACCGTAGGCCCCCACGCCTGACCCGGGGCGGACCTGATTCGCGCGGCCCGGGGCGGGTAGGGGCGCAAGCGGTACAGGGAGGTGTCGGGCATGCCCACGGAGGCCGGGCGGGACGAGACCGCGGAGGAACGCGCGGACCGGCGGTGGCAGGAGCTCATCCAGGAGATCCGCGTCGCCCAGACCGGCGTCCAGATCCTCTTCGGATTCCTCCTCACGGTCGCCTTCACCCCCGTGTTCGACGGCCTGGCGGCCACCGAAAAGACGACGTACATCGTCACCGTGGTCCTGGGCTCGCTCGCCACGGGCGCGCTCATCGGGCCGGTCGCCTTCCACCGCGTGGTCTCGGGTCGGCGGATCAAGCCCGAGGCCGTCACCTGGGCCGCGCGCCTGACCTTCGCCGGCCTGATCCTGCTGCTGGCCACCTGCTCCTCGGCGCTGTTCCTCGTGCTGCGGGTCGCCTCGCACAACGCCGTCGTCCCGTGGCTCGTGGGGGGTGTGGTGGCCTGGTACCTGACGTGCTGGTTCCTGCTGCCCCTGTGGGTCCGGTTCCGCCACACGTCCAAGGAGTGACGCGCGTCCGAGGAGTGACGGCCGGCCGTCAGGTCGCGTGCCAGTGGAACTTCCCGCCACCCACCCAGCGGACCTCGTCCGGGTCGTCCAGGTCGTGGATCACGATGCCGGCGGCCGAGGCGAGGAGGAGCACGTCCGTCATGAACCTCGCGGTGCCGACGACCTCGCCGTCGATCTCCACGATGCGGAACGGCGGGTCACCGGGGAGCACGCCGCGCACCCTGACGCGCGCCGGGGAGATGTAGGGGATCGAGCTCTCGGTCATACGGGACTCGCCTCCACTTCGTGAGCGGAGCACCACCGGCCGACCCGGGGAGGCGGCCCCACGGACCCGGTTCCTGCGGTCTGGTCCGCCCCGCGTCCGAAACCGCAGGGCGGCAACCGGCTTCTGCCCCGCGGCCGCGGTCCGAAACGGGTGACGCACCGCGACCGGGCCGGCTCAGCCGGTCCCCGCACGGCTCCCCACGGCCTGCGGCCGGCCGGCCGCGCACTCGGGGCACAGACCGCGGTAGGTGACCTCGACCCCGGACACCGTGAAGCCGAACCGCTCCCGCGCCGGGAGGCCGGCCAGCGGGTCGCCGGTCGGGTGGACGTCGCGGATGATGCCGCAGCCGGAGCACACCAGGTGCTGGTGCGGGTGGTGCGCGTTGGGGTCGTAGCGCTTCGCGCGGCCGTGGGCGGAGACCTCCGCCACCTCCCCGAGCGAGACCAGTTCGCTCAGGACGTTGTAGACGGTCGCCCGGGAGATCTCGGGCAGCAGGCCGGCCGCGCGCGCGTGCACCTCGTCGGCCGTGAGGTGCACGTGCTCGCCCTCCAGGACCTCCGCAACGACACGCCGCTGGGACGTCATGCGCCAGCCGCGCTCTCGCAATCGCTCCAGCAGGTCACTCATTTTCGGTTCACCTGTTCAGAATCGGCGGGATGACAGAAGCCTATCCGCATCGAGCGTGAATGCGGGTTCTGCTGCGCGGCGAATACCGCCCGAAATCGCGATGATCGGAATATCTCATCTTTTACGCCCTGCGTGTTCTCACAATGGCGCGGCGTACGGTGCGCGACCATACGGGCTGCACGGCAACACCGAGACAGGAAGAAGGACGGACGTGTCCGGCAGCGAAAGCGAGAACCCAGCCATCTCCTCCCCCACCCCCACGCAGACTTCCCCCAGGACGAACCGGGACTGGTGGCCGAATCAACTTGACCTACAGGTTCTCCACCAGCACTCGCCCGGGTCCAATCCAATGGACGAGGACTTCGACTACGCGGCGGAATTCACGACCCTGGACGTCGACGCGCTCAAGCGGGACGTCATCGGCGTGATGACGGCCTCCCAGGACTGGTGGCCCGCCGACTACGGCCACTACGGGCCGCTCTTCATCCGGATGAGCTGGCACGCCGCGGGCACGTACCGCATCGAAGACGGCCGGGGCGGCGGCGGCTCCGGCGCCCAGCGTTTCGCCCCCCTCAACAGCTGGCCGGACAACGCGAGCCTCGACAAGGCGCGCCGTTTGCTCTGGCCCGTCAAGCAGAAGTACGGCCGGAAGATCTCATGGGCCGATCTTCTGGTTTTCGCCGGAAACTGCGCCATGGAATCCATGGGATTCAAGACGTTCGGATTCGGATTCGGACGGGAGGACATCTGGGAGCCGGAGGAAATCTTCTGGGGGCCCGAGGACACCTGGCTCGGAGACGAGCGGTACACCGGCGACAGGGAACTCACCGGTCCTTTCGGCGCCGTGCAGATGGGGCTGATCTACGTCAACCCGGAAGGCCCCAACGGAAATCCCGATCCGCTGGCCGCCGCACGGGACATTCGCGAGACGTTCGGGCGCATGGCGATGAACGACGAGGAGACCGTCGCGCTCATCGTCGGCGGCCACACCTTCGGCAAGTGCCACGGCGCGGTCGATCCCGAGTACGTCGGTCCGGAACCCGAGGCCTGCCCGATCGAGTTGCAGGGCCTCGGCTGGACGAACTCGTACGGCAGCGGCAAGGGCGTCGACACACTCACCAGCGGGCTCGAAGGCGCCTGGACCACCGAGCCGACGAAGTGGGACAACGGGTACCTGGACAACCTGTTCCGGTACGACTGGGAGCTGACGACCAGCCCGGCCGGCGCCCAGCAGTGGACCCCCACGGACCCTTCGGCCCAGGGCACCGTGCCCGATGCCCATGACGCGTCGAAGCGGCACGCACCGATGATGCTGACGACGGACCTCTCGCTGAAGCTGGACCCGGTCTACGCGCCGATCTCGAAGAGCTTCCACGAGAACCCGGACAAGCTCGCGGACGCCTTCGCCAAGGCCTGGTACAAGCTGCTGCACCGCGACATGGGGCCGCTCTCCCGCTACCTCGGCCCGTGGATCCCAGCGCCGCAGCTGTGGCAGGACCCCGTGCCCGCGGTCGAGCACGCGCTCGTCGGGGACGCGGAGATCGCCGACCTCAAGACCCGTGTCCTCGCCTCGGGGCTGTCGGTGTCCCAGCTGGTCACCACCGCCTGGGCGGCGGCGGCGAGCTTCCGCGGCACCGACAAGCGGGGAGGGGCCAACGGGGCCCGGATCCGGCTCGCGCCGCAGAAGGACTGGGAGGTCAACGCCTCGCCCGAGGTGGCGGGGACGGTGCAGAAGCTGGAGGGGATCCGGCGGGAGTTCAACGACGCGCAGAGCGGCGGGACCGCGGTGTCGCTCGCCGACCTGATCGTCCTGGGCGGGTGCGCGGCGGTCGAGCAGGCCGCGAAGAACGCCGGGCACGACGTCACGGTCCCGTTCGCACCGGGGCGCACGGACGCCTCGCAGGAGCAGACCGACGTGAACTCGTTCGCCGTACTCGAACCGAGGGCGGACGGGTTCCGCAACTACCTGCGGGCCGGCGAGAAGCTGTCGCCGGAAACCCTCCTGTTGGACCGCGCCAACCTGTTGAACCTGACCGCGCCCGAGATGACGGTTCTCACGGGCGGCATGCGCGCCCTGAACACCGGTTTCCAGGGGTCGCAGCACGGCGTGTTCACCAGCCGGCCGGAGGCGTTGACCACCGACTTCTTCGTCCACCTGCTGGACATGGGGACGGAGTGGAAGGCGTCGGCCTCGAACGAGAACGTGTTCGAGGGTCTGGACCGCGCCACGGGCAAGGCCAAGTGGACCGCCACCGCGGTCGACCTCGTCTTCGGTTCGAACTCCCAGCTCCGGGCCGTCTCGGAGGTCTACGCGTGCGCGGACGCGGGAGAGAAGTTCGTGCGTGACTTCGTGGCGGCGTGGGACAAGGTGATGAACCTCGACAGGTTCGACCTCGCCTGAGCCGCGCGTCCCGGCCGGTCGGCCCCGCTCCGGCCCGCCGGGGCGGGGCCGACCGGTGTCAGAACGCGTTGCGGCGCCGCAGTCCGAACGGGCGTCCGTCCGGGTCGACCAGGACGTGGTGCAGCGGAGTCGCGAGCACCCGCTTGACGGCGGGCAGCTCCGGCGGCACGTAGCGGCGCAGCCGGCCCGGGGGCCGGGGACCGCGGCGGCCTTCCTCGTGCCAGGCGTCGAGGGCGGCGGCCGCCTCCGCGAAGGCGGCGAACGCGGTGACCGGGTCGCAGAGCGCGTCCTGCGCTGGCCCGCCAGGCCCGTCCGGCCCGTCCCCGTCCGCCGCTTCCAGGTGCTCGCGCATGAGCTCGAGGCGCAGCTCCCGGGCGAACACGCGCGCGCCGTCGCCGAGACCGCCCGGATCGGACGGGGCCCGCGGGTCCGGGCTCTGGTCGAGCACGACGCAGCTGAGCTCCGAATCGTGCGTCCACGACCGGAGGTTGATGTTGTCGGAGCCGACGGACGCCCACACGTCGTCGATCACGCACACCTTGGCGTGTACGTAGACGGGCGTTCCGGCGGGGTTCTCCAGGCCGTAGACCGCGACGCGGTCGCCGCCGGCGCGGCGCAGCGCGTCCAGGGCCGCGATCCGCCCGATCAGGTTCATCGGCAGGGTGAGCGGGCCGTCCTGCTCCGGGACCAGGGGGATGACGCCGATCAGACGCAGCCGGCGATGCGCGCTGAGCGCCCGGGCGAAGTGGCGCACCACCCGGGGGGACCAGAGGTACTGGTCCTCCAGGTAGACCAGCCCCTGCGCCCGCCGGAGCGCTTTGATGTAACCCCGTGCGATGCTCCGCTCGCCATCGGGTGCGAACGGGTAGCCGTACAGCAGCCGGTTCGGATAGGTGCGCAGCACCTGCACCGTCTGCGTGCCGGCGGGCGCGGGATCGGGTGCCTGCGGTGGCAGGGCGTCCGCGCTGGTGTCCTCCCGGTGCACGAGCTCCCGCAGCCGTGTGAGGGGGCTGCGGCTGAGCGGCGCCGGGTCCTGCCAGCGTTCGCGGAAGACGGCCTCGACGTCGCCGACGGCCGGCCCGCGCACGGCGAGCTGGACGTCGTGCCACGGCGGGTGCGGCCCGTAGGCGGAGGCCATGGGCAGCGACTGGCGGTCGCCGCGGTGGCCGGCGTCGTCGTTGCGGTTGTGGCAGAGGTCGATGCCGCCGACGTAGGCGACGTCCAGCTCGGGGCGGCCGGGGTGGCGCAGTACAACCATTTTCTGGTGGTGTGACCCACCGGGCCGCACCCGCAGGTCGAGCAGGCATTCGCCGCCGGCTTCCTCGATCTCCGCGCCGAGGCGGCGGTTCGCCTTCTGGCTGAAGTGAAGGCTGTCCAGGTGGGAGCGCCACAGCAGCCCTTTGACGATCACACCGCGCTCCGCGGCCTGTTGCAGGACGGTACCGATCTCGGTTCCCGGTCCGCCGAGCCGCTCGTCGGGGTCGCCGCGCCAGTCGGTGAACAGGAGCAGGTCGCCGGCCCGCATCGCGCGGATGCCGGCCAGGAGCTCCGCGAAGTAGGCGGCGCCGTGGACCAGGGCCCGTACGCGGTTTCCCTCGGACCAGGCCGACCCGTCCGAGTGGCGCTCGTCCAGGCGCGTCGCGTCGTTGCCCCGTTCGTCCGCTGTCAGCATCCAGTGTGCGTACGTCACGGCATCGTCCTCCGACCTGCGCCTACCCGCCGCACGCGTCCGCACTCTGTCCGGCGGCGGCCTCCGTCACCGCCCGGCCGGCCGGGCCGAGGGAGAGAGGTAGGCCCGGTAGCCGGGTGCGCCCGGGAGGTCCGGCAGCGGGTGGGGGCGCCAGCCGCGGGCCCACGGCGGGGGCCGCTCCCCCTGGACGAGGACGGCCACCGGACGGGTCCGGGCGAGTGCCACGAGCTCCTCGGCGGTGATGCTGCCGTCGTGCCCGCCGTGGACCTGGCGGGACGCGCACCCGGCGGAGAAGGCCGCCCTGACGCCCTCGCTGCCGCTGATCACGCACGGCGGCCGGATCCCCTGGCGGCGCAGTTCGGCGGCGATCTGCGTGAAGGCCGTACGGGTGGCCCGGCTGCGCTCCGCCGCGGCTGCGGTGATCGCGAGCTGGACGGCCAGGTGGAAGCCGACGGCGGCGAGGCAGAGGGCGGTGAGGGCCCGCGAGCGCGCCCGGGCCGCCATGACGAGCCGGGCCAGGAAGACCGCGACGGGGAGGGAGAGCAGGGCGTAGGCGGGGAGCAGGAAGCGGGGGGCGGCGTAGCCGATCAGCAGGAGGTAGGGCGCGGCGAGGGACAGGCCGACAGCCGTCGGTACGAGGATCACCCGCAGCCGGCCCGCGCGGTGGGCGGTGATCAGGCCGCCCGCGATCAGCGGCGGCAGGGCCAGCCACCACAGCCCGGTGACCGGCCGGGACCAGGGGCCGTCACACGGACGGCACAGGGTGCGGCCGTCGAGGGCGCGCAGCTGGTCGGCGAAGGCCGGGTTCCAGCCCAGGCCGCCCTGGATCTCGCCCGCCCGGTGCAATCGGGTGAGGAGGCCGCCGTAGCGCAGCTCGGCCTCGACGACCCATTCCATGCCGCCGAGTACGGCGCCGGCCGCGAGCGCCGCGAGCATCAGGGGGCGCCGCCGGGCGGGGACGGCGATCGCGGCGCACGCCAGGGCCAGGACGAGCCAGGCGGCGTCCATCGGCCGCATGAGCGCCGCGAGGGCCACGGCGGCGGTGAGTCCGGCCGGCGCGAGGCGGTCGCGGTGGTCGCGTGCGGTCCTCAGGAAGCAGCCGACGGCGAGGAGCGCGCCGAACGCCACCCAGAGGTTCGGCATGGCCTGGGAGCCGTAGAGGAGGGTCACCCACAGACCGGCGAACAGGCCGCCCGCGAGGGCGAGCACCGGCGCGGGCAGCAGCCTCCGCCACACCCACAGGCACAGCAGCAGCGCGGCCGCCGACAGCAGCGCCAGGAAGACGCGGAGTGCGGTCGGGGACGGGGTGAGCGCGGCGACCGGGGCGACGAGGTAGGTGATGCCGCGGGCCCGCGGGGCGCTGAAGAAGGCGGCGGGCGCCTGGCGGGAGACCTGGCTGACGTAGACGGTTTCGTCCCAGCCCAGTCCGGTGCCCGGCACGGCCAGGAGCAGCTGTACGAGGGCGTACGCCGCGGCGACGGGCGCCAGCCACGCCAGATCCGCGCGCCGGCCGCGCCGACCGGCGGCGGTGGACTTGGGTCGCGCACCCGAAGGGTCCGCCATCGCCTGGACTGAGTCACGCGCCATCGGCCGGCCTCGACTAGTTCGGATGGGGCAGGGAGCACCCTTGCGGGGAGCACCCTGGCGGGGGGGGCACCCCCACACTGCCCCGCCGTCCGCACGGCCACCACTGCAGGCGTACAGCCGGCCCAACGGGTGGGTCTTCACGCACCCTTGGCGCCGGGCTCGGCGCGCGGCGCCTCCGCGACCCCGGCTCGTTTGTACGTGCGCATCAGCAGGGCCGTCTCCACCTGGGTGACCCCGCCGAGCCGGGGGAAGACCCGGGCCGTGAAGGCGTGCAGGTCGGCGAGGTCGCGGTGGCTCGAGTAGCCGAGGAGTCCGGCGGACCCCGTGGTGACCACCAGGTGCCGCACCGCGGGCTCGTGCGCCAGCTGCCGTACGGCCGCGTCGAGGCCGCTGTGCGCCACACCGATCCGGAACCGGGCCTCCACCGGGTAGCCGAGCACCGCCGGATCGGCGTGCAGGCGCAGGTGCAGGATGTGCGAGGTCATCAGCCGGGCGAGGCGGCGCCGGGCGGTGGTTTCGCTCACGCGCAGCTCGCGGGCCAGCCGGGTGGTCGACATCCGGGCGTCCGCGCCCAGCAGCTCGACCAGGCGCCGGTCGAGGTCGTCGACGGTGAGCGGCGGGGGCAGTTCCCGCCCCGCCATGGCGAGCCGTCGTACCTCGGTGGGCTCCTCGTCGTACGGCGCCCAGTCGCTGGCGGTGAGCAGCAGCCGCAGCACCACGCTGGAGTGGATGTCCACGACCCCGTCCAGCCGCCCGATCGCCGAGTCCACGAGGGTCAGCAGGGCGTCGTGGCCGGGCGCGTTGATCTCGGCGAACACCTCCAGGGCACCTGTGGCCACCTCCACCGAGCGGGTTTCGGGCCGGCGGGCGATGGCCAGCGCCGTCTCGTGGACCCGCCCCGGGGCGCACCGTACGGCCAGCTCGGCGGTGATCCCCTCGCCCTGGTACTCGGGGACGAGGGCCGCGGTGAAGTGCACGTGGCCCGTCGCGATCATCCGCTCCAGGCGGCGGGCGACCGTCCGCTCGTGCACCCCGGCCGCCTCGGCCACGTCGGCGAAGGGGGCGCGGGGGTCGCGGTGCAGGGCGCGCAGCACCGCGTGGTCGACGGCGTCGAGCTCGGGCAGGGCGGCGGGGTGGGGCGCGCCGGTGGCTCCGCCCGCGGTACCGGTGTTCGTCGAGGGCCTCCCACGTGCCGGACCGTACGACACTCCGCCCGGCCCCGCCGCTGGCTGTCCGGGCCGGTTCCCTACGGCTGCCGCGATGCCGGAATCCGCCGCAGATCCGCACGTGAATGCCGCGTTCACCCGATTATCGGCCCCACTCTTGCCGGGGCGGCGCCCCGCACCGGACATTGTGGTGCGGAATCCGCCCGCAGGCGGTCCGCCCCTCCCCCTGCCTCGGCCGCACGGCCGTTCCCCGAACAGGTGATACGTATGACGGACACGACGGACACCGACGTCAGACCCCCGCACTCCCCGGCCGGGGCCGCCCCCGGCGGCCGACCTCAACTGGATCAGCATCGGCAACCTGCTGGCCAGCGTCGCCTTCACCCCGGTCCTGTCCCGGATGGGCGACCTCTACGGCCACCGCCGCGTGCTGCGCTGGAATCTGCTGATCGTCCTGCTCGGCTCGGTCCTGGTCGGCCTCAGCCGCGACTTCACCACCCTGCTGTGCGGCCAGATCCTGCAGGGCGCGTTCGCCGGCTTCTTCCCGCTGCTCGTCGGCATCCTGCGCAACCGCAGCCGGGGCGGCGGCGACGCCGAGAGCCGGCGCGGCATCAGCGTGATGGTCGCGGCGCTCGTCGCGGGCCTCGCCCTCGGGCTGGTGGCCAGCGGTTTCGTGGCCAGCACCGTCGACAGTCCGACCGCGGCCCTGTGGGTGCCCGCGGTCGCCACCAGCCTCGCCCTCGCCGTCACCTGGCCGCTGCTGCCCGAGTCGGACCACCGGCCGGGCGGCCGGATCGACTGGGCGGGCGGCGTCCTGCTCTGCCTCGGCCTGACCGCCGTCATGCTCGGCCTCGGCCTCGGCGGCACCCCCGGCTGGGAGTGGACCTCGCTGCGCACCCTCGGCTGCCTCGTCGGCGGCGCGCTCGTCACCGCACTGTGGGTGCGGGTGGAGCTGCGCACCCCGCAGCCGATGATCGACGTACGGATGTTCCGCCGCCGGGGTGTCGTCGTCGTCTCGCTGGTCACTCTGACCTTCACCTTCTGCATGATCGGGCTCCAGGTCGCGAACGCGGTGTGCATGGGGACCGCCCCCTCGGCCTTCGGCTACGGGCTGGGCCTCGACCCCTTCGCCATCGCCGTCGCGATGCTGCCCAACCTGCTGGCCCTCGCCCTCGGGGCGCTCATCGCGCCGGCCGTGGCCGCCGCGATCACCGACCGGCTCACGCTCGTCACCGGCTCCCTGCTGATGGCGGCCGGCTACCTGCTGTCGCTGTCCTTCCACGGCGACCTGGCCGTCTTCCTTGCGGGCACCGCGGTGGCGGGCCTGGGCACCGGGTTCCTCCAGCACTCCACCCGTACGCTCGCCGTGGAATGCGTACCGCGCGACCGCACCTCGGTCGGCTCCGGCATCAACGAACTCCTCATCAACGTCGGCGGATCCCTCGGCGCCGCCGCCGTCCTCACCGTCTTCGCGTCCCGCACCCCCGCCGGGCGGCCGCTGCCCGAGCTGAGCGCCTACACCCTGTCCTGGACGGTCTGCGCCCTGGTCTCCGTGGCCGGCGCCGCCATCGCCCTGCTCTACCGCGCGCCGCGCGGCGAGGAGGTGCGCGGATGAACGCCACCGACCTGAACCCCACCGACCTGCTGCGCGCACGGAGCCGGACCTACCTGACCACCCGCCAGGACGCGGTGATCGACCTCAGCCGCGAGCTGCACGCCGATCCCGAACTCGCCTACGAGGAGCACCGCGCCGCCCGGCGCATCACGGACCTCGTCGAGCGGGCCGGTTTTGAAGTCACCCGCGGCGCGTACGGCCTGCCGACCGCGTTCAGTGCCACCGCCGGCAGCGGCGAGCTCGTCATCGGCATCTGCGCCGAGTACGACGCGCTGCCCGGCATCGGCCACGCCTGCGGTCACAAGGTCAACGGCGCCGCCTCCGTGGCCGCTGCCCTGGCGCTGGCCCCGCTCGCCGACGAGCTGGGCATCACCGTCAAGCTCCTCGGCACCCCGGCCGAGGAGTCCGGCGGCGGCAAGGTGGACATGCTGCGCGAGGGTGCCTTCGACGACGTGGCCGCCGCGATGATGGTGCACGCCGCGCCCTCCGATTCGGTGGGCATGAGCTCGCACGCCATCAGCAGCTGGAAGGTCGGCTACACCGGGCGCGCCGCCCACGCCGCGGCGATGCCCGAGCGCGGCATCAACGCCGCCGACGCCATGATGATCGCCCAGGTGGCCATCGCCGCGTACCGGCAGCAGATGCAGCCCGGCGCGGTGGTCTCGGGGGTGGTCACCGGGGGCGGCGAGGCCGCGAACGTGATCCCGGCGCAGACCACGGCCGACTACGACTGCCGGGCCGTCACCAGCGAGGAGCTCGCCGAGCTCCAGGCCCGGATCCGGGCCTGCTTCGAGGCCGGAGCACTGGCCACGGGCGCCGAACTCGCCCTGGAGACCGTCGGGAACGACTACGCGGACCTGCGCCAGGACTTCGCCATGGGCCGCAGCTACCTCGCGGCCGCCCGCGACCTGGGCCGCCAGGTCCAGGACCTGGACCCGACCCTGCGGGGCGGCTCCACGGACATGGGCAACGTCTCGCGCCTCGTGCCCACGATCCACCCGATGATCGGCTACGACTGCGGGGACGCGATCATGCACAACCCGGAGTTCACCCGGTACGGAGCCACGGCCCAGGCCGACCGCGCCGTGCTCGACGGAGGGCTGGCCATGGCCTGGACGGCGATCGCCCTCGCGACGGACCCGGCCCACCGCCAGTCCCTGCTGGCCCGCCTGGCAGCCCGTGCGGGCGGGGCCGTGCTCGGCTGACGCGGCCCCTGCCCCGGCAACCTTCTCGGGCCGGTACGGGTCTTCGGTACCGGGGCCCGCGCGGGCGCTTCGTACACGAGGACGGAGGAGCGCCATGGGGGTCCGCAGAATCGTGAAAGGCTTCGGCGAGTTCCTGGTGGAATTCGTCGGGGAAGCCGTCGGCGAGCTGATCCTCACTCTGGTCGCCTGCGCCCTGCTCGCCGGCCTGGTTCTGCTCGCCTACCTGAGCTGGTCCTTCAGCCCCCGCCTGACCGTGGCGGGCGCCGGACTGCTCGGCCTCTTCCTCGCGCACGGCGCCTGGCGGACCTTCCGCGGCCCCGCGAAGGGCCGCCGCGGTCGCCGCCTCGCCGCCGTGACCACCGCCGGATTCACCGTCGCCGCCGTGACGGCTGTCTTCCTGTTGCTCTACGGCACGGGCTGCGGCTGCGTGTGACGCGTCCGGTACTCAGCCGAACCAGACCACCAGGCGGACGTTCTCGTCGCCGTGGACGCCCGCCAGTTCGCGCATCGCCGCCCATACCGGGCCCCAACTGCCGTCGGGCGGGGCGAACATGCGGGGAGTGAGGACCACCGGGCGGTACGCGGCGCCGTTCAGGCGGACCTCGCCGCCCTGCGGCCATTCCGACGGCATCAGATACTCGCCGAAGGCCGCCTTCGCCGCTTCGCTCACCTCGCCAGGTGCCCAGACCGCGTGGTCCAGTACGAGCTCGCCGTCCGGGCCCGGCAGCCATACGCCGACGCAGGTGTCATCGGGACCGTCGGCCAGCGGCCCGTCCCAGTCGGCCGCCGCGACCTCCGCCCATGTGGCGTGCGAGTGGCTGTGGTGCCATTCCTGGCACGCGCTGGAGACCGACTCCGAGACGTCGTCCGGGAGCCCACGCCGGTCGAACAACGCCCGTTCCACACCGAGGCCTCCGCCAAAGCCGAACAGGCACTCCCAGGCGAAACGCTGCCGCACGAGCCCGAAGTCCAGCAGATCGATCTCGATGTCCCAGCCCTCGCCGGGTTCACACGTCTCGATCACACCATCTATGTCCGCCCCCATGAGCGACCATCCTAGGGCGGCGCGGCGGTCGATGACACGGCGTGACCAACGGCTCGGATGTCGCGGATGTACCAGTCGAATCGGGTGCCGTCCGCGTCCGGAAGCTGCCGCGCGTAGGTGAAGCCCGACCGTCGCGCGACCGCTGCCGACCCAGGGTTCTCCGGGTCCACCTGGATCACTGCTTGGGTCGCCCCTTCGGCTGTGGCGTACTGGCAGACCAGGTTGACCGCGCGCGTGGCCAGTCCCTGGCCGCGCCAGGCCGGGTAGAGCCCGTAGGCGAGGTTGACCTGCCCGGGGGCGAGGCCCGCCATCTCGAAGCGAAGGTCGACCGTGCCGGCCAGAGCGGCCTGGGCGCCGACGCGCACTCCGAAGGCACGCAACGGCCCACCGGTAGCCCATTGCTCCATGCACAGGCGGAAGTACGCCTCTGTGCCCGATCGGGTTCCCGGCCCCCCGTTCAGCCAGCGCACCAGCAGTTCGTCCTCGCCCGCCAGGTGCGCGTCAGCGTCGTCCACGTGCAGTGGGGACAGGGTGACGACGCCGTCCGACAACTTCGCATCATGCATGGGGCGACTCTTCGCCCTTGGGTATCCACGTGCAATCGAATATCCCGGCGAGGTGCAGGAGAGGGAAGGACGGCTGTGTGGCCGGCGTGCGTCCCGGCATGACGCGGGGTCAGCCAGGCGTGGGCCACAGGCGGGGCAGCATCACCAGCGCGAGCAGCAGTGCGAGGCCCAGGACGCAGCCCGCGACCAGGAAGGCGGCAGGGGTGGCGCTGTCGCTGACGACGCCGGCCGCGTCCTGCGCGTCGTCGTTCGCGCTCAGGACCACGGCGCCGGCGCTCGCCAGCCCCAGCGCGCCGCCCAGCTGCCGGAACGTCTGCCGGAGCACGGACGCGTCGGTCCGCTTGTACGCGGGCACCGCATGCATCATCTCCGCGCTCAGCGCGGGCACGGGCATGCCCATTCCGAGCCCGGCGAGGACCATCCCGGGCACCTGCCACCCGTACTCCAAGGACGGCAGCGCGGCGGTCCAGGCCAGCGCGCCCAGCGTGCCGGCCGACAGGCCGATCAGGGCGGGCACCGGGATCGACCCGAAGCGGTCCAGCAGGTACCCGGACAGGAACGTACCCGCGGCCGGCGCCGTGACCAGCGGGAGCAGGCAGACGCCGGTGGCCCGGAGCGACTCGCCCATCGCCTGCCGCAGGAACAGCGTGCCGTGCACCAGCAGGACGAGCTGCGAGGCCTGCACCATGGCCGTCAGCGCCACCTCCACCGCCTAGCGGCGGATGCGCAGCAGCCTCAGGTCGACGAGGGGCCGCGGGGACCGCGGGGACCGCAGGACGAACCGTACGGTCACGGCCAGCGCGAGCGCCCCTCCCACCAGGGTGGTGAGCGTCCTTGCGTCGGTGACGCCCCAGACACCGCACGTGTAGAGCCCGAGGACGAACGCGCCCAGGGACAGGACCACGGCACACGGCTGCCCCGCGGTGAGCGCGCCGCCCGGGGCCTCGTCGCGTACGTGCGACTCGGCGATCGCCCACAGTGCGAGCGCGCCGACGGGCACGTTGACGAGGAACACGGAGAACCAGCCGAGGTACTCGATGAGCACCGCCCCCGCCACGGGGCCCACGACGAAGAACACCTGCGCCAGCCCCGCGTACAGCGCGAGCGCCCGCCCCCGCTCGCGCTCCCCGTACACGTTCGCGATCAGCGTCGTTCCCGAAGCGGAATGTGCGCAGGAGACCGAACCGGCGGGAGAGCATCGCCCCGACCGGCGTGAACGCGGACATCGCCAAGGTGTAGACGAGCACCATGGCGTGCATGACGAACGTGGTGAGGCCCAGGCTCCGCGCCACCGGATCGAGGACGATGGCTACGACGGTCTGGTCGAGCATGACCATCCCGCCGGCGCAGCCCATGGCGCCGACGACGGGGCGTTTGCGGGGCGCGGCCTGAACGGTCACCGGACGGAGCTGCCGCTCCGCGGTCGGCCCGGTTCAGCGCACACGGGTGGCGGGGAGTTCCGGGGCCAAAAACGGAAGGCCGTTTTCACAGGTCAAGTGTGGCTCGGATCTCTGACGGTCGGCAAACCGTCGCCAGCGGTATCCGAGGAGTCCAAGACCCGCCCGGCTACCCGCTGGGCAAAGTGTCCGCACCTCTCAGTGCTGCCCTACCGACTTGGTCCGCCGCTGATAGGACAAGGCGCACACGCCGAGAGACAACCCAATGGAGAAGAAGTTGACGAAGCCGACGATGAACACCCACGGGGACATGCCGGCCGTGTTCGCCGTGGAGAGTCCACCGGCCGCCATCACCACCAGGCCGAGGCCTCCGTAGGGAGTGAGGGCCACCGCCGAGGCCCATCCGGGTGCAAGAGGAAGCCATCGAGGGACCCGCCGTCCGCGCAGCCCGGGTACCCAGCGCGGGAAGATCTGGCCCCACGGTCGGGTGAGGGCTCCGAGGAGCACGATGCCCAGAAGAATGCCCACGGCGGTGAAATCGATCCCGTGCTCCTCCAGCCATACAAGAACTCGGGGAGCCCCGTTCTCGGCGAATTCCTCGGCGATACTCATGCCGACTGGTTTGCCCGCCGTTCCACCCCATGACCAGTACTCCTTCATCGCCACATAGGGAAGGCAGCCGATGGCACCCGCGATCGCCACCCGCCTGACGGTCAGCGGGGGGCTGATGTACGACATGCTGGATTCGGTGCTTCGACGCATGTCATTACCCTGCCGAAGGACAAGTGCTCCACGCATCCACCCAGGGCACAAGCTATTCCTCCCCCCTGCGGGGGAGATATGCGTCGGGCGAAAGCCGGTGAATCAACGAGGCCTTCCTGCGAGCCGTGACGAGTCCTGCGGCGTCCGGCGGCCGTAGGGTCGAATCCCGTTCCCGAGGAGGATTTCCGATGCGCAGCGTGACCTACTCGATGAATGTCTCCCTAGACGGCTACATCGTCGGGCCGGACGGCGGCTTCGACTGGACGACGCCCGACTCAGAGGTCTTCCGTTTCTGGATCGACGAGATCCGCGGGGTCGGCGTCCACCTGCTGGGACGACGGCTCTACGAGACGATGCTGTACTGGGAGAACGCCGACGAGGATCCATCGCTCGGCGCCCCCGAACTGGAGTGGGCCTCGCTCTGGAACCCGCTCCCGAAGGTGGTGTTCTCCAAGACGCTGTCGACGGTGCAGGGCCATGCCCGCCTGGCCTCCGGCGGCCTGGCGGAGGAGATCGAGCGGTTGCGAGCCGAGCCGGGAGAGGGCGACATCGCGATCGGCGGGGCGACCCTCGCCGCCGAGGCGGCCGGGTTGGGTCTGATCGACGAGTACCAGGCCGTGGTCTACCCGGTACTGGTCGGCGGTGGCATTCCGTTCTTTCCGCGGGACGAGCGCCGGGTGGATCTCGAACTCGTCGAGACCCGCACCTTCAGCTCGAACGTCGTCTACCTCCGCTACCGCGTGGTTCGCCAGGCCGACCTCTAGAAGTCTCCGACGCGCTGGGAGGGCCGGCCAGGAGAGTCGCCGGCGGCCGGCCTGACCGGCCGGCCGCACCTGACCGGCCGATGGGTACGCCTTCCCCGCCACGGCGTCCGGCGGCACGTCAGGCGCCGGGATGGGCGCGGGGGACCCAGCCGTTGGCGGCTCCTGTGTGGATCAGGTCCTGCGCGTACTGCCAGAGGTCTGCGGAGGCGTCCTTGATCACGGACTTGCGGGCGAGTACGTCCTGCTCGGTGACTCCTGGAGTGCGCCAAGTCCCGCCGCGGTTACCGTAGTTCAGGAGCAGCGGCTGGAGCCGGTCCATGGCCTTGGCGAAGCGCGCCTCGGGGGTGCTGCGCTCCTCGAACTCGTCCCACAGGGACCGGAAGTGGTCCTGCTGGTCGGCCGGCAGGAGGGCGAACAGCTTGTCTGCTGCCTGTTGTTCCCGTGCTTCCTGGTCGGCAGCGGCCTCATTGTCGTACAGGAAGGTGTCTCCGGCGTAAATCTCCACCAGGTCGTGGAGGACGACAAGGGCGAGGACCTTGCTCGTGTCGATGGGCTCGTCCGCGTATTCGGCGAGTACCAGGGTCATCAGGGCGAGGTGCCAGGAGTGCTCGGCGTCGTTCTCCCTGCGGTTCGCGGCCAGCAGCGGGCTCTGACGGAAGACGTCCTTGAGCTACTTCCGGACAGTGCCCAACCCGAGCAGCTCACAGCAACCAGCAGCAGCACGCCGTAGGCGCCGTCAGGGCCGATGCACTTCGGCGTCGGTCCCGACGGCAAGTCCACAGAACCGGACGGCTACTTCGCAGCCTGTGCCCGAACGGTGCCGGCGCCGATGGCGCCCCGGAGGACGTGGGTGATCTCCTCGGGCTTGAGGTCGATTCCGTCGAGCCCCTCGACGGTCAGCGGAATCTCCTCCAACGCGTATTCGCCGCGGCCCTCGGCACTGAACTCGGGCCCGGAGCGGTCCTCGAAAGACCAGGTGGCGATGCGGGCGATGTAGAAGAGCTGACGCTCGCCCTCGGACTCCATCGTGTGAAGGAGTCGGACGATGTCGGCCTTCCCCGCAATCTCCTCGTGGATCTCACGGTGAAGGGCGGCCTCCCTCGACTCATCGCTGGGTTCGACGCCACCGCCGGGCAGGACCCAGTACGCGGGGATGCCGGGCTTGGTACGACGGATGACCAGCATCGTGTCGTCAGCGGTGACGAGGACGGCGCGGACTCGTTCGATCATTTCGGTCTGTCTCCTTGCTTGTTGACGGTCTCAGTGCAGCAGCCAGCCGTCATCGACGTGGACGGATTGCCCAGTGATGAACGACGCGGAGGGGCCCACGAGGAACGCCACCAGGGCCGCGACTGCACTCCCTTGGTCGGGCCAACGTCCTCGCCCGTCAGGGCGCCGGGCGTGGGCTCGCCGAGCACTGGGCCAGCTTGAAGTACTGCCAGGCCCTCACCGGCAACGACGGCCGCCTTCGACTCCACGTTCGGCCCGCCGAGGCGGCCGTCCGCCGCGAGCGACGCCGCCTGACCCCAGCGCCCCGCCAGATCCGCTGCTCGGTACAACGTGCTGTACCGAGCAGCGCCGGGCCTCGAACGCCACCGAGAGCCTCATGGCGGGACACCAGCGAACCTGACGAACTATCACCAAAGTCAGCATTGGGTCAGCATTGGTCCTGGCAAAGCTGACCCCACCAGGTCACACATGGGAAAGCACGGAGCCGCGGAATCAGCTTCCGGGAACCCCTGCCGCGAGCCCCTCCGGAACGATCTCCGCGGGGCGCCACCTTCGCTCCGGCTGATCTCGAGCCGATCGGCTCGATCTGAAAACATGCGGGTCAGCGCACCCGCCCGCGTGCTTTCAGGGGCACCGGCGGGAGTTGCGGAGCGGGGATCGGGGGGCCGTCGTAGCCCTTTACCTCGCCGTAGCGGGTGCCCTCCATCCAGTCCTTGCGCGCCTGTACGATCTCCTCGTTGGAGCGGCCGATCCAGTTCCAGAACATGACGATCTCCTCCTCGAACGGCTCGCCGCCCAGCAGCATCAGGCCGGCATCCGAGGCGGCCCGCAGGGGGAGTTCGGTGCGGCCGCAGCCCAGGTAGAGCATCGAGCCCGGGAGGACCGGGACGCCGTCCACGTGGGCCTCGCCCGACATCGACAGGACCGCGTACTCGAAGTCCGGGTCCAGCGGGAGCCGGGTTTCCGTGCCCGCCGCGAGGGCCAGGTCCGCGCCGACGATCGGCGTGTACGCCGTGCCGGGCGAGGTCGCCGTGTCCAGGGTGCCCAGGATGACCGTCGCCGTCAGGCCGGGGGCCGTCACCTGCGGGAGGTCCGCGTGGTGCTGGAAGTGCGGATCCACGTCGCGGCGGGCGTCGGGGAGGGCAACCCACAGCTGCGCGCCGTGCAGGAAGCGGGCGTGCGGGCGCGGGCTCTCCTCCGAGTGGGAGATGCCGCGGCCGGAGGTCATCAGGCCCAGTTCGCGGGGGCGGATCGTGGCGAGGCTGCCGACGCTGTCGCGGTGCAGGACCTCGCCCTCGTGGAGCCAGCTCACCGTCTGGAGGCCGGAGTGCGGATGCGGAGCGATCTGCATGCCGGGCTCGTCCGCGATGTCGTCCGGGCCGTAGTGGTCCACGAAGCACCAGGCGCCGACCATGCGACGGCCCAGGTTCGGCAGGAGTCGGCGGACCTCGTGGGTCTCCCCGAGCTTGACGGTCCGCGGGCTGAGGAGTTCGCGCACCGGTTCGGCCACGACGAAGCCGCGGCCGCCGCAGGTGGAGAGAGCGGGCTGGCGATCGAGATTGCTCATACGGACAACCTAGCCGCGCGGCGACGCCCGTGTGGGGTGGAATCTTCCACCGCTGGAGCGTGTTGGAGGCTTCGTACACACCACCCGAGTGCTGGAAGGGTTGCCATGGAGGCAATGGAGGCGATGACGGCGATGGCGGGCGGGCCGACGGCCTACCTGGAGCACGGCACCGCCGCCGAGCGCTGGGCCCGCGCCGGGCTGTTCTTCGACGCCAAGGAGTACGCGACGGCCGCCCGCGTCCTGGAGCCGCTGGCGGGCGAGGCGCCCGAGCAGCTCGCGCCGCGGCTGCTGCTCGCCCGCGCCTACTACCACTCCGCCCAGCTCTCGCGCGCCGAGCAGGAGCTGCGTTCCATACTGGAGCGCTGGCCGGTGGAGGACTACGCGCAGCTGATGCTCGGCCGCACCCTGGAGCGGCAGGGCCGGGCCGCCGAGGCGCGCCCGTACCTGCGGATCGCCGCCGCGATGGCCGGCGAGTTCCCCGAGTAGGCGACTGAGACGGCCCCGGCCCCCCCGGGGGGGGGGGGGGGGCCCGGGCGGGTTGGCGGGGGGGGTTTTTTTAGCCCCGGATAACCCCCACGGGGCCGAACCGCACACCCCCCAGACCCCGGGACCCCCCCCGCCGCGCC